>JAMCQF010000056.1 GCA_023379605.1 Actinomycetota bacterium
CACCAACATCACCGGAAACACAGCCATTGCCTGGGGGCTGATCGCCGCGTCTCGCTTGGCGGGCTTGACGCTGTTTCTCGGCTCGTACCCGATCACCCCAGCGTCAGACATCCTTCACGAGCTCTCCAAGCAGAAGCGCTTCGGCGTGCTTACCTTCCAGGCAGAAGATGAGATCGCCGGCGTGGGTGCTGCGCTGGGAGCCTCCTAGGGGGGCGCACTGGGTGTGACGACCACGTCAGGTCCAGGAGTGGACTTAAAGGCTGAGACTATCGGCCTCGCCGCGAGCCTGGAGCTGCCCCTTGTGATCGTCGATGTGCAACGCGGGGGGCCTTCTACCGGCCTTCCCACAAAGACCGAGCAGGCAGATCTCCTGCTTGCGATGTACGGCAGGCATGGGGAGGCTCCTGTGCCCATAGTTGCAGCCCGGACGCCCTCGCACTGCTTCGAGGCGACGATAGAGGCTGCTCGCATAGCCCTTAAGTACCGGACTCCGGTGTTCCTGCTCTCGGATGGCTACCTGGCCAATGGGTCCGAGCCATGGAGACTTCCTGAGATGGACAGCCTTGCAGACATCTCGGTTCCTTTCACCTCAGAGCCGAACCATACTGGTCCTGACGGGACGGCGCAGTTCTGGCCCTACCTGCGGGATCCGGTAACACTCGCGCGCCCTTGGGCGGTTCCAGGTACGCCGGGTCTAGAGCACAGGATCGGTGGCTTGGAAAAGGCCGACGGTTCGGGCAATGTCTCCTACGATCCCGCCAACCACGGGCGCATGGTGCAGCTAAGAGCAGCCAAGATCGCGTCGATTGTCTCAGACATAGCGCCCGTGGAGGTTGACGCCGATGAAGGGGCAGAGCTGCTGGTGCTCGGATGGGGATCCACCTATGGGGCCATTGCCGCAGGTGTACGAAGGGTGCGTGCCAAAGGTGCAAGGGTCGCACATGCCCATCTCGTCCACATCAACCCATTCCCAGCCAACTTGGGCGAGGTTGTAAGGGCTTTCCCCAGAGTGCTAGTCCCCGAGGTGAACATGGGCCAGCTCTCTCGCTTGGTGCGAGCCGAGTACCTGGTGGACGCCTGGTCTGTGAATAAAGTCGAAGGTGTGCCCTTCAAGGCCGCTGAGATAGAGCGGGCGATCACAGCTGCCCTGGGCGGCGGTGATCCTCAAGAAGCTCTCGGCTTGTGCCTGGAGGAGTCCTCTCTTGCGGTTTCGCAAGCAGCAGGGGGCGCAAATGGGTCGCTGCTGGCTGGAGGAGGGGCATCCAACGGAAATCGGAAAGGGAGCGGCGCATCGCCTAACGCGGCCGCTCCAAGGCCGGACATGGAGGAGGAGTAGTGACTGACACTGCTACACCAGTTACGACGAGGAAGGACTGGGCCTCTGATCAAGAGGTCCGGTGGTGCCCAGGATGTGGCGACTACTCGATCCTTGCAGCGGTTCAGATGCTCCTGCCTGAGCTCGGTGTAAGGCGGGAGCAGACAGTATTTGTCTCCGGAATTGGTTGCGCTGCGAGGTTTCCTTATTATATGAACACCTACGGCGTGCACTCTATACATGGCAGGGCTCCTGCATTTGCCACAGGTTTGGCAGTCTCTAGGCCCGACCTGGATGTGTGGGTGGTCACAGGGGACGGAGATGCCCTCTCTATTGGAGGAAACCATCTGATACATGCTCTCAGACGGAATGTGAACATCACGATCCTCATGTTCAATAACCAGATCTACGGCCTTACAAAAGGTCAGTTCTCTCCAACCTCTGAGGTTGGCAAGGTCACCAAGTCAACCCCGTTTGGCTCGCTTGCCACCCCGTTCAACCCGGTGAGCCTCGCTCTTGGGGCAGAGGCGACATTTGTGGCCCGTACCCACGATATGGATCGCAAGCACATGATGGAGACTTTTCGCAGGGCCCACGCGCACAAAGGCGCCGCCTTTGTCGAGATCTATCAGAACTGCAACGTGTTCAATGACGGTGCTTTCGAGCGGATCACTGGCAAGGACGTACGCTCATCGATGCTCATCCCCTTGGTCCATGGCCAGCCGATCCGCTTTGGTGCTGATGGGGAGAAGGGGGTGGTGATGGATTCTCAGGGTCATGCTCGTGTGGTCGATGTAGATAGCGTGGGAGAAGATGCTCTGGTGATCCATGACGAGGCTCGCGAGGACCCAGGGCTCGCCTTCGCGCTTTCCAGGCTTGCCAACGGCCCCTATGAACCGACCCCCATTGGCGTGTTCAGGGCTGTTGCCAAGGCCGATTTCGGCTCAGGCATGGCTGGGCAGGTTGATAAAGCCAGGCGTGAGCCTGGAGTCGAGGGCCTTGACGAGCTGTTGCGCTCTGGCTCTACCTGGACCATCGGCTGATCCCTCCCGGCTGCCTGCTTGAGCGGTTCTCTGCGTCAGTACCTCATGTGCCAGGTGGAAGGTTGAGCCTGCTAAAGCCGGTTATTTGGCAGCAGGTTTGAAACCCTGGCGAGGATCGAGCGGGCGAAAGACCATTCCAGTTCGAGGCTTTGGATAAAAGAACGTCGACTTGGGGGGCATGCGGAGGTTGCGTTCTGCCATCGATGCAATCTTGGCGATGCTTACCGGACGCAAAAGTATTGCAGCCTGAGCGTCGCCTTTTGCCACAGCTGCAAGCGCATTCTGGCGCCCATGCTGGTAGGAGAGCTCGTGGTCAGGCAGGCTTGCCAGTGCGTAGGCCACCACGCTCGAGTCCAGCTCTGGATCTTCGGCGTTGTCAAGGGCGGCCTTTGTGGGCGTCAGGTTGTAGGAGCCTTCTTGGGTGACAAGGGTCAGCGAAGAAGCGGCATCTTTTTCTTTGAGCTGATCGTCTGGCCCGAGACGCGACAGTTGGAAGGCCTGCGACAGCCCCTCTTGCAAGTCGTAGCCAGATGGAAGGCCCGAGATAAGGCGGTGGATAGGCCCTACTGTCAGCTGATCCTCAGCGAGCTCAACCACATAGGTCATGACCAGCTCTGCGGCTTTTGCAGCCTCCTGGCCGGTGGCCGCCAGCTGTGCCTTATAAGCATTCGCTGTCTCGTAACGGTGGTGGCCGTCTGCGATCACCACCGGTGCAGCCCTTACCAGCTCCGAGATGCGTTGGATCTGGTCGGCATCTTTGATCTTCCATAGCTCGTGGAGCACACCATCGCTGTCGACGGCCGCGATCTCGGCCGGCCGGTCAATTGCTTTTGGCCCGGCTGCTCCGCTGGCTCCTTCGCCAGCAATAGCTGCACTCAGCCCTGACGCGAGCGAGAGCCCCCAGACAGGCGAGGTATTAATCCGCGTTGCCCTGAGCAGGTCCAGGCGGTCGCTTTTGGGCTTGGACATGGTCTGCTCGTGAGGAAGGACCTCTCCATGTCCGGGCGGGACCACCTCCAAAGCTCCAATGACCCCAAGGGTTGCACGGTAGGCCATATGGTCTGGCCCATTGCCTCCATGCCCTGCACCAGGGCCGTCCTCTGGGATGAAGGTCATCCTGTAGGCATACAAGCATGGGCGCTGATCTTTAATAAGGACATGGTCTTGCTGCCATTGGCCAAACAGTGATGCCGCTGCTTGGTAGCGGTCCAATCCACTTGAGGGGTCATCTTCGGGGAGCTCGACAGCTATCGCGTTGAATGGGCTTCGACCTGCCAAAGCGGCGCGCTCGTCTTCATCCACCACGTCGTATGGAGGAGCGATGACGTCGTCATAGGTGACTTTGGAAGGGTTGTAGCAAAGGCCCGCGAACGGTTCGAATCGAGGCATGCTCCTTGCGTATCACACATGGGAGCCCTCTGGACAACACGGCAGGCAGTTGCTCATGGGCATCTGAGCTGTATAGCGTCGGCAGATGGCCTGCAGCACTCATACCAACCCTAAAGCCAGTCCCATCGGGGCGGGGCCTAGAAAGGCTTGGGTGATCGACTTAGACGGTGTCGTATGGTTGTCCGGGGAGCCAATTGCCGGCGCGGGGGAAGCAGTGCAGCGTCTGTTGAACGCAGGGATAGGAGTGCTGCTGTGCAGCAACAACTCAAGTCCGAGCCATAGCCAGTACGCAGATCGGCTCTTGCGTGCGGGTATAGATCCGGCCCGCGTGGATCTGGTGAGCTCTGCGGACTCTGCCGCGTCGCTAGTTCAGCCAGGGGACCGAGTTCTTGCCTTGGGTGGAGATGGGCTTTACGAGGCGCTTGAGAAGCGAGGAGCGCGCGTGATCCTGCCCGGTCTCCAGGCCCCTTTAGATGGGCTGAGTGACCCGGAGAATGCAATTGATGCTGTGGTGGTGGGCTTTGATCAGGATTTCAACTTTTACCGTCTGACCGTTGCTCAGCGTGCGGTGCGCGCGGGCGCGAAGCTCATTGGAACCAACGAAGATGTCACCCATCCCACCCCCAGCGGTCTTGTGCCGGGTACGGGCGCTGTCCTTGCTGCTGTGGCCGCCGCTTCGGAGACCACCCCTGTGGTTGCAGGCAAGCCGCACGAGCCGATCGTGGATCTGATAAGGGCACGCCTTCCTGAGCATTGCCAGGTGGAGATGGTGGCCGGGGACCGCCTAGCAACCGATGGAAAGCTGGCGGAGCGCATAGGAGCCCCCTTTGGCTTTGTGCGCTCGGAGGTGAACTGCCCCCCCAGCTGGCAAGGCAGCGCTGAGACACAGCACATAGGTAGCCGCCCCGATAGCCGCCACATAGGTAGCCGCCCCAGTGAGAGCCAGCCTGGTGACCAGCGACGTCTGCCAGCAGATCCAGCTGGGTCAACGGTTCACCCTTTGGGATCTGATCGCTCCGGAGCTGGCGGGCCGATCGACCTGGAAGCGCCAAGCCTTGCCGTGCTTGTAGAGATGGCGCTCTCAAGGGCGAGCTGATCTGGCGCCTTTTGCATGGAAGTTGTTGGCCTCCGGCTCACTTGGGAGCGTCGGAGGCTGAGCAGCAAAGCTGCTGCCTGTTGCAAGCACGCGCGGCGATGAGTAACCTTGCACCATGGCTTCCAACGATTTTCTTCGCCGGTACCTTGAAGCCGGTATGGCTTTTAGCCAGGTGACCAGGTCTAGAGCGGAGGAGATCGTTCGGGATCTCGTCCGCTCCGGTGAGCTCCAGCGTAATGAGACACAGGCTTGGGTCGAGGATCTTGTTGAGCGAAGCAAGGAGACCACTGACGCAGTCGTGGAGATGGTGCGCACAGAGGTTAACCGCCAGCTTGAAGCCTTGGGCCTCGACAATCCAGACGAGTTGCGTAGGTTGGTTGGCTCCCTGCGGGAGTGGGTGGATCAGCTTCCAGGTGTTGCTGCGGCTCGAAAGAGTGCCAAGTCTGCTCGAAAGGCGGCTGGGTCAGCTGCCAAAGCTGCATCGACGAAGCGAGGAGCCGCCGGGCCGTCCACAGCCAGGTCCAGCGCGACCACTGCCTCGGGGGGCGCAAAGAAGGCTGCCAAGACCGCATCAGGAGCTGCCAAGAAGCAAGCAGCGGCTTCTACGAGCAAGGTTTCGGCGAGATCGACCAAGGCAACAGCTAGTATGGGAAAGGTGAGAAGATCATCGGGAGCCACCCCAAGGAAGGCCTCTCCGCCACGCGCTGAGGAACCGCCTGAACAGGCACCTGCAGCGGACCACTGAGCAGCTCGCCTCGTCGAAGGCTCGACGCAGAGCTGGTTCGAAGAGGCCTGGTCGCCTCAAGGGAACAGGCCCGCGTGGTCGTTGAGTCAGGTCTGGTACTGGTAGGCGGGGCTCCTACCGTAAAGCCGGCGCGCCTGGTAGGCGTGGATGAGCCGCTGGAAGTTATAGGGCCGCCGCCACCTTTTGTGAGCCGGGGGGGATTGAAGCTGAGTGCTGCTATCTCCAGCTTTGGTGTGAAGGTGGCAGGGCGCCGTGCTCTTGACGCGGGTGCCTCCACTGGGGGTTTCACAGATTGCCTGCTGCAACGCGGGGCCTTACATGTAGTTGCGGTAGACGTTGGGCGGGCTCAGCTGCATCCTCGTCTTGTGGCTGATCCGCGTGTCACGATGATCGAAGGGTGCAACGTGCGTGACCTCGGGCACGCCCTTAGCGACCCTCTGGCTGGCGAGAGATTCTCGCTGATCGTAGCTGACCTGTCTTTCATCTCCCTCGCAGCGGTTGTACCTGCCCTCGCTGGGCGTCTTTGTAAGCCTGGAGCGGATCTTGTGTTGCTGGTGAAGCCTCAGTTCGAGGCGAGCCGCAGGGAAGCGTCGCGGGGACGAGGTGTGATTCGCGATCCACGCATCTGGCATCAGGCGCTTGTAAAGGTGGCATCCGCGCTCCTGGCTGAGGGAGCAGACATCATGGGAGCGATGGTCTCACCACTCAAAGGAGCAGCCGGCAATACAGAGTTCTTCATTCATGCCAGGTCATATAGCCGCACCCCCTCTGTAGCTCATAATCAGGTTCCCGCAGCTGTGTTGAGCATGTTTACCGCCCTGGTTAGGACGGAAGAGCCTGTGACGAAGGCATCAGCTGGGGATGATCTCCCGCCGTTCCAGGGGCATTTCTTTAACTCGCTTCCCCCAGCCAGCCAGGGTGAGCAATGACCACAAAAGAGCGGACTGTGGCCCTTGTCGTGCACCCAGACAGGGCGTTGGCAGTCTCAGCCGCAGAGAGGGCAAGGATATGGTTGGAGGGTCGCGGCCATGTGGTTCTGTCTTGCTTTACTGCAAAGACCGTTGATGCTCCACAAGGGCTTCGAGGGGATCTCGCCGGTCAGGCGGAGTCCTCATGGCAGGCTCCAGAGTGGGATTGCTTTGGGCACAGACCTGATCTGGTGGTCAGCCTGGGTGGGGATGGGACGATGATCAGGGCGGTCGAGCTGGCCACTCCACTTGGGGTTCCGGTGCTCGGTGTAAACCTCGGGGTGCTCGGGTACTTGACAGAGGTGGAGCCTGGCGAGCTCGAGCACGCGCTCGAGCGTTTCATGGCAGGAGATCACGGGATAGAAGAGCGCATGACCCTCGAGGTTGAGCTGCTTCGCGCTGATCGCGCTGCTGGGAGCGAAGCTGGTTCGTGCCAACCGGTGCTCGCACTGAACGAGGCAGTGCTTGAAAAGACCGCTCCTGGTCACACTATCCGCTTGGCCGTGTCAATATCTGGGCGACCGTTTCTAACCTATGTTGCAGACGGAATGCTCGTTGCAACCCCTACTGGCTCAACGGCCTACAATCTTTCGGTGCGAGGGCCCATTGTTTCTCCCAGCCACAGAGCCCTTGTCCTTACCCCAGTAGCTCCGCACATGCTTTTCGATCGGCCTTTGGTGCTCGGTCCGAGCGAGTGGCTGGAGCTTGAGGTGCTCGAAGGGCCACCTGCAGCGCTTGCAGTAGATGGCCAGCAGAAGGCGGTTGTCATGCCGGGAAGCAAGGTGACCTGCCGTGCCGGCCCGCATCCGGCCAGGTTTGTCACCTTTGCTCCCAGGGATTTCCACTCGATACTCAAGGCCAAGTTCAATTTGGCTGACAGGCTGGAGCGTTAGGGGCTCTGGTGCTGGTGGAGCTCCGTGTCCGGGATCTGGGGGTGATAGAGGATCTCACCTTGGAGCTGGGTCCCGGGCTTACCGCAGTGACCGGAGAGACCGGTGCCGGCAAGACCTTGGTGGTCGAAGCCATAGAGCTGCTTGTAGGCGGCCGCAGCGACTCCAGCGTTGTGAGAGCGGGTGGGGCCGAGGCACTCGTCGAGGCGGTCTTCGAGCTCGATGGGAAGGAGCTTGTCATCTCGCGCTCCATGCCGGCTTCGGGTAGATCCAGGGCATGGGTGGACGCCAGAACGGTACCCGTGGCCAGCCTGTCCGAGCTCGGCCAGTCGTTGGTTGATATACATGGCCAGCACTCTCACCAGGCACTGCTCTCACGAGCTGCCCAGCGCGACGCTCTTGACAGGTTTGCAGGCATCGATCTCGCACCACTGCGTGAGTTGAGGTCCAGGATTGCTTCTATCGAAAAAGCTCTTCAAACAGCTGGTGGGGATGGCCAATCCCGTCTTTTAGAGGCGGAGTTTCTCAAGTTTCAATTGGCTGAGTTGGATGCTGCAGGGATCTCGGACCCAGAGGAAGACACGGTGCTCGCACAAGACCAGGAGCGGTTGGCCAATGTGGAAGTGCTCTTTCATGCAGCTACAGCCGCTGCCGAGCTGGCAGAGGAATCCAGAGACACCGCTGCCAGGGCGGAGCTTGCCTTAAGGGGGCATCCAGTGCTGGCTCAACTGGCGGGAAGGCTTGCATCCAACGTTGCTGAGCTGGAAGATGTTGCACGTGAGCTCCGGCGTGAAGCAGACGGCTTGGAGAGCGATCCAGCGCGGCTCCAAGCGGTGCAAGAGCGACGTCAGGCTCTCGCTCAGTTACGCCGCAAATATGGCGCAAGCTCCTCTGCCAGCTTGGCAGAGGTGATCTCCTACGCAGAGCGAGCTCGTGCTCGACTTGCAGAGCTTGCCTCGAGCCAAGACAGGGTGGCGGAGCTTGAGAGGGCTCACGCTCAGCTCTCAGCACAGCTGGTCGATCTCGAGAAGGCGGTCCTGTATGAAAGGCAGCAAGCCGCGCCCCAACTTGCCCGGCTTGTGGAGGAGCGACTTCGCACTCTGGCCATGGAGCGTGCCCGGATGGAGGTGGTGATAGGGCCAACCGGATCTCCCCAGGAGGTGGAGATCCGGCTGGGAGCAAACCCGGGCGAGCCGGTCCTGCCGCTCTCGAAGGTGGCGTCGGGGGGCGAGCTGGCTAGGATCATGCTGGCGCTCAGGCTGGTCGTGCCCGAGAATAGCTCGAGCGATCAAGGCGCCTGCCTACCTCCCACCGTGGTGCTCGATGAGGTGGACGCTGGGATTGGCGGAGAGGCGGCTGTGTCAGTGGGACGTTCGATCGCGGAGCTCGCAACCGCCGGTCGCCAGGTGCTGGTGGTGACCCACCTGGCCCAGGTGGCTGCGTACGCTGATCATCAGGTGGTTGTCACCAAAGCTCAAGAAGGCGATCGGGTGGTTGCCAGAGCACGCTTGGTGGAGGATGAGGACCGGGTGACAGAGCTGGCTCGAATGCTTTCAGGCCATCCAAGGAGCGCCGTGGCTCACCAGCACGCTGTGGAGCTGCTGGAAAGGGCCACCCGTGATCGGCTAGGCACCTAGGGTGTAGCTCAAGTTCGCGCATGCAGGGCTATAGGTAAATAAGACATAGGGTTCGACCAGGAAGGCGAAGCGAATGAGGCAGGCAGCTGGAGGCCGTACGAAGTACGTGTTCGTGACCGGCGGGGTGTCGAGCTCTTTGGGCAAGGGCCTGACTGCCTCGGCTCTTGGTCGCCTGCTCAAGTGCCGAGGCCTGAGTGTGACCATGTGCAAGCTGGATCCGTACATAAATGTGGACCCTGGGACCATGAACCCCTTCGAGCATGGTGAGGTCTTTGTCACCGAGGATGGAGGGGAGACGGACCTGGATCTTGGGCATTACGAAAGGTTCATAGACGAGAACCTTCACCGGGATTCCAATGCCACTACCGGGTCGATCTACTCTGCGGTGATCGCAAAGGAGCGCAGAGGTGACTATCTGGGCAAGACCGTCCAGGTCATCCCGCACGTGACTGACGAGATAAAAGAGCGAGTGGCACGCCTTGCCCGCGATGATATCGACGTTGTGATAGTAGAGGTAGGGGGCACTGTGGGCGACATCGAGATCGTTCCCTTCATCGAGGCGATCAGGCAGTTCCGGCGAGATGTGGGGCGTGACAATGTCTGCTATGTGCATCTCACCTTGGTGCCGTACCTGGCTCCATCAGGGGAGCAGAAGACCAAGCCGACCCAGCACTCGGTCACTGAGCTGCGCAGCCGGGGCATCCAGCCTGACGTCATAGTGTGCCGGAGCGACCAGCCTATATCGGATGGTCTGAAAAGGAAGATCTCCCTGCTTTGTGACGTGCCAATAGAGGCTGTCATTTCAGCCGTTGACGCCTCGAAAAGCATCTACGAGATCCCACTGGTCCTACACGATGAGGGTATGGATGACTTTGTGTGCAAAGTGCTTCGCTTAGAGGGCAGAACCACCGAGGTGGATCTCGCTGGCTGGGAGACGCTTGTCTCGAAGGTGGAGGAAGCCAGCGACAAGGTGCAGATCGGGATAATAGGCAAGTACGTGAACCTTCCCGATGCGTATCTCTCGGTGGTCGAGGCTCTTCGCCACGCGGGGTACTACCACGGAGCCCAGGTGGATCTAGAGTGGGTCCAGGCTGAGGAGGTGATCGGCATGCTAGCCGGCAACCACCTACGCAACCTGGACGGGATCGTGATCCCAGGGGGGTTTGGAGAGCGTGGCATAGAAGGCATGATCGCCGCCGCTGGCTATGCCAGAGAGCACGACGTTCCATGCCTGGGCCTGTGCCTGGGCCTTCAGGTGATGGTTATTGACTACAGCCGCAACGTTGTGGGAATCGAGCGTGCCAACTCCAGAGAGTTCGAGCACAGTACGCCAGACCCAGTGATCGACTTGATGGATGACCAGGCCGAAGTGGCCGACATGGGAGGTACCATGCGCCTTGGCTCCTACGTGGCCTGCCTCAAGGCCGGATCCCAGGTTGCGCAAGCCTACGGTGAGCAGGTGGTCTCCGAGCGTCATCGTCACCGCTACGAGGTGAACATCCGGTACCGCCGTAGGCTTGAGGATGCTGGGCTGAGTTGCTCTGGAACCTCTCCCGACGATCGCCTGGTGGAGTTCATAGAGCTGCCAGGTCATCCATTCTGGATAGGCACTCAGGCACATCCCGAGTTCAAAAGCCGCCCGGATCGGCCCCACCCACTGTTCAGGGAGCTGGTAAGGGCTTCGATGGCACGTGCTGAGGGGAGGCTTCCACGTCTTTTGGCGCTGGATGGGTCGCTGGGAGCTGGCGACTGAGAGCCTGCGGGAGCAGCAGGGCTGGGAGAAGTGGGGGAGCATTCAATGGCACCAGGCAAGATGCGCTACGGATTTAGATGTACTGGCAGCGAACGACGGTTCAGAGGAGCTGTGATCAGCGTAGATGAGCTCTCCATTGAAGGTCCGGAAGGCGAGAGGCTCACAAGGGAGGTGGTACGACATCCCGGGGCAGTGGCTGCTGTGGCGCTCTTGGAGGGACCGGGGCCACTCAAAGTATTGCTCGTCAGGCAGTTCCGTTCGGCTGCAGGGGAGTATCTTTTGGAGCTTCCTGCTGGAAAGCGCGACGTAAAGGGAGAGCCCCCCAGGGAGACCATGCGGCGCGAGCTGATCGAAGAGATAGGGATGAACCCTTCAGAGTTGGTGGAGCTCGCCACGTTCTGGACAACTCCGGGCTTCACAGATGAGCGTTGCACTGTGTTCTTGGCGAGCGGCCTCCAAGAGTGCGGCACCGATCGCCAGGGAGCAGAGGAGCGTTATATGGAGGTGGTGGAGGTCTTGATGGATGACCTAGCGGGGCTTATTGCATCCGGTGAGCTGGCAGATGCGAAGAGTATTGCCGGGCTGTGCCTAGCCCAAGCAGCACTAGCGCAAGGCTCACAGCCAGCGCTGCCCAAGTGAGCTCGGCAGTGGCAGCTCTGTTGGATGGGCAGCTCTCTGAGCAGTGCGAGGAGTTCCTCTCGTACCTAGCTGTGGAGAAAGGGAGGTCCCCCAATACCCTGGCTGCCTACAGAGGTGACCTGAGATCTTATGAGGAGTTCCTCTCTGAAAGGGGTCTGACCGTGGTCTTGGCAACCCGGGCTGTGATAGAGGAGTACCTGAGCCTGCTGGGCAGCGCTGGTCTGCAGCCCGCGTCAGTAGCTAGATCCCTAGCGGCAGTGCGCGGGTTGCAGAGATTCCTGCTTGCTGAGGGTATTGCGGGCTGTGACCCAGCTTTGGACGTGGAGCGCCCCCGAGTGGCACTGGGGTTGCCCAAGGCACTCTCGGAGCCGGAGGTCTTGAGCCTGCTCAGCTGCGTGGTGGGTGAGGGCCCCCTCATCTTAAGGGACCGTGCGATCCTAGAGCTTCTTTACGGCACAGGCATGCGGATCTCAGAGCTGGTCGGGCTTTCGCTCAGCGATCTCGATCTCGATGCTGCCGGCGAGCGAGGCCTGGCGCGTATCATGGGCAAAGGCTCCAAGCAGCGAGTTGTGCCGGTGGGCCGCTGTGCTCGAAAAGCCCTTCAGGAGTGGCTTTGCCCGCAGGGCAGGGGGTCTGTGGTCCCAAGGCAGTGGGCAAGGCGAGACGACTCAGAGGCGCTCTTTTTGAATGCCAGGGGAGGCAGGTTGACCAGACAGGGGGCCTGGGGAGTCGTCCGCCACTATGCCGTCAAAGCCGGGCTTGAGGATCGGCTGAGCCCTCATGTGCTACGCCATTCATGTGCCACCCATCTTTTGGACCATGGCGCCGATATCAGGATCGTCCAGGAGCTCCTTGGGCACGCTTCGATCATGACCACCCAGGTCTACACCAAGGTCTCCCCTGAGCGGCTCCAGAGCGCATATGACAAGGCGCACCCACGCGCAAGCCAGGGCGGCGTACCCACTCCCAACACACAGCGCGAGGTGAGCTTGGGCCGGGTAGGCTCGTAGCATGGCCAATGACGCTCCAGCGGTGGATTACCGTTTCCTGCTCGAGGAAGAGCGTGCAGAGCTGCGCGCGAAGCTCACCGAGCTGGGATTCGGCGAGGCGGGCGGACTCGATTATGACCCCAACTTTGCGGACTCGAGCCAGGTGACAGCCGAGCGCGGGGAGGCCGAGGCGCTGGCTGCTCAGCTGAGAGAGGCCCTCCAGGCAGTGGAGGTCGCGATCGCAAAGCTCGAGAACGGTACCTACGGCCGGTGTGATGGGTGCGGAGGGCAGATCAACCCAGCGCGCTTGGAAGCCAAGCCGGCCAGCCGCTACTGCATCGACTGTGCTAGCAAGCGCTGACCTCGATCACAGCTAGCGGGATCCCAGGTGCATATAGATAGCTTCGAGGTCATTTTCTTCGCGTGCCTGATCCCGTCGATCATTCTTCATGAGATTGCCCATGGATGGGTGGCTCTTATGTTTGGCGACGATACTGCAAAGAAAGCTGGTCGGCTCACCCTCAATCCCCTCCCGCACATAGACCTTTTTGGGACGATCATCCTGCCTGCCATCTTGGTGCTGATCGGAGCACCAGCCTTCGGATGGGCCAAGCCAGTTCCTGTGGATGTCTCCAAGCTCCGCAAACCACGCGACCAGTGGGTGGTTGTAGCTCTTGCCGGCCCGTCGGTCAACATCGCTTTAGCCACCTTGGCTGCGATTGGCTTTCACCTTCTGGACACGCCCTCGATGCCCGTAGTGGTCCTTCGTGTGCTCTACTATCTCGGCCTCGCAAACATCTTGCTTGCAGTGTTCAACCTGCTGCCCATACCTCCACTCGATGGATCGGCAGTCCTAGAGCGTGCTCTTCCTGAGAGGTGGCTGCCGGGCTACTACAGGATCCGCATGGCGCTGATTCTTGTGCCCCTGGCCCTTTTCCTGCTTGTACCTCCGGTTCGAGACTGGTTCTTCAACACCGAGATCAACCTTTGGGACAAGGTGGTGGGTCTTGGATGAGCCTGAACAGTCATACCTTGCTGTAGCTTTTGCGAGATCACCTTGCGGTGACGAGTTGGCGCTATGCGCTACCAGCCTCCGGTAGCGCACGCTGGCTACCAGGCAGCGAGGAGGCCCATGGCCGCTTGTGCTCTTGTCAGGGTGACCTTGGCCACCGAAGATGCCTTGGCCGCACCCGCTGCAAGGCTCGCCAGCACAGCCTGTGGGTCAGCTGAGAGCTGAGCATGGCGCTCCCTTAGAGGACGGAGAGATTCCGAGAGTGCCTCAGCCACCTCTGTTTTAAGACTTCCATAGCTGCTGAAGCGCTTGGCTAGCTCAGCTGGGTCGCCTCTTGTGGCAGCCGCCAATAGCTCTAGGAGGTTTGAGACCCCCGGTTTAGAGATCGGGTCGTAGCGGACCTCTGTTTCGGTATCTGTGACGGCTTTTCGTACCTTGCTGGCGATGGTGTTAGGAGGATCGAGCACGCCTATGGTGCCAGTTGGGGACATGGCTGTCTTTGACATCTTGCGATCGGGGTGCTGGAGATCCATCACCCTGGCCCCCACGGCGGGCACTGAGGCTTCTGGAACGGTGACGACCTGACCGAAGCGGCCGTTGAACCGCAATGCCAAGTTGCGAGCCAGCTCAAGGTGTTGGCGCTGGTCATCACCCACTGGGACCCGATCGGCGTTGTAGAGAAGAATGTCAGCAGCCATAAGCACCGGATAGGTGAACAGGCCCACCCTTACTGCCTCCGACTTGGAGGGATGGGAGCCTTCCCCGCTTTTGTCCTTGAACTGGGTCATGCGCCTGAGCTCACCAAAAGTTGCTACGCACTCCAAAAGCCAGGTGAGCCCGGTGTGCTCAGCTACTTGGCTCTGGACGAAAAGTGTGCACCGGTCCGGGTCCAGCCCGGCGGCGAGCAGGGTGGTGGCAGTTTCAAGGGTGCGCTTGCGCAACTCGGCAGGCGCTATGTCGACCGTCAGGGCATGGAGATCGACTATGCAATAGAAAGCTTCGTTGAGGTCCTGATCGGCAACCCAGGATTGCACCGCGCCGAAGTAGTTGCCGACATGCAGCTCTCCTGATGGCTGTATGCCAGAGAGCACCCTAGCCATTTGCGCTGGCGATGGTCGCTCTAGAGGGATCCTGGTCATTTGCGCTGGCGATGGTCGCTCTAGAGGGATCCTGGCCAGTTCGTGTTAGAGGAAGTGAAGGGGGTAACCATCTCATAGCAGGCCATGGTAGGCCAACACCAAGGGCGCCCTGAACAGGGATACGCCTCCCTCTCCGCTCCCAGCTTGTCAAAGGGTGTCAAAGATCGCCAAGTAGGCATACACCCCAGCGCGCTTGGAGCCAGTATCGTCCGGTCCCGGCCGTCACTAAGCGATGGCATACACCCCTAGCGCGCTTGGAGCCAGTATCGTCGAGGCTGTGGGATACGAAGTCTCCACCGCCGTGTTCGAGGGGCCTTTTGAGGTGCTCCTCCAGCTCGTCAGTGCACAGGAAGCTGACATATATGAGATCTCTCTCTCTCAGGTCATAGATGGCTTCTTGGAGCACGTGGCTTCGATGGAGAGCTTTGACCTCAACCTCGCTAGCGAGTTCGTCGTGATCGCAGCTATCCTTCTCGAGCTAAAGTCCAAAAGACTGCTGCCGGGTCCTGATGCAGTTGAAGCAGATGAGGAGATCTGCGCATGGGAGGAGCGCGACCTGCTTCTCTCCCGTTTGCTGGAGTGCAGGACCTTTGCTATTGCAGGTGGGTTACTTGCTTCAAAGATGGCTGAGGCAGCACGGTCCTATCCACGTACAGCAGGCATGGAAGATCGTTTTGTGAACTTAGCGCCGGACCTGCTGGCCGGTGTCACGCCCGAGATGGTGCTAAAGGCGTTCACAAAGGCTATAGAGTCCAGACCGCAGCCGCATGTGGATACTTCGCACGTGGTGGTGGAGCGAGTTTCTGTAGCTGAGGCGGTGGCCGGGCTCATGGACTACCTACCATCGGTGCGCACCTCTACCTTTCGAAAGCTCACAGAGGGCCTAGAGGAGCGGATGGAGGTCATAGTTCATTTCCTTGCTCTCTTGGAGCTGTGCAAGCAGGGTAGGGTAGAGCTCGACCAGGGCTACCAGTTCGGCGACCTGCGCGTGACATGGCTGGGTGGGTCTGCTGAGGAGGAGGTCTTGGATGATCAGATCATGAGGTCGATGCAGCCGGGCCAGATCAGCCAAGGTCATCTGCCATCGGTACCACCACCCCCTGGGGGGCAACCGAACGGGCTCTCGGCCAGACCGGCAGTGCTGGTCACTGCCCCGGCGCAGGATCTCGATCAGCAAATAGCCGGCGCTGGAGCCGGTGTGGATTACTCAGGAGGATCTGGCAGATGGGACGGTTGATCTGGTGAGTGGATGGAGCGTTATCTGGCGGCGCTTTCGGTTCCTGCGACAACTTCGCAAGAGACGTAGGGGCAGCAGGTTTTAGAGCCGTCAGCTTGTAGCTCGGCTGATCAGCCAGACGAGGCAGGTGAGATTCCAGCATGGTAGACAGCGAGGCGTTCAGAGCCGTTGAAGCGGTTTTAATGGTTGCAGTCGAGCCTGTACCCCCGGGACTGCTGGCAGAACTGTTGGAAGTAAGGTCAGAGGAGGTAGAGTCCCTCTGCTCAGAGCTGGCACGCTCCTATGAGCAGCAGAACAGGGGGTTCATCCTAGCGAGGGTTGCGGGCGGATACCGTATTCAGAGCCACCCGGACATGGCTCAGTACGTAGAGCGCTTTGCCACCCAAGGGGTGTCTGCCAAGCTCTCGGCCGCGGCACTTGAGACTTTGGCCATTGTCGCCTATAAGCAGCCTGTATCGCGCGCCCAGATCACAGCGGTTCGTGGTGTCAATGCCGATGGAGTGGTTCGCATGCTTGTCCAGCGCGGCTACATAGAGGAGGTCGGTCACGCTGCCGGCCCTGGTCAGCCAGCGCTGTTTGGGACCACGCTGATGTTCTTAGAGAAGATGGGCCTTGACTCCCTGGCCGATCTGCCACCGATCGGTGAGCTCGTTCCAGGGGTAGAGACACTCGAAGAGCTCGAAGCCGGGCTCCATCCTGGCGTGGATGTCTGAGTTTCCACGAGTTCTCCAGCCAACGTCGGCTCCGGGCGGTGAGAGGCTGCAAAAGGTGCTCGCGCGCTGTGGGCTGGGCAGCAGGAGGGCCTGCGAGGAGCTCATCATGACCAGGAGGGTGTCTGTGAACGGGTCTCTCGCGCATCTGGGCCAGCGCGTGGATGTGACCCGTGACGAAGTGACCGTGGATGGTGTAGTGCTAGGTGTCCGCCCTGGACTGGTTCACTACATTCTTAACAAGCCAACTGGTGTCATTGCAACGGCGAGAGATGAGCTTGGGCGACGCTGTGTCGTAGACATGGTTCCCGATGAGCCGCGAGTCTTTCCCGTTGGAAGGCTGGACGCTGAGACCGAAGGCCTTTTGGTTCTAACCAATGACGGGGATCTTGCCCACAGGCTTGCCCATCCCTCTTTTGGCGTGGAAAAGGAGTACCTCGCCGAGGTGTGCGGCACGCCTGGCCGTAGGGTAGTCGCTGCCTTTGCACGTGGCATCGTTTTAGATGATGGATTTGTGGCAAGAGCACGGGCCTCCGTAGTGGCTCCAGGTACCTTGAAGCTGGTTATCTGTGAAGGGCATAATCGCGAGATCAGGCGGATGTGTGATGCTGCTGGCTATCCGGTGCGCCGGCTCGTGCGCACTCGAATAGGCCCTATCTCGGACAACCGCCTTTCTCCTGGGGACTGGAGGATTCTTAGCCCCAAGGAGGTAAGGATGCTGGCGAGCGCCGGTTTGGGCACAGCCAAGCTACGCTCACATCAGCCTCATGCCAGTGCTCCTACACCGGGGGCAGCCGGCCGCAAGGCTACAGCCCGAGCTCTTGCGGGACCGGTCCGCCCGACTGCGCCCGGCCGGTACCTGTAGGCTCAAGCGCCTATGTCACCATATATATGGGCCATCCGCGGGGCTACGACTGTAGATGCAGATACCGAGACCCAGGTCACCGCTCGTGTTCAAGAGCTGGTAACAGAGGTGCTAGAGCGCAATGGACTTGCCTTTGAGGACCTAGTCAGCGTGATCTTCACAGCTACAGACGACATTCATTCGATGTTCCCTGCAGCAGCTGCCAGAGCTATGGGCCTGACCGATGTCCCTCTTATGTGCGCACGAGAGCTGGAGGTTAACGGGGCACTCCCAATGTGCATTCGGATGATGGCTCATGTTGTCACCGAGCGCGAGCGAAGCGAGCTGCGCCACGTGTACCTCAAGGGCGCTCAAGTGCTCCGGGATGACCTGGCGCATGATTGAGACGGAGGATCCGAGCTCAGGGTGGTCAGCTGGCGCCGCCGCCACAGGCAATAAACGGCGGGCTTGCGTTGTAGGGACCGGGTTGATCGGGGGCTCAATAGCCCTCGCTCTAAGGGCACGGGGCTGGCATGTAAGCGGATTGGACTCCGATCCAAGGCGGTTAACTACGGCCAGGCAAACAGGTGCAATAGACGAGATAGGGCTGGACCCCAAGGCGGAGCTGACCTTTATCGCAACGCCAGTTGCCGCTATTGCATCTGAGGCTCGAAGCGCTCTGAGCACTACCAACGGAGCTGTGACAGACGTGGGGGGCGTGAAGGCGAGGATCATGAAGGCCATTGTCGATGGTGACCCAGGATCCGAGGTCACCAGCAGTGGCCGATCGGAGCGATCGGGTTGGTTTGTGGGGGGGCATCCCATGGCCGGCTCCGAGCAGGTGGGTCTAGATGGTGCAGATCCAGACCTGTTCGTAGGTGCCACCTGGGTGCTGACCCCGGTTGAGAACACCGATCCAGAAGCTTTCGCTCTGGTCCGCTCTGTGGTGGTCTCCCTTGGAGCCGAAGTCGTGGCACTCTCGCCGGCCAGGCACGACATACTGGTTGCCCAGGTGAGCCACGTGCCTCATCTGACCGCAGCGGCTCTTATGTCCCTGGCCTCTGAGGCAGCGACCGAGCACGCGGCACTGCTCAGGTTGGCGGCTGGCGGCTTTAGGGATATGACTCGGGTGGCAGCAGGCCATCCGGGGATCTGGCCCGACATCTGTGTGGACAACTCTGATGCGATAGCCTCTGGCCTAGATGAGCTTATGGCCGCCCTGGCAAAGGTGCGAGCTGCTGTAGTGGGGGGGGAGAGAAAGGCCCTGCTGGAGATGCTCGAGCGGGCCGCTGTAGCTCGCCGCAACCTACCAGAGCGAAAGGCCAGGCCCGCCGCCGAAGCGGGCAAGGATTTTTCGAACCTGGCCGAGCTGCGCATTCCGGTGCCGGATCGCCCAGGTGTGCTTGCCGAGATCACAACACTTGCCAGTGCGCTCTCTTTGAACATCGAGGATCTGGAGATCGCCCATACATCAGAAGGAGGCACTGGGGTCCTCATAGTGGTGATTGCAGCAGCTGAGAGCGAAAGGTTCCGTGCTGCTCTCACAGAGCGTGGTTACAGGCCTGCTTTGCGCAGGCTGTAGGGACTATCGCTTGCAGCGAGTCGAAGCCTCGTGCGCATCAGGTTCATGGATGCTCTGCTCCAGCCAAACCCAAGAAGGGTTTGCAAGCTCTATATGATAAGCGAGCTCTATATGCTCCCCCTCGAGGAGTGGCAAGCGGTGCGGCCGATCGAGCAGCGATTGCCAGATGCAAGAAGGCCTTACCAGGAGAGGCCTGGCTCGGCTAGCGTTCAACTGTGAGCTTCATAGAGCTATCTGGAGGTCGACCGCTCAAAGGAGAGCTCTGCGTGCCTGGGGACAAGTCCATAGCCCACCGTGCCGTGCTCATGGCGGCTCTGGCAAAGGGGACCTCGCTTATATGTGGAGTACCCGACGGAGACGATGTGGCGCGCTCTGCTCAGGCTGTGCAGATGTTGGGAGCAGAAGTGAGCCCTTTAAGCGGTGGTGTCCAGGTGCACGGCGGTCGCGACCGGCTCTTTGAGCCATGCGATGTGTTGGACATGGGCAACTCCGGGACCGGGATGCGCCTTTTAGCTGGTATAGCTGCCGCGCTTCCGTGGCTGTCAGTGCTGAGTGGGGACCGATCGCTGCGCTCTCGTCCCATGGCTAGAGTGGTCGAGCCCTTAAGGGAAATGGGTGCGCATATAGATGGTCGTCGCAATGGCGACAATGCTCCCCTGGTAGTGCGAGGTGGCAATCTTAAAGGCATCTACTACAGGCCTCCCCAGGCGAGTGCCCAGGTAAAGAGCGCAGTCCTATTGGCTGGACTGAGCGCCCAAGGCGATACAACCGTAGAGGAGAAGGTGCCCACAAGGGCTCACACTGAGGAGCTGTTAGAGCGCTTCGGAGCGAAAGTGCGAGTAGAGCCGGAGCTCTCGAGCATGCATCTAGGTGGGCGACGAGTCACGGTATCTCCGAGCGAGCTGCACCCTGTAGAGCTGACCGTCCCCGGTGACCCATCTCAAGCGGCCTACTGGGTGGTGGCAGGATGCCTTATTCCGCACAGCGAGGTGACAGTGAAAGGTGTTTACTCAGGTCCTTGCCGCAATGGGTTCTTAGATGTCTTAGAGCGCATGGGTGCAGATCTTAAAGTCCGCTCCGATCAAAGCGGCACCTTGGATATCACCTCCAGGTTTGGCCCGATCACGGGCACTACAGTTTACGAGCAGGAAGTACCCGCCCTGATCGATGAAGTGCCAGTGCTCGCTGTAGCAGCTGCGATGGCCCATGGAGACACCAGTTTCCATGGTCTAGGAGAGCTCAGAGTGAAAGAATCAGATCGCCTGAACACTATTGCGGAGCTGATCTCATCTCTGGGCGGAAGAGCAGAGGTGGTGGGGGATGATCTAGTGGTATCGGGCTCAGCAGGCGAACCGCTCACAGGCGGACCCGTCGATTCCCATGGAGACCATAGGATCGCTATGGCAGCAGCGGTCGGAGGATTGGCTGCAACCGGAAAGACAGTGATACGCTCCTGGGAATCGGTCGACACGAGCTACCCGTCATTTGCCCAAGACATGAGTAGGCTGCTCCAATGACGGCCCTGCCTCCTCGGGGCCCAGGTGACCGGAAGAGTTCCCACGAGCAGGTTCAAGCTGCCTCGGCTGTGCAAGACAGCGTGGAGAAAAGGCCCGGAGAGAAGAGTTCGTGTGTGGTTGCGATAGACGGACCTTCTGGTGCAGGCAAGTCCACGCTTGCAGCGGCCTTGGCATACAGACTCGGATGCGAATGGCTTGACACTGGGGCTATGTATCGTGCTGTTACTTTGGCGGCGCTGGAGCGCGGAGACGACTTGGAAGACGGAGCTGTGATCGCAGAGATCGCAGCTAAATCCACGATAGAGGTCGAAGGGGTCAAAGCTGGTCTTCTGGACAAAGGGCCTACTCTTCGATCCCGGCCTGGTCCGAGTGTTCCAGCGGGGCCCGGGGCCAAGACAGTTGGCGAGCGAAGCCAGGAGGGCTCATCGGTGCGCTCCAGAGTGCTGCTGGATGGGCGGGACGTGAGCGTGCGCATAAGGGAAAAGGACGTAAATGAGGCGGTGTCTCAGGTGGCCTCCCATGCAGGTGTGCGCGAGGAACTGGTTCGCCGGCAGCGGGAATGGGCCGAGGCAAGACCCGTATCAGTAGTCGAAGGTCGCGACATCGCCAGTGCCGTGCTGCCTCAAGCGACGCTTAAGATATTTCTGACCGCCGATAGCCAGGAAAGGGCCCGGCGGCGTGCTGAAGAGATGGGAGCCACGGATACCTCTGAGGTAGCTCATGACATAAAGCGTCGTGATGAGCTCGACAGCACTCGAAGGCTATCTCCTTTGGCAAGAGATCCAAGCGCGATAGTGATTAATACTACCAATAGATCAGTATCAGATGTAGTGGACGAGATAGTTGCAATGCTTCCATATGATACGTGTCCATCATTCCCAAAGCCTTTGCCGGATAGCTGGCCGGAGCGCGACCCTTACTATACTATCGGTTACCGTTTGTGTCGTAGTATTGCAATAGGTGCGGCTAGGGCTTGGTTCCATATTGAGATTTCGGGCCAAGAGAACCTACCTTCCAAGGGTCCTTTCATACTCGCTCCAGTCCATCGGTCAAATATAGATTTCTTGCTGATTGCAGCGGCTGTCCGGAGGCGCAAGCTCCGATATATGGTAAAAGACCAGGTGTGGAAGGTCCCAATGCTGGGAAAGCTGGTATCCAGCCTTGGTGGGTTTCCCGTGCACCGTGGAGCGGTCGATCGGAAGGCCTTGAAGCAGGCCGAGCTTGCGCTCAAAGCTGGCCAGGTGCTTGTCCTGTTCCCCGAGGGTAATCGTCGCAGTGGGAACCTGGTTGAAGACCTCCATGAAGGAGCAGCTTTCCTAGCTCTGCGCGAGGGTGTGCCCATCGTGCCTGTGGGAATAGGAGGAAGTGAGCGGGCCATGCCAAAGGGCTCGAAGTGGATACGACCGGCTGTGATCCAGCTGGTGGTGGGCGAGCCTATCTTTCCGCCAAGCTTGCCGCAGGGCTCAAGAGTATCCCGCTCGGCAATCCAAGCCCTTACCGCAGAGACAGCCAGCCGCCTCCAGCAGCTGTTGGACTCGGCAGAGAACCGGGCTCAGGCCCGGCGCTCCCGCAGCCAGGTCGAAAGGATCACCCGGCCATAGTTGAAGCCAAATACCAAGTTATTGCCTTTCTTGGAATGCCCCGAAGCGCGACGTTTCCACAGCGTTGGCCTTTCAGCAATACGAAAGCCTCGCTTGGCTGCGCTTATGATGAGCTCTGCGGTCTGATACTGGTCCTGTTCCAGAGTTACTTCCGCGAGCACCTTTGCGCTCATTGCCCTGAAGCCATTAGAGGTATCGGTCAGAGATAGGCCTGTGAGACGGTTCACGATCTCGCCGAACAGGACAACCCCTGTTTTGCGGACCAGATCGAAGCTTGTATCTGTCCCGAGCCGGCGGGAGGCTATGACGAAGTCGGCTTCGTCATCTACGACAGGTTGCAACAGGTTTGGGATCTCAGCCGGATCATTCTGGCCGTCTGCGTCGAGAGTGACCACGTACCGGGCACCATGTTTGAGTGCCATCTCGTATCCCAACCTCAACGCCACCCCCTGACCCCGGTTGACGGGAAGCTTCAACAGGTAGGCACCATGCTCCAAAGCCACCTGATCGGTTCCATCGTCACCGCCGTCCACTGACACCAGGGTATGGATGTCCAAGCCGCACGCCTTTTCCGGCATGGCCGCAAGGACATCCCCGAGATTGTCGGCCTCCAGGTAGGCAGGTATCACCACAGTCACAGGTGCGAGCGACGGGTCGGGGTAGCGCTCTTGGAAGTCAGCTCGAGCTAGATCGTCGACGAGAGCTGACATCTGGCGGATGCGCTCGACCTCGCGGGCACGAGCAGGGCTGGGCGAGAGGCCGGCTTTCTCCAAAAAGCCGGAAAATCGGCTTTGGTCGATCATCTCCAAATACGGTCTCTGACTGGGAGAAGAAGACCTTCTGAGGCTGGGCGAATACCTCTCTAACCATGGGCTCGAAGTGCTTAAGTGGTTCGGCTTTGAACTCAGGATCAAAGCTTGTTTGGTCCCACTCGTCTGCGAACTTCTGGGCCAGCTCGAACCAGGGCGCCTCTTTGTAATGGCGGCGCAGATCTGGGTCCAAGCCAAAGTGGTGGTAGTAGTGGCGACCCTGGAAGTCCTGATGGGTGAGGATCACCTTGTAGACCTCATCTCTTACATATGGTCGGAGGATCTCTGCCGCTATCGCTGGGTGGTTGGCTACCGATATCACCTTGCCGATGTCGTGGCAGAGACTGGCAACTACCATCTCGATGTCCGCACCAGCCAGCTCGGCTCTAGTGGCTGTCTGGAGGGAGTGCTCTAGCTGGTTGACGGCGAAGCCGTCGGTGATGTCTTCCAGGCAGGACATAAGCGACAAGATCGACTCTGCGACCCGGGGCTGGTTCCGGGCGGTTTCTATGCCTATCTGCTGCCACTGCTCAGGGGTGGAAACGTCCATGCTGGGAAAGGTTGTCGCGCTCAAGATGGGCTCATGCATGAACCCATTGTCGCGCAAGGTGGCCCTAGTCATAGCTCGCTATTTGGGGCGAGCTCAGCTAGCACTTGGCTTGCTCCTGAGGTGCGGTCATCTGCAAGTGGCGTGTAGGGCGACGCAGGAGCACCCAGACCAAGAGCCAGTACCGCTCCTAGGGCAGGAAAGAGGTCTCGTAGCTCCGGGGGCGGGGGAAAGTACTCGTCTTCCTCGGTCCAGCTGACCTCCTGTACTCCCTCCAGGGGGTTAAGGAATGCCAGAACCTCCTTTACCAGCTCTTCGGGGGCCGACGCGCCGGCCGTAACTCCTACGATCCCACTCAAGTCGTCTGGCAGCTCTTTGGCGCAGTTGATCCGGACCACTCGGGGACATCCGGCGGCGGTGGCTACCTTGGTCAGAGCGACAGTGTTGGAGGAGTTGGAAGAGCCGATCACCACCACGCAGTCAGCCTGGCTGGCAATGGCCTGTAAGGCAGCCTGCCTGTTGGTGGTGGCAAAGCATAGATCACCACGGTTAGGCATCCACACCTGCGGGAACCGTTCCTTGACCCGGTCTCGTATTCCGGCCCATTCGGCGTGGCTAAGAGTTGTCTGAGCGATAAGAGCCACAGGTCGCTGGGCAATGGACAGCTTGGCAACATCCTGTTCTGACTGGACCAGGTGCACAGATTCAGGAGCCACTGCCATCGTCCCTATCGCCTCCTCGTGGCCTCTATGACCTATGTAGACGATGTCAAAGCCCTTTTTCGAGCGTACCTTTACCTCGTGATGCACCTTGGTAACCAACGGGCAGACAGCGTTGACAACCACACCGGCCCGCTCCCTGGCGGCTTGCACCACCTGAGGGGCAGATCCGTGTGCAGACAGCATGAGAGGAGCTCCCGGCGGCAATTGGGCGACATCGTCTATGAAGACCACGCCGAATGGGCCGGAATACGAGACCGGGTCAAGGAACGGTTCCCGCAGGTGTGGATGCCTAACCGTGGTGATCTATGCTTTGCCTTGAACTGCTCGACGACATGCTGATTGTGGACGATCTCGTGGTAGCAGTACACAGGTGGCTCGAAGACTCGCACCATCCAAGCGAGAGCCTTGATGGCCATCTCGACTCCTGCGCAGAAGCCTCGTGGGGAGGCCAGCAGCACGCGCTCCACCTTCGGTCTATCCTGGCGCTGAAGCGATTGCACGTAGATAGAGGTTATAGGCGAGAGATCGGGCTCTGATCATCCTCTTGGTGCGCCCAGATGCCAGAGAGGCTAAGGGGCTGCGAGAAATAAGCCACGCTCCCTGGAAGGAACTCCAGCATCCTCTAGGCTTGCTCCATGGGACGAACTTACAGCGAAATTGATGGCAGAACAGCTCGTTTCATTACCTCCCAGCCGATCTTCTTCGTTGCGACAGCGCCTCTGTCACTAGACGGGCATATCAACTGCTCTCCCAAGGGCAACAGAGGCGAGCTGGCAGTTCTTGGTGGATCGTATCTTGCATGGCTGGACCAGACCGGAAGTGGTGCCGAGACGGTCGCGCATCTTTTGGAGAACTCGAGGATAGTGGTAATGTTCTGCGCCTTTGAGGGAAAGCCCAGGATTGTGCGCATCCATGGGAGTGGTGAGGCCGTACTGGCGGGTGACCCAAGGTTCGCTCCGCTGGTGGACAAGGTCGTCTGTGCCAGCTCGAGAGGCGGTCGGCAAGAGCCATCCCAGCCTGACTCAGCCAAAAAAGCCACGGCACAGAGATTGAGCCCACTTGATGCCAACTCAAAGGACCACAGAGCGCTGGGGGTGGGTCTGCGAGCAGTGATCGTGGTTTCTGTGACACGCGTGTCGGACTCCTGTGGCTATGGGGTGCCCCTGATGGAGTTCAAGGGTCACAGGCGCGAGCTTGACGCGTGGGGGGAGCGCAAGGGGCTCGAGGGGCTCGCAATGTACCGTAAGGAGAAGAACTCGACCAGCATTGACGGCCTGCCAGCCTTCAGGAGTCCTGGGTGCTAGCCGGAGGTTCGCGCCGCTAGCGCGCAACGCAGGGGCAAGTGCAGGTAGCGTGGAGACGTGCCGCTTCCCATAGTTGCCTCGGTGGCAGAAGACTCGCCTGCAGCCAGGGCGGGCATCAGGCCTGGTGATCAGATTGCGGCTATGAATGGCTCTGTTCCAAAGGATGTGATCGAGTACAGGTTGCTGGCCGACGAGGCTCAGGTGGAGATCAGCCTCAGAAGGCCAACAGCCATCCAGGCACCCCGACCAAGGTCTCATCGA
>JAMCQF010000057.1 GCA_023379605.1 Actinomycetota bacterium
AGGCGCTGTCTTTACCTGCACATAGACTACCCAGGTCTGGAGCGAGAGCGCGACATAGTGCGTGCCAAGGTGCCTGGCATATCAGATCTGTTGGCAGACCAGGTCGCTCGTGTGGTGAGGTCGTTGCGGAGTCTTGAGCTGAAAAAGCACCCCTCGGTATCAGAGACCCTGGACTGGGCGAGGACCCTTGTCATATTGGGCGAGGAGTCCATAAATGCCGAGAAGGCGGCCGATACCCTCCATATCCTGCTCAAGTACAAAAGCGACATAGACAAGGCTGCCAAGGAGCTGACGGCCAGCAGAGCGTTATGACCCGCTTGGACGCGCTGGCATGGCTCGGCCCAGACTGGGACCGGGAAGCTGACGCTCAGAAGAGCGTTGTGACCCACTTGGACACACATGCTTGAGGTTCTCTCGGGGTTCGTGGGCGAGCTGCGGGCAGCTGGCCTACCGGTCTCACTCACCGAGTCCCTGGATGCCGCCGATGCGGTTGGGCAGATACCTCTGGAGGATCGAGAGGCCCTAAAGGCCGTTCTTGGGGCGACCTTGGTCAAGTCCCCTGGGCATTGGAAGGCCTTTGAGACGGTCTTTGAGATCTACTTCTCGCTTAGGGGGGAATCCTGGAGGATCTCTAAAGCAGACGAAAAGCCTGCTTTAGACCAAGAGCGCCAAAGCCTGAGCGAGAGCCTGAGGGGACCTGGCTCTGTCTTGGGGCGAGCTGGGGCAGGTGGAGAGGATGCGCTTAGCGCAGAGGAGCTGGCCGAGATGCTCTTTGCAGCGCTGCGCTCAGGCGATCGCTCTCTTATGACTGCCATGGTGCGTTTGGCAGTGCTTAAATACGCCGGGATGGAGGCGGGCAGGCCAGTGGGGGGCACTTATTACCTATACAGGACCTTGCGCAACATAGACCTGGACAGGTTAAAAGAGCGACTCATGGCCAGTGCAGCCCAGGATGCGCCGCAAGGAATGCTCACCCCGCTCGAGGAGCGGCTCGCGCTGGACGAGGCCCGAGTGAGGATAGAGGAGCTGCGCCAGGCTGTGGAAGCAGAGATCCGCCGGCACCTTGTGGCCGACAGGGGTGCCGCGACACTCGCGAGAAGCATCCGCTCCCCTTTGCCTGAGGATGTGGAGTTCATGCATGCCACAAAGGACGAGCTAGTCGCACTGCGTCATGCCATACATCCGCTTACCAGGAGACTCGCAGCAAGGCTAGCTCGAAAGCGCCGTCATGGTCGCAAGGGGCCACTGGACTTTCGCGACACCTTCCGCCACTCGCTCTCCGCAGGAGGAGTGCCGATCGAGCCTCGCTTTAGATATCCGAGACCGTCAAAACCGGAGATCTTCCTGATTGCGGATATATCCGGATCCGTGGCTGCTTTTGCCCGCTTTACCCTACAGCTTGTCCATGCCATCAGCTCGCAGTTCTCCAAGGTCCGCAGCTTCGTGTTCGTGGATGGAATCGACGAGGTGACCGCGATGTTTGAGCATGCCGAGGATGCCTCAGAGGCCGTAAAGCGGGTTAGCACCGAGGCCGACGTGGTGTGGCTGGACGGGCACTCCGACTACGGGCACGCCTTGCAGGGCTTCTTTGACCGCTGGGGAGAAGAGGTGGGCCCGAGATCGAGCGTGCTAATCTTAGGTGACGCGAGGAATAACTACCATGCTTCCCAAGCCTGGGTTATCAAAGAGCTTCAGCATCGCGCCCGCCATGTCTACTGGCTGAACCCTGAGCCGAGGGCTTACTGGGACACGGGTGACTCGATAGTGAAGGAATACGCAAACTTCTGCGATGGGGTTTACGAGTGTCGCAACCTTCGCCAGCTTGAGCGGTTCGTGGAAGAGCTGGCGTGAGGTGGAGTAGAGCTGCAGCCGGACCGGCCAGCCCAACGAGGAGCTTGAACGGGAGAGCTCTTGCTACCAGGCTGGTCATGGTACGCCATGGTGAGTCAGTTGCAAATGTCTTAGGGGTGATTGCCGGCCCGAAGGGATGCGCGGGGCTATCGCCGCACGGTATACACCAGGCAGAGGCTCTTCGCGAGCGCCTTGCCCGCACCGGGGAGATTTCAAGTCCAGCTGGTAGCGATCCGGGCAATGTCGCGGCCTTGCCATCTGGGATAGTTTTGCAGACAAGCATCCTTCCACGAGCGATTGAGACGGCTCGCATCCTGGCGCCGGTGCTTGGGGTCCAACAAGACGCCATAGAACAGGACTGCGGATGGTGCGAGCTGCACCCTGGCGTCGCTGACGGGTTGAGCCTGCATGAGCTGGAGGATCTTTACGGAGCTCCGGACATGATAGGTAATCCCGATCGCCCTTTGGCACCCGGCGCAGAAAGCTGGACCAGCTTCAGATCTCGTGTTATGTCTACGATAGATCGGGTAGTGAGCTCAAATGCGGGTGCGATCTTGGTGGTAGTATGCCACGCGGGGGTGATAGAGGCATCATTGCTTGGACTGTTGGGTGTCGCAGGCGCTTCTACCCGGATCGGCATGCGCCCTGCCAACTGCTCTCTTACCGAATGGGAGCTTTCAGGATCTGACCACCGCTGGCGGCTGGTGCGCTACAATGACGCGGCGCACCTCGCATAGCCAAGTACTACCTCTCATGCGCGCAGTAGCTCTGCGACTCGATGACCTCGGCGGTGTAGAGTACGATCTTGGGACCAAGTACTACCTCTCATGCGCGCAGTAGCTCTGCGACCCTAAAGGACAGGTCAATTGCCTGCTGTGCATTAAGGCGCGGGTCACAGGTAGTTGTGTAGCGCAGGTCCAGCTGATCCTCCAAGATATCGCCCAGACCACCCAGGCACTCTGTCACGTTCTCGCCAGTTAGCTCTATATGGATGCCTCCGGGCCAGCTTCCGAGCTTCTTGTGGACCTGGAAAAACCCCCTTATCTCAGCAAGCACGTCGTCGAAACGTCTGGTCTTTAGGCCACCGTCGCTTAGGAAGGTGTTGGCATGCATGGGATCGCAAGCCCAGACCACCTCGTGTCCGCTGTTTTTAACCGTTTCCAGCAGGGGCGGAAGGAGCTCCTCTACCCGACCGGCGCCAAGCCTCGTGATGAGGGTGAGCCTGCCAGGGACAGCCTGTGGGTCCAGTTTGTCGCATAGCGCCACGACCTCCTCGGGCCTCGCCTCGGGGCCGATCTTTACTCCGAGGGGGTTGCATACCCCCGAGAGGAACTCGACGTGCGCGCCGTCCAGCTGGCGGGTGCGCTCGCCCACCCAGAGCAGGTGGGCAGAGCAGTCGTAGTACTTGCCTGTTAGCGAGTCGCGCCTTGTGAGGGCTTCTTCGTAGACGAGCAGGAGCGCCTCGTGACTTGTCCAGAAGTCCACTTGGTGAAGGTTGGACTCCGTAGAAAGATCGATTCCGCAAGCGGCCATGAACCGCAGCGCCGCTTCGATCTCGCCGGCAATGCTCTCGTAGCGCCTGCCCTGGGCGCTTGCGGCCACGAACTCCTGGTTCCAGGCATGGACCTGGGTCAGGTCCGCAAAACCTCCCTTGGTGAAAGCCCGCAGCAGATTCAAGGTGGCTGCGGACTGGTGGTAGGCAGCCAACAGCCGCTCCGGGTCGGGTATCCGAGCTAGAGGATCGGGAGAGTCGTCGTTTACCATGTGCCCACGGAACGATGGCAGCTCTATGCCGTCTACGATCTCAGTTGCCGAAGAGCGGGGCTTTGCGAACTGGCCTGCAATCCGCCCGACTTTCACTACGGGCACCCCGGCACCGTAGGTGAGCACTACGGCCATTTGCAGTATTACCTTCAGCTTGTCTCTTATCTGATCGGCAGAGAACTCGGCGAAGGATTCAGAGCAGTCTCCGGCCTGGAGCAGGAACGCTTCGCCTTTTGCCACCCTTGCCAGCGCCGACTCCAAGTGACGGGCCTCTCCCGCAAAGACCAACGGTGGGAGAGCGCGCAACTCGGAGAGAACGCGCTTCAAAGCGGCTTCCTGAGGCCAGTCAGGTTGCTGGAGCGCCTCCCGGCTTTGCCATGAATCAGGTGACCACATGTCACCAGCGTAGGTCACACGCAGCGATGGTTCACCAACACCTTCAATGGCCAGGTTAGAAGGCGGTTATCCACCCCTCCCCCGCGCCCCTCTCCCAGCTACTACAACTGCTGATCGTGCTACGCCCTCCCTCACACCCCCATTAGGCTTTTGGCGTGAAGGGTTTTCGTTTCGCAGTGCAAGCGTCTTTTGCAGCAGATCCGAGAGCATGGCGGGAGCTGGCCCGCCGGGTTGAGGGCAACGGCTACTCCTCGTTCTTCATGCCAGATCATCTGGGGATGCAGTGGGGGCCGCTTGTAGGTCTGACGGTGGCAGCGGAAGCGACTACGGCTCTCAAGGTAGGCACTTTGGTGCTTGACAACGATTTCCGCCACCCAATGGTGGTGGCAAAGGAGCTCGCAACCTTGGACCTGGTGAGCGAAGGCCGCCTTGAAGTTGGCATAGGGGCAGGTTGGCAGCTGAGCGATTACGAGCAGTCTGGCATCCCCTTTGACCCGGCCCCGGCCCGCATAACCAAGCTGGGAGAGTCCGTTCATATGCTCAAGTCCCTCTGGAGCGGGAACGCGGTGGATTTCGACGGTGAGCACTACAAGTTGCGCTCAGCTGCGTCCACCCCGGTTCCTGTGTCAGCACCCCATCCAGCCATCATTATCGGTGGTGGCGGCAAGCGCGTCCTGAGCCTGGCCGCAAGAGAGGCTGACATAGTGGGAGTGAACCCCAACCTGGCAGCTGGGAAGATCGGGCCGCAAGCAGCGGCTACCGCCACCAACGAGCACTACAGGAAGCGGAGAGCCTGGGTTAAGGAGGCTGCCGGAGACCGCTTTTCCCAGCTGGAGCTCCAGTGCTGGACCTTCAGCGCGCATGTGGCTCAGAACGGCAGGGAGATCATCTCTGCTGTAGCCTCCGGTTTCGGCGTGGACTCATCTGTTGTGGCCAACATGCCGATTGTTCTTGTTGGCACCCTGGAGCAGGTCGTGGAGTCTCTACAACGTCACAGAGAGGAGCTCGGTCTTAGTTACTGGGTCGTCCACGAGCCCGAGATGGAGGATTTTGCGCCAGTGGTGGCTCGACTGGCCGGCACGTGAACTGCTTTAGAGGCCAACTCTCGATGGCAGTATGCGCTTGGGCGACGAGATGCCAGAGCGCATAGGCATCCTTGGCGGGACCTTCGACCCGGTTCACGTAGGTCACGTTGTCGCTGCAGTAGATGCTCGCTATAACTTAAGCCTTGACCAGGTGCTGCTAGTGGTGGCCAACCAGCCGTGGCAGAAGGTTGGGGTCCGCGAGGTCACCCCTGCGTACATGCGTCTGGAGATGGCGGGCGCTGCGGTGGAGGGAATAGAGGGTGTAAGGGCAAGCGACATCGAGATCAAGCGCTCCGGAAGTTCATATACCTCAGACACCGTGGCCGAGCTCCGTTGGGCACATCCAGGTGCTGAGCTGTACCTGATCGTGGGCCAAGACGTGGCGGCTTCGATGGCGACCTGGGAGAGGTTCGAGGAGCTGGTGGACCAAGTGGTAGTGGCGGTGATCCCAAGGCCAGGCGCCACCATGCCTGCTGCAATGGTGTCAAACAGCGAGCCACAGGTCGGCGTGGTGTTCAACAGCGAGCCACAGGTCGGCGCGGTGGCAAATGACATCCTACCCCAAGGCCACCCTTGGCGCTCTGTGCTGGTAGAGATACCGCTGATTGAGGTGTCCAGCTCCGAGGTTCGAGACCGTGTGGCGCAGGGGCGTCCCATAGATGGGTTGGTGCCTGCGGCGGTGATCAGTTGCATTCGGCGCTACGGTCTGTACTCTTAAAGGAGATGACGACCAGCACGGACACGAGCCCGCCCCGCTCTGGGAGATCGACACGACAGTCGCCACCACTCCAGCCGGGTAATTTTGCCCTGGCCTATGCACCCACTCAAAGGCTGCCAGCGGTGACTGGTTATGGCCTCCAGCCCAGCGCAAACCTCAACGCAGCTGGTGGTGGCCAGTCTGCGGTTGTGGCAGCACGGCCAAAGTCAACCTCAGCTGGGGCAGCACAGCCAAAGTCAACCTCAGCTGGGGCAGTACGGCGCTGCGAGCTCCAAGCTGAGCTCCGGTCGACGCGCAAGCACCAGCACAGGGTGGTGATGCTGGTGGTGGCCGTGCTTGTCGCTGTGCTCGCTGTGACCGTCGCCATGCTCAACCAGGCTCGCTCTGTTCCTTCGCCCAAGCCGGCCTCGATCTCTAGATCTGCGGCTGTGCCAAGTCTTGCAAAGCCCGTGGTGCCCCCGGGTGTGATCGTGGGCGGCGTGCAG
>JAMCQF010000058.1:0-3000 GCA_023379605.1 Actinomycetota bacterium
CTCACCGTTGGTAAAAGGCAGTACTAATTGAACGACCCGCCCACGTTTGAGACGCTTAAGCTGTCGCTGGCCGGTTCAACCCTTACGGTGAGGCTGTCCCGTCCAGGATGCGCCAATGCCGTGAACCTGCAAATGCTCACCGACCTGGTCGCGTTGGCCGATTGGTTGCGGGACCAACCCGGCGTCGCCTTTATGATCCTCACCCACGATGGGGACGTGTTCGCCGCTGGGGCTGACCTCGCCGAGCTCAGGGCGGTTCTCGACTTGGACGATGCCCAGCGGCGGCACCGGGTGCGATCCATGCAGATGCTAGCCCAGGAAATGATGCGCAAGATAGAGAACCTGCAACAGGTGACTTTCGCCGCCCTAGAGGGCTCAGCGTATGGAGCAGGGATGGCGATTGCCATGGCCACCGACTTCCGCATCATGTCCAACCAAGCGCAGTTTGTCCTCCCGGAGACAACGTTGGGCATGTTCCTCACCTATGGATGTACCCCCCGGCTCGTAGCTGCCGCCGGGCTGAGCAGGGCCAAGCGGATGATCATGTGGGCAAAGCCCCTGACAGCCGCTCAAGGCGCCGACTGGGGTCTGGTCGACGAGGTGGTGAGCCCTAGCACGGCTGTGGCCACAGCCCAACGCATGATTGACGAACTTGAACGGACCGACCTGCGCGCGATCAGGCTGACCAAGCAGATGGCTAACGCTGCCGCGATGGCTGCCGTTGGAGATGTCATGGTAACCGAACCTGACCTGGTCGAAGCGGTTCTCGGCGATGGCAGGATCGCTGGGCGCCTGGACGAATTCCTGAACCGCAAGCGGTAACGGCGACCTGGATGGCTAAGAGCTCTGCAGCGGCATGTAGCCTGCAACGACGGATCTCTCGATACTGATATATCTATAAAAACGATCCAGTCCCACCAGCGTCAGATCGAAGCTTTTACGCCATCGCCGCTGTGTGCAAACGGGACGGGCATGTTGTGGCCGATCAAGTGAACGCAGTCCATGTGAGCCTCCAGCCGAAGTGAGAAGGTCCCATACAGGCAGAGAGGGTGTGGTCTGCCAAGCGTTGGGGTCGACGGCCGCGACTATTCCTTTCCAGATCGCCTTCGGTTACACGGGCCACATCTGTGTGACTCCCTTACCTAAGGGGCACCCTAGGATCTAGCAGCGCTCAATAACGCCGTCTTCTGGCACGGCGAGCCGCATCTACCCGAGCCACGAACTCTGAGTCGACGATGATCGGTGTGCCTCGCCACGGTGACATCGGCGTTAGGTGCTCATTGCCATTCGACACGATAAGTTGTGCGTCGACGATCGAAGCCAACTCCAGAATTCGGTTGTCTTCTAAGTCCGAACAGTCGGTGATCCGAATGCCCGGAGGGGCCTTCTGGGGATCGACTTCACCGCCACCAGACCGCTTGGCGATCTCCCGCAGGCGGTTGGCGTAGCGCTCTGTTTGGTCAGGGACCCAGCCGAATACTTCGACCAAGACCCGCTCCACATTGGCCAAGATGTGGGGCGATACCCAAAGCGCAAACTCCTCAGCGTCGTTAGCGATGCCGACGCACTCGGATGCCGCACTTGCCCTTCCTGGGGGCGGAGATGGCCACTCCTCGAACGAGGAGCGGTTCGTGACGATGGCACGCACCAGCACCATGACGTCGAAGACGACTTATGAGCGCCCGTGCCCATTAGTGAGGAAATCGGCTCCGTAGCGAGAAATGCCTTGATCCGGGCGTCAATCTCTTCCTCGGGGATGCCGAGCTCCTCACGACGGGCAACGCCGTACGCTTGGAGTTCTTGCAGTTCCATGGCCACTTCAGCGGCCTGGATCCGCCGCATAGCCTTCCGAAGGAAGGCGCTTCGGTTGCCATCGGCGAACACTGCTACCAGGTGTTCGAGGGTTGAAACCTCCTCCGCCGGGATGGAGAAGCCGACGGTGACGCTGGGCTTAGCTCCTGGCTGCATTGTCATGGGTTCACTACAGCTCAGCTGCAACCTGCTGCAATAGCTGGGCCAAGAGCGCGGCCTGTAAGTGCTCCACAGCGAATCGGGCCAGGCGGTCTCTGTTCTCGACGACAAGGGTGCTACCTATCGGCTCCGATAGCACTCAAGCGAGCCTCTTCCTCTGTCCGTTCATGCCAGAACCCACCTTGGTCATAACCTCGGAGACGGCCATGTCCGAAGCAGTAGCCCACTTTGTGAGCCTTGCCAGCTGTCGGACCGAGTCTTTGGTGGCAACCCCCGCTAGGTGCTGGCTGGGTCTGAGAGTCGCCTCGGCTTCTTGTGCCGCCGTTGGACAATTGCCAAGCAGGCTAAGAGAAGAGCCACCATGGCTGCTGAGACAAAATATCCTGTAAGCACCCAGTTCCAGAGGCTGTAGTGGGCGAGGTCAGAGGAGGCTGCTGAGCGGGTTAAGTAAAATGCCATGTTCCCTTCTGCAAGCTCGAGAGCGCCCCTGTGCCCTGATCGCAATGCCTGCTGGTAGCCAGTTGGGAGCTCTAACCAGCTGTGCTCGGCGCCAGAGAAAGAGTAGGTGACAGGGGAGAGCTCTGTTGAAGCGATATAAGCCGACCTGGAGTCAAAGGCTGGCCCCGGGGCGGTTGTAGTTGCATTAGAGGAAGTGCTCCAAGGCGCAAGGGCGAGGTTGGCTCTGTCGACAGGGCCTGGCCTCTGTGGCTGATGGACCCGAGCCCGGAGCCTGGCGTTCTCTCTCCGGAGCGGATCACCTTTGCGTCCTGGGCGCTTTTGGCTCACTACCTCTAGCGCGACATGCTCTCGGGGTGCTCGCCACTCTAAAGACGCGCGAAGAATACAGGCCCTCACGGCGGAGGATCTCTCCACGCTCAGATCTGGAGTCGGCTGTCTCTAGCTCAGCTAGAACCTTGAGCTTGTAGGCAGCGCGGTAGACCTGGCGCGCGGGACGGGCTTAAGGACCCGACCCAGACATAAGTTCAACACCACTGATAGACATATCTCCTTCTCTCCCCTTGCCCTACT
>JAMCQF010000058.1:3010-3641 GCA_023379605.1 Actinomycetota bacterium
GCTCCCGACGCTGCGAGCGATCTGTGTAGCGACGTGTGTGTGGCGATCGGGCAGTATCGGGGTCGTGTTCCTCGGGTTGCCTGGTTCAGCGGGTAACGGGAACTCCGATCGGTTCGGAATGCTCCCAGTCGGCAAGGAGCGTGCGGATGGCAGTCAGGAGCACCAGTGGCTGGTCGAGCATGGCGTGGTGGCCCGCCTCGGGAATCTCTATCACTGGTGCCACCCGCCCCATTACCTCGTACATGAAAGCCCCGATGTCCGGAGTAACCAGGCCGAACTCCGAGCGCAACAGTGCGAGCCTACATTTTACCGTAGATAGGTAGGGCAGGGCGATGGAGCGCATCACCCCGGAACTGAACTGCTCGAAGATGCGCCGGTCGAACTTCCATTGGTAACCTCCATCTACACCCGACCCAGACATAAGTTCAACACCACTGATAGACATATCTCCTTCTCTCCCCTTGCCCTACTAATGGTGGTTTTAACCCCTTAGGGGCGGCAATACCTATACTGGCAGAGGGCGCCCCACACGCTGCGAGCGATCTGTGTAGCGACGTGTGTGTGGCGATCGGGCAGTATCGGGGTCGTGTTCCTCGGGTTGCCTGGTTCAGCGGGTAACGGGAACGATCGG
>JAMCQF010000058.1:3651-4260 GCA_023379605.1 Actinomycetota bacterium
TACCGTAGATAGGTAGGGCAGGGCGATGGAGCGCATCACCCCGGAACTGAACTGCTCGAAGATGCGCCGGTCGAACTTCCATTGGTAACCTCCATCTACCTCCTTCAAGGATCTCCTCCCGACGTGATCCATCACGTAGTCTAGATAGTGCTCCTGGGGAGGGACGGTCCTGAAGTGCGCCAGCGCGTCCTGCACTGTCGGGTAGGTACGCGGCTGACCAAAGGCCTCCTTGAGCTGGAACGATCCGATCTCCGGGTCGGGCTGCATCACGGGTGAGTCACATATGATCACTCCTGCCAGCTCCCCGCCAAAGCGCGACGCCGTCGCTATGGTGACGAACCCGCCCATGGAGTGGCCCACTACTACCGGCGGGTCCTTTATCCCGCCGTCCGCCGCCACCGAGATCACCTCCTCGGTCCAAGTGTCTAAAGCATACGCCTCCCGGTGCGCGCTGTCGCCATGCCCTGAGAGGTCGATGGCTAGGACACGGAAATCCACAGCGAAGCGCGCCGCTATGTGGGTCCACCAGTGGGCCACTGCGCCACCGCCGTGGACGAACACGAGGCCTCTGCGCTCGGGTTCCCCCCAGGCGAGGTGATCTCGGTGGCG
>JAMCQF010000058.1:4270-4751 GCA_023379605.1 Actinomycetota bacterium
TTGAACCACGCGGGGGCCGAGGGATAGGGGGGAAGCGGGATTGGGTTCATGGCCAACTACTCTTGCAGAGCCGAGGCGCTTCGGGCATCCTCGCCCGCACGATTCCACCCGGCTTACCGAGCGGCTAAGAGGAGGCAGTCCATGGGAATTATTGATTAGCTGGCGGAAATGCTGCACGACCTCGCTCGGATTACAATAGCGACGACTCATCCCGCTCGAATGTCTACGCGCTTCGACCAGCAGCTTTACTTGCCACAGCTCAGGCGATTCCAACCGTGGCGCGTATGGATATCTGGATATGCTCATCCCAATGCTGACATCCTCCCCCCGATGCCGCATGCACGACGATGTCCTGTCGCCTACTTAGCTCGTCACGAGCTTATGGCGCATCGAGGATGCCATCTCCGCCTATGTGCTGCCACAAGAATGCAGAGAACACATCTCGCTGGATGGGTCCGCTACCACACTCGTTGCAGGTATG
>JAMCQF010000059.1 GCA_023379605.1 Actinomycetota bacterium
TGCCTATATGGAAAGCGTCATGTGGGCGTTCAAGAGGCTGTGGGACAAGGGCCTTATATACGAAGGCTTGCGGGTACTGCCATATTGCTGGGAGTGCGAGACCCCCCTTTCCAACTTCGAGACCCGCCTCGATGATGCCTACCGGCCACGAGAAGACCCCGCAGTGGTAGTCTCCTTCGAGGTTCTCCCTGATAGCCAACAAGGCCCAGGCTCTAAGGCCAACCCGGCTGGCTCGCAGCCCGTCATATCCTCAAAAGAGCCCGACTCCCAAAGCCATCATGGCGAAATGCTCTCCAAGGCACTCTCGGGGGGGTTCCGCATACTGGCGTGGACAACCACCCCATGGACCCTGCCTTCCAACCTGGCATTGGCAGTTGGAAGCGACATTGAGTACCAGGTGCTCTTAAGACCGGGCAAGGACGAGCTCCCGCTTGTAGCCAGTACAGCCTGGGTGGCAGCTCACCCTGATCTGATAGAGGATGCAGCCTCTGTTGGAACGATAAAGGGATCGGCTCTTGTTGGGCGCATGTATAAGCCGCTTTTCCCATACTTTGCTGGAAAGCCAAATGCATTTAAGATCCTCGAGGCCACCTTTGTCTCCACGGACGAGGGAACTGGCGTCGTGCATCTGGCGCCTGGGTTTGGCGAGGACGATCAGCGCGCGTGCGAGACCGCTGGGATTGCAGTTGTCTGCCCGGTCGACGACAGGGCGCGCTTTACCGCCGAAGTACCTGATCTTGAAGGACTCCAGGTGTTCCAGGCGAACCCTTTCGTGATCCAAGCCCTGAAGGACAAAGGTGCCCTGGTAGACGTTGTTAGCTACACACACCCTTATCCGCACTGCTGGAGGAGCGATACCCCCCTTGTATATAGGGCCGTGAGCTCCTGGTTCGTACGGGTGACCGCCTTTAAGGACCGTATGGTCGAGCTCAACCAGCACATCGAATGGATCCCAGCCCATATCCGCGACGGTGCGTTCGGCAAATGGCTGGAGGGAGCCAGGGACTGGACTATCAGCAGGAACCGCTTCTGGGGGGCACCTATACCGGTATGGAAGAGCGATGATCCCAAGTATCCTCGTATTGACGTATATGGGAGCATCGATGAGATCGAGCGTGATTTCGGCGTCCGCCCAGACGATTTACATCGACCTGAGATAGACCGTCTGGCCCGTCCCAACCCTGACGATCCCCGAGGAATCTCTATGATGCACCGGGTCTCCGATGTCCTGGATTGCTGGTTCGAATCAGGGTCCATGCCCTTTGCTCAGCTTCACTACCCCTTCGAGAACGTGGAGCGATTCGAGTCGCACTTTCCAGCTGACTTCATTGTTGAGTACGTAAGCCAGACGCGCGGGTGGTTCTACACTCTCCATGTCCTTGGAACGGCACTGTTTGACAGCCCTCCTTTCCTGCACTGCATGGCTCACGGAGTCATCCTCGGAGACGACGGGCGCAAGATGTCAAAACGCCTGGAGAACTTCCCCGATCCTGAGATGGTGTTTTCCACTTATGGGGCAGATGCAATGCGCTGGTTCCTGCTGTCATCCACTGTCCTTAGAGGTCAAGACCTCATAGTAGATGAAGCAGGCATCGCCGAAGCAGTACGTCAGGTCCTAAATCCAATCTGGAACGCATGGCACTTCCTGAGCCTGTATGCCAACCTGGACGGTATCCACGGGCGCGTGCGGACAGACCAAAGGGGAGTTCTCGACAGGTATGCGCTCGCCAGGACCGCACAGCTCATCGAGCAGGTTACAACGGCACTCGACAGCTACGACCTCTTCACAGCCTGCTCTGCGATCACCACGTATCTAGATGCTCTTAACAACTGGTACATACGAAGGAGCCGTGAGAGGTTCTGGGCGCCAGCCAAGGACTCAATGGAAGATCCCGGTAGCGATTTGGCCCGCAGCAAGCAGGATGCCTATGACACCCTGCACACAGTGCTGGAAGCACTATGCCGCGTGGCAGCTCCTCTTCTCCCACTGCTGACTGAAGCTATATATCGAGGACTGACTGGCTCGCCGAGCGTTCACCTGACCGATTGGCCTGGGATCGATGAGCTGCCAGCCGATCCAGATCTCGTTTGTGACATGGACCTGGTGCGTATGGTGTGCTCTGCTGCACACTCCATACGCAAAGCGGCCGGCTTGAGAGCGAGGCTACCGCTGGCTCGCCTCACCGTGGCCATGACTGGAGCAGACCGGCTCAAATCATTCTCCGATCTAATTGCAGAAGAGGTCAACGTAAAAGCCGTCGAGCTCACAACCGATGTGGCACAAGCGGGTGAGCTCGTGCTCACGGTCCACCCCTCTGTCCTAGGACCACGTCTCGGGCCAGCCACTCAGCAGGTCCTGGCAGCCGCCAAAGCGGGCCTATGGCAGCGCGGGGAGGATGGACAGGTGGAAGTGGGGGGCATCATGCTCCAAGACCACGAGTTCGATCTTCAGCTGAGGGCACGCGACGAGTCGGCTGGACGCGCCTTGCCCGGCGGCATAGGAGTGGTGGCACTCGATCTTACCGTGACTCCGGAGCTGTCAAAAGAGGGAACAGCGCGCGACGTGGTTCGTTTGGTCCAAACGGCAAGGAAGAACGCGGGGCTGGAGGTAAGTGATCGGATCACGCTCTATCTGGAGCTTGACAAAGACACTGCGGAAGCTGTCGAGGCCTACAAGAACAACGTGATGGCTCAGACGCTAGCCAGCGACATGCATATCTTGGGGAGAGACAGAGGCCAGGCACTCGGTGAGCGCACCAGCGCGGTGCTGCCTGGCGGCCACGAAATAGGCATACAGATAACCAAGGTCTATTCCCAACAAGGGTAGTCCAAATGCATGAAGCTGGCCGGACTCGCTCTTATGGGACCGAGCCTTTCATCAGCCATTGCGCCACGACAAGACTTACGCTAAGGGCTCCAGCTGCCACTGAGAGATCATCCAAGCCAACTGATCCCTCCAAAAGCCCGGCACCTAGCAGCACCAAGCCCAAGATGAACAGGGCAATGGGCACGAGCAGCTTAAACCGCCTCGCCGAGCTGGCTCGCCTTGGCGCGTGAGCTGGTCTGCTGGTCAACTAGCGGGCTTCTTCAGCGGCCGTTATACCCCAAGTCTCGCTCTGTTGGCCTTGGACCCTGTGGATGATCTGGCTGCTTGGATGGTGGCTCGCCGGATCTGCCTCCGCCAATCACGACCACTCCCTCCCCGCCCCGACTGCGACCCAGTTGACCAGCTCCCACCGGAGCTGGTCGCGACTGAGACCTATCAGTTGGGACTGGAGATGGCACAGCCCCTGGCGCTTCGGTGCTGCGACCCGGCTGGGATCCTGCAGCTGGATTTGAAGGTCTCCTCGGAGCCGCCATAGGCGCTGCAGGCTGGAGATTCTCCTCCACCCACTTCAACAGCTCGGAGAGCCCAGAACGGAGGCGGGTCCGCTCCGCCTCTAGATAGCGCGACATCGCCTCCACATCCGCCGCGAGCTCGGTCCGAGAGGACTCAAGGCGCCGCACCTCATCTCTAAGAGAACGCTCGGCTTCGGTGCCTATCTGGGCTGCAGCCTCCTCTGCCTCTGCCACGATAGCTCTGGCCCTAGCCTCGGCGGCATTCACTATGTCATTGGCCTGCGCATCAGCCTCCTGTTTGGCGTGCTCGACAAATCTCTGAGCCATGAGCAGAGTCCTTTGAAGCTCCTGGCTTGCCTCGGCAGCTGCCTCGTCTGATGCCGGCTCAACACGAGCCTGCATGGCCGTCTGCTCCATGGCGTTCCTGGCCTGGTCAGCCAGCTGGACCAGCTGCTGCTGCAGCGCATCCACCTCCACGGCAACGCGCTCTAAAAACTCGTCTACGTCATCACGGTTGTATCCGCGTAAGGTTTCCCTGAACTCGACCGTACGCAGGTGCTGGATGCTAGATCCCGTATCACTCATGGGCAGCAATGCTAGCGCTGTTCTTTGCCTTCAAGGGGGATGGGCATCAAAACAGCTGTAGCGACGGTTCAGATGATCGATATGACGATCTCTATGATGATGATAAGAACGATCACAGAAAGGTCCAGTGACGTCCCACCGAGGTTGATTGAGGGGATGACCCGCCGGATCAAACGCAGCGGCGGATCTGTCACCGTGCCTATAGCGCGCCTCGCCACCGCCAGATGAGAGTCCGGCTCGGCGGGAAACCAGCTCATCAACGCCGCGATGATGAGAACCACCACGTAGAGCTCTAGGAGGATCCTTATGATCTCCACAGCTAGGTCTAATCCAGCCCTACGAGCGCAGCAGGCCGCGCTCTTGCAGCCGCTGTCGCTCCTCGGCAGAAACTTCGACGTTCGAAGGAGTCAGCAGGAAAACCTGCTCGGCCACCTTTTCCATTGAGCCATGCAGAGCGTAAGCCACCCCGCTGCAGAAATCGATCATCCTACGGCGCAACTCCCGGTCTGCAACCTGCAAGTTAATGATCACCGGTTGGCCGCCCATAAAACGGTCAGCTATCTCTTTGGCGTCCCCAAAGCGCGAGGGTGCAACCACGTGCACCCTTGCTCCCTTGTCTATCGAGATTGGCCTGACGACTGCCGCGGGACGCCGAGCCCCTGGATCCTGAATGGTGTCCTCCCTGTTCATAGGCCTTATCGTGCCTGTCTGAGTCGCAGGTGGACGCTCACGTGTCTCCGGTGGCTCATCTATCATGTGCCGTTGGGAAGCCATCCGTGCTGGCTCAGGATCGTCGTACCCATAGCCGTACTCGTAGTCGTAGTCCTCGTCATCGCTCAGACCGAGCCACACCATCGCGCGTCTCATCATCGAAGCCGCCATCAATTGCCTCCTTTCTCACAGCTTATTGCGCCTTTCGCGGCCATGGGGCGATCCCCAAACAGCATCCGTCCAACTCTCACCATGGTCGACCCTTCTTCAACAGCAACCTCCAGGTCCTCCGACATCCCCATCGAGACCACCTCCAAGCCGAGCTGATCTGCAATAGAGCGCGTCAGTCGAAAGGCATCTCTCGCCTCGGTGAGATCTTCCAAACACGCCTTGGGGGTGAAGGTAGTGTCCTTATCTCCTTGGATCGGTCCCTTATCAAGGACCAATCCTCTCACAGCCCTGCTCGGTACTGGCGCTACAGCCATAAGACCTTCGACATCGAGCTGCAGGCCTCGCAGATATGCCACCAGGGCTGGCACCTGATCGGGCATGCAGCCAGTGCGCCCGTAAGAGGCACTGTGCGCGACCTCCACCAAGACCCTTGCCCGGGGAGCCCTCCTTGCGATCTCCAGTCCCTCTTCGGGCCTTGACACGCCCTGCCAGAGATAGACATAGGGTGCCAGCAGCCTGACTTTGTTTCGCTGGATCCGCCCAATGAAGTGCCAACGAGCCCCTTTAGGGGCTGAAGCAGCCTTGCCCAGCAGCTCTTGGGCATAGTTCTCCCCAAAATCACTTATGCCCGCCTGGGACGCAGCCGCCAGTACCCGGGGCCCAAAGCCCTTCGTCACTCCAACCACCTTGATTCGCTTGGGGTCTGCGCCTGCAGAGCGAATGCGACTCGCCAGAGCTTCCATCCTCTGCGCAACGGTCTCCGCAGTGACCACCTGTAGCGCCGGAATGCTCAAGGTCGCCTCCTGTCTGCACCGCCCTCTACCAAAGCCGATGCCGAGGCTCTGGCAGCTCCAGTCCTGGCAGCAGTGGAGTCGATCAGATAATGTCTGCCATCGATCTTACTTATCATCATGCTCATCTCTCCAGACCATCAATGCCTGGCGTGCCTCGTCACGGTTAGCACGGTAGGAGTACCACTTGGGACTGCAGGCAGTGCATGATCCTACAGCGAAGACGAGTTCCGCATCAGCCATCTGAAGGGCGCTCGCTACAGCTGCAGGAAGGTCCAAGGCAGGGCGCGACCTGGCAGTACTACCAATCACGGACTCGCCAAAGACACCAGAGAGCATCTTTAGGTCTCCCTCGGAGAACTCATAGCACTCGACATGGATGCATGGACCCAGCCCTGCTATGACCCTAGATGCACCCATAGATCGCATCGCCATAACCGCCTCGACTATGATCCCTGCTAGCAGGCCCCTCCATCCTGCATGCACGGCAGCGAAGACCCCTTCTGGGCTCGCAAGGGCAACTGGAGCACAGTCGGCGGTAAGCACCATCGCCCCAACGTCGTGCCTGCGAGTAACGACAGCGTCAGCCTGAGGACCGAGGCCCGGCTCAAATGCACCATCGTCACTTGCTACGGCGTCACCACTGGAACTGAGCACAGGAGCCCCTTTGCTCCCAGCTCCATACTGCGAAGCTCCACCATACCCGCTCAGGTCCTCGCCGTCTCCTATTCTCCAGACCTGCCCAGAGTGAACCTGATCGGCTCGGAGCCATCTTCGGAATGGAAGCTCGGTCCCTGCACACTCCAGAGCCACCCGGCGCCGGCGCATGTCGCCGTGGCTCTTGCCTGTCCAGCACGCCATGACAGGTGTACCTTGAAAAGATATAATCTCTGCCTCCTCAAGGCTCGATGAGCCCCCAAGAGCTGTGAAGGCCATGGGCAGGGCTATAGTTCGTGCAGGGATTGCGACAGACGCTCTCAGCGCAGGAACGACGGCACGTCGAAATCATCATCTCCGAGATCAAGATCGTCAGCCACCTCTGAAAAGACGTCCGCCCTTTGCCTGTCGTGGCTCTGGTCGCGCCCGGGGTCGCTCAGGATTCCGAGGCCTGACCCAAGCACGCTGCCCTCGCCAAGACCGTCGCTTCGTGCACCGTCGCGGTCGGCCTCCCAGCGCTCAAATCCAGCGGCAATCACGGTAACCCGTACCTCTTCTCCCATCGCCTCGTCGATCACGCTGCCGAAGATGATGTTGGCATCCGGATGCGCTACGGAGCGGATTATCTCCGCAGCCTCGTTCACCTCAAACAGTCCCGTATCAGGGCCGCCAGCGATGTTTAGCAGGATCCCGCGAGCTCCTTCAATGGATGCCTCGAGCAGCGGACTTGTTATAGCCGCTCGTGCGGCATTGACCGCTCTTCCATCGCCTGTAGCCCTACCTATGCCCATAATGGCAGTCCCGGCGTTGGACATGATCATCTTCACGTCTGCGAAATCTGTGTTAATGATGCCTGGAACCGTTATTAGATCTGTGATCCCCTGCACCCCCTGCAAAAGGACCTCGTCTGCGATCTTGAACGCGTTCAGCATCGAGGTCTTGTCGTTGGCAACGCTAAGCAGGCGATCGTTGGGAATGATGATAAGGGTGTCGACCTTTTCCTTCAGCTTCTGTATGCCCTGCTCTGCCTGGACCGATCGGCGCCTGCCTTCGAAGGAGAACGGCCTTGTGACAACGCCAATTGTGAGAGCTCCAAGACCCTTGGCGATCTCGGCAACCACCGGGGCAGCGCCTGTGCCGGTTCCCCCACCTTTGCCAGCCGTTATGAAGACCATATCAGCGCCTTTCAGTGCTTCTTCGATCTCGTCACGGTGCTCTTCAGCTGCTTGGCGACCTACCTCGGGATCACTTCCTGCGCCCAGTCCC
>JAMCQF010000060.1 GCA_023379605.1 Actinomycetota bacterium
GGGTTGCCTCCCGGCCGGTGAGCCCATCTAGTTGGCACACGAGCTAGCCTAGGCTGTGGAGGTGTATTCGTCCCATGATCCTTGACAGCATCCACTCACCGGCTGACCTGCGAGAGCTGAGCCCGACTCAGCTGGACCAACTGGCTGCAGAGCTGCGTCAGGTCATCGTAGACACAGTCACCCGCACAGGGGGTCATCTCGGATCCAATCTCGGCATAGTAGAGCTTGCCATAGCCATCCACAGGACCTTTGACTCTCCCAAGGATGTCATCCTCTGGGACACCGGACACCAGGCCTACCCACACAAGCTCCTCACTGGCCGCAGGGACCAGTTCCACACCTTGCGCCAGGAAGGGGGCCTCTCGGGTTATCCCTCACCGGCTGAGTCACCCCATGACTGGGTGGCAAACAGCCACGCTTCGACGATCCTTAGCTACGCGCACGGTCTAGCTACTGCTTTTGCCCTGGATGGGCACCACGCTCTCAACTCCCCCGGCTCTGGCAAGACTTCAAAGCCTGCTGGGGTGGATGCAGACCAACGCGATCGCAGGATCGTGGCCGTGGTGGGAGATGGGGCCCTCACGGGTGGCATGGCCTACGAAGCCCTGAACAACCTCGGACATTCCGGGCGGCCTGTGATAATCGTCTTGAACGACAACGGCCGCTCATATGCCCCAACGATCTCCAAGCTCTCCGAAAGCCTGACACATCTTCGCTTGAGCCCTTCCTATGTCCAGGCAAGAGAGCGCGCTCGAAGAATCCTAAGAGCCATACCCGCGGTGGGCGGCGTCGCCTACTCAGGCGTGCACGGGCTTACGGCCGCCTTGCGCGAGGTGATCACCCCACACACCTTCTTCGAAGCCCTTGGAGTGCGATACGTAGGGCCGATAAACGGCCATGACATCGCCGGGCTGGAAGAGGCCCTTGCAAATGCTGCCGAATGGCACGGTCCTATCGTCGTGCATGTCCTTACACACAAGGGCCGCGGATACGCTCCAGCCGAGGAAGACGACATACAGCGCCTTCACGATGTCAAGGTACAAGCTACTCCCGCTGTCGCTGGTGACGCGCTCGTTGGCTCCACCAAGCCACTGATCCCAGGGCCAGACACCCCTACGACGTACACCGAGGCTTTCACCAGGGCTTTGCTGGCTCAGGCAGAGCGACGACCAGAGATTGTAGCCATCACGGCGGCCATGCCTGGACCCACCGGGCTGCTGCCATTCCAGGCAAGGTTCCCCGATCGCTTCATGGATGTTGGCATCGCGGAGCAGCACGCCGTTACCGCTGCGGCGGGCATGGCAATGGGTGGGCTCAGGCCCGTGGTGGCGATCTACTCGACGTTCCTCTCAAGAGCCTTCGACCAGCTGAACTTAGATGTTGGCCTCCACGGCCAACCAGTAGTGCTGGTGACGGACCGCGCAGGCATCACAGGTGATGACGGACCCAGCCACCATGGCCTCTTGGACATGGCATTGGCTCTGCAGATACCAGGCATGACCGTCTTTGCCCCTTCATCGGCCGAAGAGGTGGAGGTCATGCTTGACTCAGCCCTCTCTTTGCCGCCAAGCTCACTGATCCGCTTCCCGAAGACCCCGGCTCACCGGGCAAAGCCTGGTGAGGTCGGTGCAGGGCTTGCAGCTCGGCAAGTGCGAAACGGGGACGGCTCTGTCTGCATCGTCGCGGTAGGAAAGATGCTCGAGCCCGTCGAGGAGGCTGCGGCCCTCCTGGCGGTCGAAGGCATACACGCTACTGTCTGGGATGCTCGGGTGGTAAAGCCGGTGGACCCTGATCTCGTGGCTGATGCAGCAGGACATGGACTTGTGGTCACTGTTGAGGACGGCACCCGCATTGGTGGCGCCGGAGCCTTCCTGGCAGAGGCCGTTGGGTCCCTGCGCTCGCCTTCTCACGCCCAGGCAATCAGGATCCTCGGCGTGCCCAACGCGTACATTCCCCACGCCAAACCTGCCTCCATCCTCTCCCAGCTCGGTCTCGATGGCCCAGGGATCGCCTCTTCGGTGCGCGGCGCCCTGCGCAGGGTCCCCGCTCAGTCTCTCGAACAGCGGGCAGCCAAGGGGCCGTCACACCCAGATGCACACCGTCGTATCCGCCATGAGAGCGCAAGGATGGAGCTCGCCTCAGGCCCCGGGACAGCGCCCGGCGCAGAGAGCACCGGCGAGCCAGCAGAGAGCCGCGAGTGACAATGCTCACCCAAAATACCGTCCTTCGGTAGGCCCTTCAGCCATTAGCTTTCCCAACTGCAGCAGCTGGGGAGTGGCACTGCCCAATGTGAGCTCAATGCGCTTGGCGGCAAAGAAATAACGGTGCAAAGGGTAGTCCCTGTCAACTCCTATACCGCCATGGAGGTGCTGGGCTGCATGCACTACCCTGGCTCCTGCCTCTGATGCCCACCACTTCGCTATCGCCACCGATTCAAAAGAGGTCAGATCGCTGTCCAAGCGCCATACCGCCTGCCATGCCGTAAGGCGAACGGCCTCTGTGTCCACATAAGCGTCTGCTGCCCGCTGGGACACCGCCTGGAACGTGGCTATGGCCCTGCCGAACTGCTCACGCGATTTCACGTACTCAGATGTAAGTTTTAAAGCGGCCTCGCACAAGCCGGCCATCTCGACGCAAAGGGAAGCGGTGGCCCTTGGGATCAACCACCTAAGGATCGTCGTTCCCATCTCGGCTGAGCCGCCCAGGACGCTCTCGCATCCAACTACTGCCCCGTCCAGCTCCAGAGCTGCCTCTAGCACGCCCCCAGTCGCCCGCAAAGGGGTCCTTGAAACACCTGAGCCGTTTGAATCCACGATGAACACCCCTATGTCGCTGGAGGGGTCCAGCCGTGCGGGAACGAGGATTCGATCTGCCACCATGCCGGCAGGCACGCACGTCTTCTCGCCATCCAACCTCCAACGTGATCCATCCCTGCGCGCAGTGGTTCTTGGGAGCGGCAGACCAAGGGCGGGGTCACTCCCAGGCTCATTGAGACCGGCAGTCACGATCAGATCTCCCTGGCGGACAGAGCCCAGCAGCTCCGCTTGCTGCGCTAAGGTTGCAAACCTGGCAATTGGATGAGCGCCGAGCACCAGGCATGCCCAAGCGGGAACCGCCGCAGCCTTTAGAGCCAGCTCTTCTAGGACTATGCAGGTCTCCATGAGGCCAAGCGCAGCGCCACCGAAGGCTTGCGGTATAGACAGGCCCAAAAGGTCTGCTCTGGCAAGGCGGGACCAGAGCTCCCCGTCCAAGCCGTCCTGGCTCTGCTCGATCTGCTTCAGGCGCTCGGGCGTGCATAGATCACCGGCTATCTGGCGAGTCAGATCTCGGATCTGCTCTTGTACCTCATTGAAAGAGAAGTCCATGGCAGTGGCTACCTCCTGGTATGTGCCCCGGCTACCTGGAGGCCCTGGGAAAGCCCAGGCCAAACATGGCGATAAGATCCCGCTGGACCTCGTTCGTTCCTCCACCGAAAGTAAGGATAACCAGGCTCCTGTAGTAGTTCTCCAACCGTCCCTTCAGCACTGATCCCTTCGAGCCCCGCTCCAGGTACGCGTGCTGCCCGATAACTTCCATCAAAGATCGTATTGATCTAAGATATAGCTCAGTACCGAAAACCTTGGTGGACGAGGCATCTGCGACATCGAGGCGGCCCTGCGTGGCAGTCCAGGCGACCTTTAAGTTGATGAGCTTCAAGAACTCCAGCTCAGCGTGGATCCTAGCCAGGTTGACCTGGACCCACTCCTGGTCCACGACCCGGCGCCCATCAGAGAGCTTTTCCTGCTTGGCCCATGCAAGCACGTCTGCAAGGGCTCTCTCGATGACTCCAGGAGAGCACAGGGTTATACGTTCGTGGTTGAGCTGGTTTGTGATTAGCGTCCAGCCATTGTTCTCCCCACCTACCAGGCTGGTTGCAGGCACTCGCACATCCTCGTAGAGGGTGTAGTTGATGTTGTGTGATCCCATCAGCTTCATGGGTATAACCTTGATACCTGGGGTGGACATCGCAACAGCGAAGATCGAGATGCCGCGGTGCTTTTTTGCAGCGGGATCAGTCCTTGCAGCCAGCCATACGTAGTCTGCTCCGCCGGCCAGGCTTGTAAAGACCTTTGTACCGTTTATCACGTACTCGTCGCCATCCCGCACGGCACGCGTGCTTAAAGCCGCAAGGTCTGTGCCAGCTCCCGGCTCGGTGTAGCCGATGCAAAAGTGGATCTCTCCGGCAAGGATCTGTGGCAGAAACTGCGCCTTTTGCTCATCGGTGCCGAAGTCCATGATCGTAGGTCCAACCGTATTAATCGTGAGCATGGGAACCGGCGCGCCTGAGCGCATGGACTCGTCGAAGAATATGAACTGCTCAATGGCTGAGCGGCCCTGGCCGCCATACTCCTTAGGCCAGCCAATCCCGAGCCAGCCGTCCGCACCCATCTTGCGCACTATGGCGCGCACCAGTGGCCCTATTCCCTCAGACAGAGCGAGCTCCTCTTCCACCTCCGGTGTGAGCAGCGCCTCGTAGTACTCACGCAACTCCGAGCGCAGTGCCTCCTGCTCTTGTGTGTAGCCAAGGTACATATCTGGAACACGTTACAGCTTGGACCACCCAGGCGCCACGGGCAGAGCATCTGGTGACAAGTGCGGCATCAAGGTGAACTACCGCGCCCTCACGAAATGAGCAGCTGCCAGACGGGCCCGTCTCTGCAGGCCGGTTACTCTAAGGTCGATGTCGGTGGCTTCTCGGCCCTATGCTGATCGCAAACCGCAACCATCCAGGAGGTTCCATGCCCGACGCAGTAATTGTCTCTACAGCTCGCACTCCCATTGGGAGGGCGTTCAAAGGATCTCTGGTGGACTGCCGTCCCGACGACCTCGCTGCGCTTGTGGTCAAAGCGGCGCTCGCCAAGGTGCCCTCCCTGCCCCCCAGCGAGGTGGAGGACCTGATGCTCGGCTGTGGAGAGCCCGCCGGGGAGTCAGGGTTCAACATGGCGAGGGTGGTGGCAATCCTTTCAGGGCTTGCAGATGTTCCCGGCGTCACGGTTAACCGCTACTGCAGCTCCTCCCTGCAGACCATACGCATGGCTGCCCACGCGGTAAGGGCCGGAGAGGGCGAGGCGTTCATAGCGGCTGGCGTGGAGACTGTCAGCAGGTTCAGCAAGGGCAACGCGGACAGCGTCCCAGGAACGAAGAACCCCCTTTTCGCAGACGCAGAGGCCCGCAGCGCCAAAAGGGCAGAGGGCGGAGCTCCACCCTGGGAGCCGTCCGAAGGGCTTCCGGATGTCTATATCGCAATGGGCCAGACTGCTGAGAACGTGGCGGAATGGGAGTCCATAACCCGCCAGGAGATGGACGAGTTCGCGCTGCTTTCACAGACCCGCGCTGTGGAGTCCCAGGCCAACGGGTTCTTCGATAGGGAGATAACCCCGGTAGAGCTCGCCGACGGCACTGTTGTGAAAAAAGACGATGGGCCCCGGCCCGGTACCACCCTTGAGGCACTCGCAAACCTAAAGCCGGTGTTCCGACCCGATGGAAGGGTGACTGCTGGCAACTCCTGCCCACTAAACGATGGCGCCGCAGCAGTGATAGTCATGAGCGCCACTAGAGCAGCTGAGCTGGGCATAACGCCTATGGCCCGCATCATCTCCAGCGGCGTCTCTGCCCTTAACCCGGAGATCATGGGGCTCGGACCCATCGAGGCCAGCCGCCAGGCCCTTGCCAGGGCTGGCATGACCATAGATGATGTGGACCTGGTGGAGATAAACGAAGCCTTCGCCGCACAGGTCATCCCATCTGCTAGGGCTCTTGGGATAGACTGGGAGAAGCTGAACGTCCGAGGCGGGGCTATCGCCTTGGGCCATCCTTTTGGGATGACAGGTGCACGCATAATGACGACGCTGCTCAACGGTTTGGAGAGCGCTGACAAGACCATAGGGCTTGAGACAATGTGCGTGGGAGGCGGTCAGGGAATGGCCATGATAGTAGAGCGGTTGAGCTAAGTGGGCGCCTTACGACGCTCCTAGAACAGAGCAGGGCCAGCCAAGCTAGGCTTTGGGTAGAGATGGACTCTAAACCCTCAACCAGCTCAGAGCCAGACGGTCCGTCAGGGTCGCGCACAGAGGCGCAGTGGCGCTCCATGCTGCCACCTGATCGGTTCCAAGTGCTGCGCAAAGGGGCCACCGAGCCCCCTTTCAGCGGAGCCCTTCTCCATAATGACAGCGAAGGTACTTACTGTTGTGCAGGGTGTGGTGCGGTTCTCTTCCACTCCTCGGATAAGTTTGACTCGCACTCTGGATGGCCGAGCTTCACCCGACCTGCTCTTGCGCAAGCCGTCGCCTACAGCACGGATCGGAGCCAGGGCATGGTGAGGACCGAGATCACCTGTGCCAGCTGCGGTGGCCATCTTGGGCATGTCTTCGATGACGGCCCACCGCCAACCAGTCAGCGGTACTGCATAAACTCCCTCTCGCTTGAGTTCAGACCCACAGGTGGTGCTGACCGTTCCAACTCGGCGAGCTAGTTGAGCTCACATGGCGTGGCCCCGCCAGCCAAGCGAGCCTCTACAAGCTCTATCGCAGAGGTCACAAGAGCCGCGACTTCCCTTGCAAGTGGGTCGGCGTGCTCTTTTGAATAACTGCTCAGCATCACCTCAGCATCCGAGAGCACTTCGCATAGATCGAACGCCTCTGACTTTGAGATCCAAGCCCCAGTCATGAACCTGGCTGGGCTTATAGAGCTGGATCCGGCCGCCCAGCCTGTCGTGGTTTCCCTGCGGATGTGTCTCATTCCGACCCGCCTGGCCGCCACAATGGCCCCCTGGGCAAGCCCATAGAGGGTGAGAACTGCCACCTTGAGGGCAAAAGGTGGTGCAGGACAGCCAGCGAAAGCTGGCTGTCCTGCACCAGGACTCCGGTATGAAAACCCGTTCTCATTAGCTAGCTCCAGATGCTGGCTCGGCCACGGAGGCCATGCGCTCTGAGCGGCTTACCTCCGCTGTGGCCCATCGCAAGCTAGGCCCGATCTCCTCGGCCACCACCTCAACCTTCACTCGGCGATCCCCTTCCTCTGTGTCCCATGCACGCTGCTCCAAGCGCCCTGAGACGATCACGCGCATACCCTTGGCGAGGCTGAGGGCGCAATTCTCGGCCATCTCCCGCCAGCAGATCACATCAAAGAACGAGGTCGCCTCCTCCCATTCGTTGGTCTGGCGATCCTGCCAGCGGCGGTTGACCGCCATGCCCAGCGAGAGCACGGCTTGACCGTCGTGGGTATAGCGGATCTCGGGATCCCTGGTCAGGTTCCCCGTAAGGGTAGTAGTAGCTACCATGGCTGTTTCTCCTTGCTGTTTGGTACAGGCCACCCCAGGCAACACTACGGATAACCCTCAAGTGGCACATTGGGTGACCGCGCCACGACGCGGTCGACTGTCAGGGAGATGGTGCGCCTTGAACCTTGCTGGAAACCTCGCCAGGAACCTTGCTGGAAACCTCGCCAGAAATATTACTGATCAGAGAGCTTTCTTGGACGGACGAACGCGAGACTTGACGGGCGTCTAAAGACGCGCAACAGCCAATCGCCCAAACCGTTGCGTTACAGATCGCACCGCGTCGGGCCCTGGGACCTCTCACCGGTCCTCAGGCCAATAAGCATCCCAGCCGGTATCGTCGGCTAGATCGTCCCAGTCAGGTGACACACCGCCGAGCGCCGCCTTTTCAGCGGTTGGCAACGGTTTTAGCGTACGCCATCAGGCCGGCGCGCAGCCGGTGGCAATAGATGCGCTCTGTGAGCGCGACATCGATCGCTGCCGAAGCCGAGAGCACCCCGAGCATGGCACGCGCCTTAGAGAGCTTCTCTCGGCCGACGGCAATGGTTTGCTTCTGTCGCGCCATGCAAGGCACACTGCCAACTGCAGGTAGTCTTCTCTGTAGCGGCAGACCACTTCTTGGCCACACATTTCCACCAGCATGCTTGCGTAGAGCCCGTCCTCGAAGCGCCCGACCGCAAACCCACTTCTTGGCCACACATTTCCGCTGGGCCACCCAATTAGGGGCGCTCGATCAATGAGAGCTCGAGCTCACGGCGGGCCTGTCGCGCATAAGCCTCCTGTAAAGCTCCAAGGTCTCGGGATGAACCACGTCAAAGGGCTCCACGTCGTCTGCCACCAGATGGGCCAGCTCCACCATCGCAGCCTCAACTCCGGCTGGATTGCCGGCCAGGTCTGCCGCACGCATAAGCAGCCTGTAGAGACGCTCGTCGTACCTGCTTACCTTGAGGCCCTGCCTGGCTGCCCACTCTGCCCCGGACGGGTTGGCTGTAGCCAAGTGATGTTCGGCGAGCAAGCTTGCCGTACTGACCACGGCGGCCTCTATCTCCGCTACGAAACCCTCCAACACGGTCCAGTCGCCAGAGCGCAAACCTTCAAAAGGCCGGCCCCGGATCAGCTCCATAGCCGACTCCCATCCCCTGGGGGTGCCAATGGTGCTCAGACGACAGAACAAGTCCCAGTCCGTAGAGACTCCCTTTGACAAAGCGAGCTGGCCATGGCTCCTGGGTAGGAAATCGCTGCCGTCCCCAGCCTGACCCAAGCACCTGCGTGCCGCTGAGGCAGTGGAGTGAAGGCTTGCGGGAGCCATCAGGCGATCAGGCCAAAGTGCAGTAGCCCAAATCTCGTTGGCAACCCCCCCGGGATGAAGCGCTAGATATACGACCAGCTCAGTGGTCCACGCCCTTGCAAGTGGCCTCTCAGCACCAGATATCTCAACTGGGCCCAGGATCTTGACCTCGATCTCGGTCGGTACGGGCTGCTCAATCTCGGTCGGTACGGGCTGCTCAACCTCGGTCGGTACGGGCTGCTCAACCTCGGTCGGTACGGGCTGCTCGAGCATCTCTGGCAGAGGCCCCCCGACAGGGGTAGGATTATACTGATGTAGCGATATGGAAGGCTGGCACGGCCGGTATGGGTCCGACACGCCGCACTGGTCAATGCTCAACGAACCCACCTCGCCCGATGTGGCAAGCAGCTCTCCCAGCGCAATGAGCGCATTTGTCCTGAGCGATTCTGGCCTCAAGGTTCTGTCCATGCCCAGCCCGTCCAACGTGATCCAGTTGCTCTCCAGTCTCGCCACAAATCGGGCCGGCGAAGACGCTTGCCCACATTCACCGACTGGGAAAACTGCGCAAAGCCCAAAGCGGCCATCCCCCACCAACCGCACCAGGGATGCAGCGTCATCGTTGGATGGCGGTTCGGCACAGACTACAACGACAGGCTCCCAGGCATCGCTGTCTCCGGCCAGCCGACCCGCTGAGGCACATGAAAACCCTGACTCCTTCAGAAGGCGAGCCGCGACGATTGCCCGCCGTGCCAACCCAGGAAGGGCTTCTGGGAGAGCGTCCACCACACGCACCCGTTCGCATACACCTAACACCCGGTCAAAGCCGACCAGGATGACCTCAAGTCCCTTCGACCATGAGCTTGCTGCGAGCTCTGTGGCCATTGCCAAAAGCAGGGCCTGCAGCTCTCTACCTTGGCCGCAAATGCCTAATGCTCCGAGTGCCTCGAGGTTGATCACCACCGAGCCAGCGCTGTCATGGCCTAGGGTGACCATAGAGGGGCATGCAATGGAGAACCGACCATCGATCGGCCAGCTTGGGGGGCAGTGCTTGGCTGCCTCTGAGCGCACCGTGGTCACGACCTCCCAGGCGGTCATCGGAGGTTTTGCCACCTTGGAATGCATCCCCCAATATGGCGACAGCCTGCTTGACTCACCTTGCAACAGGTGGAGTTCAATGGCGTCCCTTCCGAGATTGACCCATATAAGACCCGCTGGGCCGCATTTAGGCCTTGCTCCCTTGGCCAGAGCACAGAGCGCACCTGCCAATGCACGAGCATCTCCAGCCGTGGCAGCCGAGCGAGCATCGCGCTCCAACCAGAGCCCGCTTTGAGATGGTGCCGTTGCAATGCCGTTGCGCTGGCGAGCACGGCGCACTCTCTCTGCAGTGGCCGCCAAGGCAGCCCCAAGCAGTCCGCTCGCAATGGGCACTACCGGCAAGGGAATTGAGGGATCATCGTGGTGCGAGTCTGACGCCGCTGAGGCTCCAGGTGGCTCGCTAGGCGAATTGGGAGCGATTGAAGAGCCCGCCATCTCCAGGTGAGCTCTCCCTGGGATGACAAGCCCAGCCAGGCTGGCTGGTGAGCTACGAGCCGCCGGCTTGGCTGGAAGGACGTAGCTGCTCTCTTGCGACTTTGCCGAGGTTGAGCGCGCACCACCAGCAGCGCCATGAGCAGACGGGGCAAGGGCCAACACACCCGCCAGCAGGAACGCGAGCGCGGCCTGGACTGGTTTGCTCCCTGGAAGGCGCCGGGCTGGCCTTCCCCTGGCAATTGCCACGGCTTCGGTCACGCCACAGACCACCAGCCAGACCCAGGCGAGCCAGGAAGCCCCCACTAGAGCATCCCGCAGGAGGGCAGGACCCACAGGTGACAAGAACCACGAGATGACCTCGTGCCAGGGGGACCTACCTGACAAGATCAGCTGGACGGCTCTGGGGACCGGTGGGCCTGCGGAAAGCACTAGAGCCGTCGGAACACCACACAACAGGACTGCGAGCGCCCCAAGAGATCCCACACCCCGCATCCGAGCGAGAAGCTTGCCTTGGGACATCAGATCACTCACTGCTCACAACCCCGTGGGTGTCAATTGCGCTGGCCGAGGCGGTGATGTGCAGCTGGTCTATCCCTATGATTCCTAAAATAAGTGTGGACTGCTCGAAAGCAACGCGCACCGTCACCTGATCGCCGGAGGCTGTGGCAAAGCCAGGCATGTGCGCTCTACGCAAATACCGATCTGCCGCAGCAATGGCAGCGGGTCTATCCAGACCCAGCCGGCCTCCGTGGAGAGCCCCTATGCTCAGCTGACCCGCCCCGGCACGAGCTGCCTGCTCGGCAACATCTATAGCCTGCCTCTTGGCTGCAAGAGCCATTCCTCCATCAATGACGAGTCCAGCCAGAGCCAGCAGCGCCACCGCCACGACCGCCACGAAAGCAGTGAAAGACCCGCGCTCAACACAGCCATGCTGCTTCTTGCACGACGGCGTGGAAGATCTCGCAGGAGATCTAAATCGCAGTCCACACACGCTCACAGGGATGCGGTCAGTGCTCGTGGAAGATCTCGCAGGAGATCTAAATCGCGCCCTTCCACCTCGCACCGCGAGCTCAGCTTCCATTGTGGGCAGGCGCTGGGCTTTCCCTGTCACGGTACTGACTGGTAGGGATCTACCGGCGCTGCGACAGCCGCGTGGATCAAGGCGCTACCTGGCATGCCAGGCGCTCCTAAACTGCTAAATGAGACCTGGCACTCCACCTTAACGCTGACCACGCCTCCGGGCCGGAAGCTGGAGGTAGTCACTCCGACCTGAACCGCCGAGCAGGAGCTGAGATGGGAGCGAACGTCTCCTGTTGCGGCGCCCAAGGCTGCCTGGCGCGCCTCTGCGGCGCTCGGCTGGACTGCAGCTACCTGCGCTGCTGCTCTCGCAGCGCCTATCACCTCAGCACGAGCCTGCACATAACGACCTAGCATGATCATAAGGAGTGCGAACAGCACCAGCACTGGTGCGAGCACTACTGCCTCCAGCGTGAAGCTACCGTCTTGAAGGCTGGCAACCCTGCGCCCTTGTGGGTGTGCCCCTGTCATCTTGCCACGACCTTCTGGTAAGACCAGGCTATTGGAGATTGACGATATGACAGCCTCACTGCGAGCTCCTGAACTCCTGGATGGGTCCCATCCTCACTGCAGATACACCCAAGTGAAGCCCAGGTAGGAGCGCTTCGGCGCTAGCTCGCACGGATAGCTCGACGATGCCGCCGGGCATCACTTTGGCTGTAACGCTGGGCAAAACAACTACCCCTGAGCCCACCTCTGAGATGAAGCTCTGAGCGCTTGTTACCCCTTCAGCAGGCGTGGACCCCAGCGATCGTGCTACCTGGTCCCCCTGGGCTGCAGCAGCCTGAACCACAGATCCCGCATGGGCCCAGATGGCAAACTGCACTGCAAAGAGGACCATGAGCATAAGTGCAGGCAGAAGCAGTACGGCCTCAAGCGTGCTGGAACCCAGCGAATCCCGCCGTGGGACCTGGAGCTTCCCGGCGGAGATGGCACTTGGCCACACAGTCAGTTCAGGTTAATGGAATTGGCCTTGGCGGTTACCTTGGCCACGATAATTGCACCGACAGCTATAGCAAGCGCAGCGAAGATGGCCGTGAGGATTACCTTTTCAACGACGGATCCAACCTCGTTCAGCTCCACGTATGCCCTGACCTTGGCTTGAAGCATATGCCACATTAGTATCGCAGCTAACAACATTAATCTAATCCTTTCTCCTAGGGTATCATTCGTACTATTTTTAGGTCATATCCTTACTCGATTTATATTGACAATGGACCTATCGCTCTTTCACAGTCCTACCAAGATGCGCACTACTGCGGGATAGCCAATGAAAATGAGGAATCCTATGAGCAGGATCACTCCTGGGAGAAACATTCGCTCGGTTGCCGAGGCAGCGCTGGCCTCCTCCTCTGCCAGCTCATGGCGCCTTAGCGAGGCTGCCTTGACGGTCAGGGACTCACGTATCCGAGCACCTTCCGAGCCTGCCAACCCGACGCTTGCCGCCAGCTCAGACAGCTCCCCCACACCCGTATCCCGCCCCAGCTGAGCCAGAGCTGACCATGGCGTGATCCCTGCGTCACGGGCCCATGCCAAGCTGTAAGCGATCCTCTTCATCGCCCAGTCGTCGCTCACACTGCAAGCCGCCTCCAAAGCTCCCTCGATTCCCATCCCGCCCGCCAAGGCAAGCACCACCAGGTCCAGAAACGATGCGCTTGCTCTACGCAGATGCCGCCGCTGCTCCCCAGCTTGTCCACGAATCACTGCCAGAGGGAGCAAGCTCCCAGCGAACCCCGCAGCGATAGCACCCCAGATCGGGACCACTACGGGAAGGTAGACTCCACCAAGGGCCATTACTGCGCTCATCCCAGGCACGATAAGCATCCCAGCGAACCCCGCCAGAGCCATCTCTCCAAAGAGAGCTTCGAGGCTGGTCCCGGTCGCATCGACCCACTGCCCCAACGCTCCAAGAGACAGGTGCCTCTGCTCAACTGCTTTGGCCAGCTGGGCACCGACAAGCATCTTGAGGCGCTCAAGGGATCCAACCAGACCACTGGCTGATCTCTGGTGCACGTGGAGATCTACACCCCATGGCAAATGGGTGGAGCTCTTTGGAGCTGCCCCAATAGGCGCTGAAGATTGAGGCAGCTCCCCTGGGCTTGCACGACCAAGAGCTGGGCCTTTCCCTGGCATCTGCTGCAAGGAGATCCCATGCCATCCTTGCCGAGCAGCCCTGTCCCGGGGCATCCCCAGTGTCCGGGCAAGTCCTACCAAACCAGCCCCTATGCCTGCACCTGCCAGCACGATTACAGCAATCATCCCTCACTCCACCTCAGGCTCTACAGGAGAGTTCTCCAACAGGCGCAGCGGAGCGGGTGGTCGGGCCATCCACACCATAAGAGCCAGGCCGCACGCGTAGAGCCCACCCACAGCTGCAAGAACTATCTCTCCAAGCGGGGTGTTGTAGACAGACAGATAGCTGTGGCCCACAATCGCCAACAGGAAAGCAAATGCCACGCTAAAGACGCTCACGGCGCGCACCCCGCTTCTCACCGAAGCTCTTGAGGTCTCTACGCGCAACCGCATGGCCACCTCGTCCCTGGCCGCATCCGCCAAGGACCCCAAGAGATCCGCCAGCTTGCGACCCTGGGCTCGTTCCGACAGCAGCAGAGCGCATACAACGAGATCACCTACTGGGTCGTTCAGATCCGAAGCGAAGCCCAAGAGAGCGTCTTGGCTGGAAATGCCTGCCAGCAGGCGATCCGCCAGCATTCGAACCTCGTTGGCAATGGCTGCCGGTGCTACACCGGCTGTGGTCACTATGGCCTGCCCCAGCCCAGTTGCTGCTGCAAGGGTGTCCCTCAGCATCTCGGTCCAGGTGGCTATTGCTTCTATGCGCGCAGCCTGCTTTGAAGCTGCAGTTCGGCCGAACACAACCGGAAGACCCAATGCGGCTGCAGCTGCGAGCAGGGACGCAACCGGCCATCCCGTAGCCATATAGGCAGCTGCCGCTGCGGCAGCTGCCAGTACAAGCCGTCTTGGCGAACGAATGGTGGCTCTTGATGGGGATGCGGTATCGATGTCCATACCATCCCCCGCCTATTGCCAACGTGCTGTTGGAGCACGAGCCAATGTCGGGTCATAGCCGAAGGCGACCAGCTCTTCTAACGTGTCAGATCTAAGAGGAGCCCCGGCTACCGCCCGCCAGGCCGGGCCGGGCTGGAACACCTCGTTGGAGATGACCTGTAGGCCATCTGCCCCCACCACCTCTCTTACCGATGCCACCACCCGGAAAAGCCTGCCGGGCAGCACGGGTTGTCCAGGTCGTGCACTCGAACCCGGCCAGGAGAGGGAGCCATCCACCCCGAAGGCAATGTCGCCACTGAGACCTTTACGAACTTGCGCCACAGCCTCTATGAAAACCACAAGGTGTATCGAGCCTGCGATCAGCAGGCTAGTGGCCTCAAGCGGCAGTCGCTCTGGCGCTTGGACCGCATAGGATGCAATACGCTGGAACACGCCTGAGGAGGAATCGGCATGGATGGTGCACATCGATCCAGCCCGACCCTGGCTCATGGCATTCAGCATCGGGATGACCTCATCGCCCAGCACCTCACCGACAATGACCCGGTCGGCATTCATCCTAAGAGAGCGGCGTACGAGCTGGGCCATGGTCACCGCTCCATTGCCTTCAGCATTCGCTTCACGTGCCTCAAGGGCCACGACATCGGGATGACGATCCCGCATCGTATCAAGCCCTAGCTCGAAAGCCTGCTCGATGGTCACCAAGCGTTCATGCACGGGGATCTCCGATGAAAGGGCGCGTATCATGGTGGTCTTACCTGAGTTCATCGCACCTGCTACGATGATGTTCTTCTTGGCGCGAACTGCAGCACCCAGGAACGAGCACAGCGCGTCGTCTATCATGCCTGCCCCAACGAGGTCACCCAGCCCCAAATCGAGAAAACGGTGGCGCCGTATCGACACTACGGGATGGGCCGTTACCGACATAAGAGCCGACAGGCGGCTACCGTCGGGCAGCCGAAGGTCCAGCTCTGGGTGCCCGTGATCGAACCTGCGCTCCGAGAGGCCGTAACGTGCAGCAGCGGCTCTTATGGTCTCGATCAGCTCCGCGTCACTGCCAGCTGCCTCACCCACCATCTCCTTGGAGCCATCTGCATAGGTAACCCATACACATCGAGCACCATTTACATCTATGTTCTCCACATCTGGATCATCGATGTAAGGCTGTATCCTCCCCAGGCCAAATAGGGCATCGAGCACCGCCTGGGCGATTTTGGCCTCCTCCTGTGGATCCAAAGGGGGTAGCCCAGAAGCTATGTGTCGCCGTGCCAGATCGTCCAGCCTGGCGGACACGATCCGTCGAGCCATCTCCTGGCGATCCGCGGCAGCTAGCTCGCCCGGGGATGCCTGGGCAAGCCCATCTGCTACTTCGGAGCGAAGCCGCGCTAGCAGGTCTGCGCTCAAGACAGGACCACCAAGTGATCGCCAGGGTTGCCGTCCTGGTTCCTATCGTTACCACCTCCGCTCCCCCCTATGCCGTGGCCATAGGCCTGATCGCCACCAGGGCCGGTGTGAGATGCCACCTCCCATCCAGAGCCTCCAGGCCCGCTGGTATCCTGGCCTGGGTCTTGCCTGGAGAGCACAGGTGGCCCGTCGGCCTCGCCTGCGTGACTTTCTGCCATCATTGCCGCCATCTCATCTGCGATCGGCCGGGCTGTACGCAACAGAGCTGACTTCTCGAACTTCCTTGCAACACCGGCCCTTCCCGCCACCATTGCCGCAGCCGCAGGATCAAAGGCAAGCGGGCCAAGAACGGGTAGGTTCACCTGTGCCTCGAGTTCCTCTCGATCCCGGCGCTCACCTCCCACTAGGATGATTACAACTCTGGCTGTGGAGCTAACGCTTATCTGGCGAGCCACTCCAGCAAGGGCCTCCCCCTGCCCAGGCCGTATCACCACGACTGCAATTGAGGCACGCACCAAGAGCGCCTCTGTTGAGGGAGAGATTGGGAACACCCTGCCGGCGTCTATCAGGATGTCAGTCGGCAAATGCTTGGCGGGGTAAAGGTAGTCAAGGCTCGTGACGGCGCGAACGCCCGGGGCTTTCTGTGGTTCCCCTGCATTGCCGCCTAGATCCCATATCCTTGGCACTTCGTAGCCCTGCTTGCTTGGCTGGCTGTCTGGAGTCGAGCCAGCGAGCCAAAGCACCCGTGCAATCGCAGGCCAGAGGGCTTCAATTGCCCTCGCTCTATCGGGATACATCGATCCCGCCAAAACCTCCAGCCCTCCTGGTAGCGTCTGGAGGTGGTCCTTCAAGATGCTCGGAGGACCCGTTGGGCCTCGGACGCTTGCGGCAAGGCTGAGAAGCCCCCTGTCAGGCTCCAAGCCAAACCACCCTATAAGATCGCTTCCTGCCGGATCGCACTCAGCTAGCACTATGCGTCTATCCAGTGGCCATACTGCAGCTAAGGCGCACGCCAGCGTCGTCGTGCCAGGCGATCCCTTAAGCGAGGTGAACACTGCCGTGGTCATGACGGCACCACAAGAGCAAGGCTCACTTGCCCAGCGATTGCAGCTGTGGCCACCAAAGGTGCCAGCGTTACCGGGACAGCAAGCGAGACTACCTGGTTGAGCTCGCCAGTGGAAGCATCGGGCGCAGGACCTACCTGGAGAACCCGAGCCGAGGGAACGAGCACCGAACCGGTGAACGATGACCCATAGTAAGGTATATCTTGTGGGCTTACTCGTTCTGCCGCGCCAGGCTGGGACAAGCCCGGCTGCTGGGATTCCCCGCGGAGCGTGCCACTGCCTGAGCTCCCAGCAGTGAGGATGACCATCACCGTCTGGCCATCTTCAAGGCCGTAAGCGGGGAGCTCACCTGGGGCGAGCTGCACCCCAACCATCGCATACCCTTGAGGCAACCACGACAGTATCGAGCCAAGTTCATTCCGGGTAAGCAATGATCCCCGGACCAGTGGTGTCCTCGCAGTTAGACCCAGAACCTGGGATTCCTCAGCTGCAGATATCACGCTCAACCTTGCTGAGGAAGATATCTTGATCACACCGAGCTCCGAGGCGTTAATGCGCGTGCCCAGCGCCACTGGCTCCGTGACCACCAGGACTGACTCTCTCCTGGTGGCATGGAGGTACGACACCGCCACCACTGCCATGCTCGTCGCGAGCACGGCAAGAGAGATCGCTATCCCGAGAGGTTTTCGAGAGCGATGCGGGGTCGTAAGACGCAGAGGTCGGGGGCCCTGGGGCTCTCTAAGGGGATCGCTTGTGAAGCGAGTGGACTGGCTGGATCGTCCAGCCAACGAATGCTCGAGACCACCTGAACGGTCAGTGCCTGCCGGTGTAGCTTGCGGTCCTTGCGCGAACAGGCGGTTCATGACCTTGCTGATTCTGTATCGTAGCGAAAGTTATCTGAGCTTAGATCAGGGCCATCACGACTCATAGCGAGCACCCCCGTGCAACAGTAAGCAGTGTCATTGTGCATCTGCCTTTGGAAATTTGAGCTACGTTACGGTATGTGTGGCGGGAACCATAGAGCTGTTATTCGCGGTAACGCAAGGGAAAATCAATAATTTTCATTGTGTAATTTATCTACCGCTACTCAGCGAGATTCAAGCGCCACAATTGGTTGCCGATTTCCCGGTCATCTCGCCAGAAGACGGCCCCTGCACAGCTTTACCTCTGGGCCACAGTTGCCAGAGTCACACTCGACCTGGCGGCGAGTGTGGACGCGCTGGGCAAGCTCCCAGTCACCGGGTCGTGGTACAAAGTCGCCTGTGGGCGAGTGTGGACGCGCTAGGCAAGCTCACTAGCTCTCTACCGCCTGGTCGTTAACCCCCATGAGGCCCAGCATCTTGTCAGATCTCACCTCGACGAACAGCCCTGTTGCCTCTGCGGTCATCTTCTCCCCATCGTAGATGGCTCCCCAGGCGTGGATCTTCCTGCCCTCCCTGCCTTTGCAGCGAGCCACGAGCTCGAGCTTTCTCTCAATGGGCGTAGGGTGACGGTAACGAACGGTGAGCATCGCAGTCATGCCTGGGTTGCCAGAAGCGATATTGGCGGCACCGAGGATCTCATCGAACACCTCGGCTATCACCCCGCCATGCACGCACATCGGTGGCCCCTCATGGGCACGTCCGAAGCTCACCTCCCCTCGCAGCTCTTTATCCTCGAACCAGATGGAGACCGGCGGCGCTAGCGGGTTGGCAAAGCCGATGACAGGGCTGGTAGGGAAAAGCTGCTGAGGCTCACCGCCCAGATCGGGTTGAGGCCGGGCCCTAGTCCCAGGTCCCGCACGCTCCGAGAGCAGCCTCGCCAGCTCTTCTGCCACTCCAGCAGCTTGTATCAGATCGGCATCGCCAATCTGTGCTGCAACCACAGACTCCGTAATGCTCCGAACCGCTGCCGCCAGGCGAAATCGAGGATCGTCTGTCATAGATGAGGGGCTTTGAACCTGTCGCGGCCCGCGTGCGCCGCCCTGCCTTTTGCCTTGGAGCTCACAACCACCTGGCAATGTTAGAAGAGGTTCTATTTATCCGCCAGATGAGCGCGCACCTCTTGGGCTTCTCTGTCAGGGGCACCGGCCCCTGGTGACCCACCTAGAATCGCCATCGGGAACCCAAGCGCCAGATATCTCACGGTTGAACCAGCATGTTTCACATGGAGATGTCGCTCCCGCACCGTTGATGGCCGTCGAAAGGAGCCTACACCAGTACATGGCAACCCCTCGAGGAGAACATGGCCAAGTCCCTATCGCTGCTACATCCAAGGGCGCACCTAACCCCGAGCTGGCAAGCCAGGCTGCTACCAACGTCAAGCTACCGTGGCAGCTTCTTATGTCTGAGCTCATAGGCACCGGCTTGCTCATTGCCGTGGGACTGTCAGCGGTCATCTTCGATTTTGGGCGCGGCAGTCCTATGATCCACCTGCTCGCGAGTGGCGGCGCTCGGCGAGCACTGACAGGCTTTCTGTTTGGCACCGTTGGAGCCCTCATCACCTTCTCGCCGGTGGGACGCCTCAGTGGAGCTCACATGAACCCAGCTGTGAGCGCTGCGTTCTACCTGGAAGGCAAGCTCTCTGCGCTGATGCTTGCCGGCTATGTCACAGCTCAGCTTGCCGGAGCAACGATCGGAGCCGCTGCGCTTCTGTCTTGGGGAAGCTTGGGCAAAAGCGTCCACTACGGAGCCACGGTTCCTGGCCCAGCTGGATCGGGATATGCCCTTTTGGGGGAGACGGCGACCACGTTCTGCCTGATCGCGGGCCTCTTCACGATCCTGAGCTACCGCTCGCTTCGGAAGTTCGCGCCGCTTCTGTTTCCGCCGCTGTACGCTGTCATGGTGTATCTGGAGGGACCGCTCTCAGGCACCAGCACCAATCCTGCCCGTAGCCTGGGTCCTGCGATCATCTCTGGCGATTGGCATGGATTTTGGGTCTATCTGGTAGGCCCTGCAGCTGGCATGATCGCAGCCATCTCCATGCGGAAGCTGCCGTCGCTGCGCAAGTTGGAGGTCGAGGTGGCCAAGGTCCACCACTTCGACAAAGACCCCTATCGTGTGTTCCATTAGGTCTATCCGGCTTTGGCTGAAGACCCTCTGACCTCTGGGTTGCTGCGAGCTCGCTGTGGCATCTATGCCCGAAGCGACCCTGGCGACACCAGCCAGCCACGCCAAGACAACCAGTCCCAACGGGCATTGCCAGGGGCGATGCCGCAAAGTAACCAACAGGAGAGCTCATGGACATCCAGGTAGGCCCGGCAACGGTCACAATACACTCTGACGACGAGGTACTGATCTCTGAAGCAGACGCTCAGATGTCAAGCACAAAAGAGCAGGGGTACTTCGCCAGCGACACTCGCTACGTCTCCGGGTACCGCATCAAGCTGGGCCGCGCGACACCTGTGCTGCTCAACAGTTCCGCAGTGGAGCCCTGCTCTGCGCGATTTGAGTTTACCAATCCTGAGCTTGTTGTCTCAAGCGGACCATTGGCAGCTGAGACCATTGAGCTTCGATTGGATCGAGCAATCGGGAATGGGCTCCATGAGGACTACGACTTAAAGAACCACTCGGGGAAAGCCGTAGACGTCGACCTGGAAGTTAGTATCGAATCCGACTTCGCCGACATATTCGATGTTAAGTCTCATACTCTCATACGCAGAGGGATGCTCCAAAGCAAGTGGGATGAGACCAGCCAGCACCTTTCCACAAGGTACGAGAACGGCGATTTCACCCGCTCTATTCAGTTCAAGGTCGATAAGGCCAGCTCGCCCACCGAGTTCGCCAACGGTGGACTGCTGTGGAGGGTGAGGCTGGAACCGGGGCAGAGCTGGCACACCTGCCTCCTGTGGGCTATAGACAAGGGTGCTGGTATCGTTAAACGACCAGGACGTCAGTGCCATGCGCTCCGAGGCCACGACACCACACACAGGCGCAACCAGCTGCAGTGGGTCGCCAATGCGTGCCGCTTCTCCACAGATGACCCCGAGGTGACAGCTATAGCAGCCCAGGCCGTAAGCGACCTCTCCAGCCTGCGCATACACCTTCACGACGAAGTCGCAGCAAGCTGGAAGAAGGGTGAAAAGGCCCGATCGGGCTCAGAGATAGAGTCGTGGGTTCCTGCCGCAGGGATCCCATGGTTCATATCGCTCTTCGGGCGTGACTCGTTGATCGTGTCACTACAGACACTGGCCCTGTCCCCGCGATTCGCCCTAGGAGCCTTGCGGGCACTTGGCTCTCTCCAAGCTGAGGGCTACGACGACGAGCGTGACATGCAACCGGGCAAGATCGAGCACGAGATCCGCCACGGAGAGCTGGCAAGCCTTCACCTAATACCCCATACACCCTACTACGGGACCCATGACGCCACGAGCCTGTATGTATGGACCGCTGCGGAGGCCTGGCGCTGGCATGGAGATCGCTCAGAGCTGGATGCGGTACGCCCCCATGTTGAACGGGCGCTTTCCTGGATAGACACAGATGGTGACATCGACAAAGACGGCCTGCAGGAGTACAAGACCCGCGCCAAAAAGGGTGGCTACTACAACCAGGGCTGGAAGGATTCCGGAGAGGCCATAGTGCATGCTGACGGGACGCTGGCAAGCCTGCCGATCGCCCTCTGCGAGCTGCAGGGCTATGTAGTGGCAGCCAAGCGCAGCTGGGCTGGGATCTTGGCCGATGTGTACCACGAGACCACCCTGGCAGCAAGGTTGCGCTCAGAGGCAGACCGCCTAGAAGAGCTCATCGAGACACGCTTTTGGTGGGAAGAGGAAAAGACCTACTATCTGGGCCTTGATGGAGACAAGAATCCTATCGCGTCCATTTCGTCCAATCCGGCGCACCTGCTGTGGGCGGGCGCCGTGGCGAGCGATCGGGCACCGCTTGTGGCCAACCGGCTCCTCGAGCCCGACATGTGGAGTGGATGGGGCATACGCACGCTCTCAGATGCCCACCCGTCATACAACCCGTTCTCCTACCAGCTCGGCTCTGTGTGGCCCCATGACAATGCAGTGGCTGTGGCAGGCATGCGCCGCTACGGGCTCAACCAGCAGGCCGGGAAGGTCACGCGTGCGATCCTGGACGCGGCAGAGCGGTTCTTGACAGCGCGCCTGCCTGAGCTGTTTGCAGGATTGCAACGCACCGAAGGCTCTTTCCCGGTACAGTACCTCGGCGCCAACGTGCCTCAGGCCTGGGCATCGGGGGCTGTGGTGCACCTGCTCACAGCCCTGCTCGGGCTCAACGCAGATGCTCCTGGCAGATCGCTCATCCTGGACCCGGCGCTACCTGACTGGCTGGGGCAGCTGAGCGTTGCGAACCTGCAAGTAGGCAACGCCTCTGTGGATGTGTCGGTGAGGCGTGAATCCGATGGCTCCCACTCACTTGAGGTAACCCACCAAAAAGGCGAGCTGGAGGTCCGCCTGGAACCCGAGCATCCTGCTCGACCAGAGAGGCGGTAGATGTTCTGGAACGGGGTAGCCGAAGACATAGTAGCCAACCTCCTCGCAGCTGCTGCATTCGGCTCTGTCACAGTAGGGGTGGCCTACTGGCGCTTCTCAGGAAGGCTGGAGAGGTTGCGCCACTGGATCCACCCCATAAGACCCGATGGCCGCGTCATAGTGGCAGCAGAGGGAGATCTAAGTCCCACCCAGCCCAAGAAGAACGACCCGACACCGTTTAGATCGCCCATATCCCTGCATGAACGAGATGAGCTGGTTGCCTTCTACGAAAGGCTGAACCTCATCACCACCTCCAATGGACGCGTGATAAGGCTCGACTCCCTGGAGCCACAGGTAGGAGTATCTGTCGTAAACTATTTCGATCTTCTTGCGACTAATCTTACAGCTTTCTCCGCGAATACGAGCTTGCTCTCCACAGCGGCTAGCGTCACGGCCATGTGGAGATGGGTCAAGCTCCGCCCAGTGATAGACAAGGTGATCATCGCGTCCAGGACCACCGGGCGCCACCCAGCAACTGCCAAGGAGGTGCTCTCGAACCCCTACCTCGCAAATGTGGCCGGTGTCAGCATCCTGCTGCTGGATAAAGAGCACATGGCCCTGTTCACCCAGCACCCGAGAAACCCGGCCGCTGCATCCGATGCCTGGCAGCCAACGGCCACTGGCACTGTAGGTGTGGCCGATCTCGCCAACGAAGACCCCTTTGCTGCCACAGCGCGCAGGGTCCTGATCGAGCACGTAGGCCTGAAGCCAGAGGCTGTAGAGGCCACCACCTTGAGCCTGGAAGCAGTAGTGCTACCCAAGCGCAAGCTCCAGCCTTACTTCTGCTACATCGGCATGATCTCAGGGCCTTGGGCGGAGTGCCTGCCTGAGCTGGGATCTGGCGATACCAAAAGCGGAATGCTTGACAACGGCCTCAAGTTCCGCCTCATCGACGCTGGCAACGCCAAGGCGATGGCGCGCTTCTGCCGGGTGGCCCAAGAGAGCCAGACCACCTCGTTTTTAGCCTGGCGCTGCAGCTCTCAGCTGCTAGGAGAAGATGAGCTGGCCGCCGCATGGCGCCACAGATGGACTTGGGCTGGCTTCCAGCATCCAAGCTCCTCTAGGACCCACCTCACCACCTGACAGAGCTTGGTGGCTGGCCTCACCAAGCACGGTTGGATGCCTTAACTGATATCGGCACCAATCTAACTGGCCGGCCTACCCCGCAACTGGCGGTACAAGCCGACGAGCTGGTGAGTGGAGGAATCTGTGACCAGCAGAGCAGATCCTGCTGGGCTGGGTTCTATAGCACCTGCGGCGCTTAGCTGCGGAGCGAGATCAGCAGCCATCACCTTGCCCAGCTCCACACCCCACTGGTCAAAGGAATCGATGCCCCACACTGCTCCTTCGGTGAAGACTGTGTGCTCATATAGAGCGATCAGCTGGCCCAGGACCGATGGGCTCAACCTCGGTGCAACGATGGTAGAGGAAGGCCGGTTACCAGCCATCACCTTGTGAGGAACCAGTTGTGGAGAAACCCCCTCGGCTGCCACCTCCTCGGCCGTCTTTCCAAAGGCCAGAGCGGCCGACTGGGCAAAGCATGACGCGATGAGTAGGTCGTGCTGGTCACCTATATCATGAGCGGGCTCGGCAAACGCGATGAAGTCAGCTGGCACGAGCTTGGTGCCTTGATGGAGGAGCTGGTAAAAAGCGTGCTGGCCGTTTGTGCCAGGCTCTCCCCAAAAGATCTCACCAGTCTGGCAATCCACAAAGCTCCCGTCCAAACGCACGGATTTGCCGTTGGACTCCATGGTGAGCTGCTGCAGGTAGGCAGGAAACCGGCTGAGCCTTTGGGCATACGGCAGGACTGCGTGGCTCTGGGCTCCAAAAAAGTTATTGTACCAGACGTTGAGCAGCCCTTGTATAACAGGCATGTTGATCTCAAGCTCTGCGCTTTTGAAGTGCTCATCTATTGCATGAAAGCCGCTCAGCATCTCCTCAAAGGCTTCCTTGCCGATAGCAATCATCAAAGACAGCCCTATGGCCGAGTCCAGGGAGTACCTACCGCCCACCCAGTCCCAAAAGCCGACCATGTTGTGGGGATCTATGCCAAAGCTCGACACCGCCTCTGGGTTAGTGGAGACCGCCAGGAAGTGCTTGGCCACTGCATCCTTGCCTGCACCAAGCCCATCGAGCAACCACTTTCGAGCTGCTGAGGCATTGGTCAGGGTTTCGAGCGTGGTAAAAGTCTTGGAGCAGACGATAAACAGCGTCTCAGCAGGGTCCAGGTCGCTAGTTGCCTGGTAAAGCGCTGCCGGGTCGATGTTGGACACAAAGCGTATCCGCAGGTTCGGATCAGCAAAATCCATCAGGGCCTCGTAGGCCATCTGCGGCCCCAGGTCAGAGCCCCCGATCCCTATATTGATGATGTTGCGCATCCTTGCACCAGTCTGACCGGTCCAGGCTCCCGAGCGGATCTGGGCTGACAGCTCCCCCATTCGATCGAGAACCCCATGCACCTCTGCAACCACGTCATGGCCATCAACCACAAGCTCTTTGCCCTTTGGCATCCTCAATGCGACATGGAGAGCGGGACGATCCTCTGAGGAGTTGACGTGCGTGCCTGCGAACATTGCATCCCTGCGCTCCTCCAGCCCGCAACGGCGGGCAAGAGCCATTAGCAGCTCCAATGTCTTCGCGCTTGCCCTGTGCTTGGAGTAGTCCAAAACGAGGTCCCCTGCTCGCACTGTCATGGCTTGGGCTCTGTCTGGGTCTGCCTTGAACAGCTCACGTAGATGAGCCCGAGAGAGCTCCTCGTAGTGAGAATCCAGGGCTTTCCACTCCGGCGTCTCGGTGATGGTCATCATGGAACCTCCGTAAAGCTCTACTTTGGCGCTTTTGTGAACTTAGCCTCCAGGGTCTGTGAAGGCGAGGCCGTCGCGTGGTATCAAGCGTTGACGACTGGCTAAGAAGCCAGGGTCTGTGAAACCATGGCGGTCTCCAAAGAGCACCTTGGTCCATAGCCCTACGGCAGCCCTACGGCATATTGGCACTGTTCAGCACCACAAAGAAGGTGCATCCTATTGTGGTGAGCAGCTATACCGCAGAGCTTTCCCCCCCTGGCGTCTACCCGAAATACCTTGAGGCCGACGTGCTCCTCTCGGATGGAACCGCAGCCCGTCTACGCCCCATCCGAGAAGAAGACGGACCCAGCCTTCTACAGTTCCACGCAGGTCTGTCCCAGCAAAGCATCTACAGGAGGTTCTTTGGCGCCCACCCGCATCTAAGCGATGCGGAGGTCAAGCACTTCACCAATGTGGACTATGTGGACCGACTGGCTCTTGTGGCCGAAGTAGGAGGCAAGCTAGTAGCAGTGGCCCGCTATGACAGGCTCGGCGGGAGCAGTGAGGCCGAGGTGGCCTTCGTGGTGAGCGATGCCTACCAGGGAAGGGGGCTCGGCACCCTGCTGTTGGAGCATCTTGCAGCGGCGGCGGCCGAGCGTGGCATGACCTCGTTCACGGCCCAGACCCTCGCCGAGAACGGTCCGATGCGCAACGTTTTCGCGTCTGTAGGGTTCTCAGAAAAGACCTCCATGAGCGATGGCATCGTGGACGTAAGGCTGTCTATCCGCCCTACCGAGACCTCCCTTGCCGCAGCAGAGGAACGCGACCGCAAAGCTGCTGCGGCCTCGGTCCAACGTTTGCTGCACCCCAATTCAGTTGCGGTGGTGGGCGCCGGACGCTCACCTGGAGGGGTCGGCCACGAGATCTTCACCAACATCCTGCGCTCCGGTTTCACCGGCGTGGCCTATCCAGTGAACACCGCCGCCCGCAGCGTGGGTGGTGTGCGTGCCTATCCATCGGTGTCTGACATCCCAGACAGCGTCGATCTGGCAGTCATCGCAGTGCCCGCAGAGGACGTGAACGCCGTCTTGGAGGACTGCGGGGCAAAAGGGGTCGCCTCAGTGGTTGTGGTGTCTGCCGGCTTCGCCGAGAGCGGACGCCATGGCGCGGAGGAAGAAAGGCAGACAGCGCGCCTTGTCCACCAGCTGGGCATGAGGATGGTCGGGCCCAACTGCCTAGGAGTGGCCAACTTAGAGCCCAAGGTCAGCTTGAACGCAACATTCGCGCCTAGCCTCCCACGGTTTGGCTGTGTGGGCTTGGCATCCCAATCGGGTGGGATCGGCATCGCTGTGTTCGAGGAAGCCGCTCGCAGGGGACTCGGCCTGTCCAGCTTTGTCTCGCTCGGCAACAAAGCCGACGTCAGCGGAAACGACATCCTGTCCTACTGGGAGGACGACCGTCTCACCAGCGTCATCTTGCTGTACCTGGAGTCATTTGGAAACCCCCGCCGGTTCATACACCTAGCAGGCCGGATCGGACGCATCAAACCGGTCGTAGTCGTGAAGTCCGGACGGATCATCGGGCCAAGGAACCTGGCGTGGTCTCACACAGGAGCTCTTGCCAGCTCCGAGACAGTGGTAAGGGCAGCTCTCGACCAAGCTGGCGCCCTAAGGGCCGACTCTCTTGGCGAGATGCTTGACTTGGCCGAGATCCTGGCAAGCCAGCCAATCCCCCAGGGAAGGCGCGTTGCCGTAGTAGGAAACGCAGGGGGTCCAGGAATCCTGACCGCTGACGCATGCGTGGCGGCCGGCTTGGAGCTACCGGAGCTGTCCGCCAGATCCCAGGAGCTCCTGGCTTCCAGCGTGGCGGCCGGGGCAGCTCTGGACAATCCAGTGGAGCTGGTGGCATCTGCCGGTGCTGAGGACTACGGGCATGCGCTCGAGGTGATCCTGGAGGATCCAGGCATAGACAGCGTGATCGTGGTCTTCGCTCCCCCAATGGCCAGCGCAGCCCAAGAGGTGGCACGCTCTGTCGCCCGGGCAAGCGCGCAGGAGGGTGCCACCCAACCCAAGCCTGTGCTCGCAGCGTTTCTCACCACCCCAGAGGCAGTGGGGTCATTTCGATCTGCCAAACGCCCCATCCCGTGCTTTACCTACCCAGAGACAGCAGCGATCGCCCTTGGCAAGCTGGCAAAGCACGCAGCCTGGAGATCTCGGCCACAGGGCCACCCGCAGCGCCCAAGCGATGCTCGCCAGGACCTGGCTCAAGAGCTCGTCGCATCTGTGATATCTCAGCATCCACAGGGCCGGTGGTTGAGCCCGAGCGAAGCCGCTCAGCTGGTGGGGCTCTATGGCATACCTGTAGCAGAGCTCGTAGAGGCAAAGACGCCCGAGCAGGCCTGTGCCGGGGCATCTCAGCTGGGATTTCCTGTCGCCCTTAAAGCAAGTTCTCCAGGTCTCGTCCACAAAAGCGACGTAGGGGGAGTGCGCCTGGACATCCGTGACGAAAATGAGCTCAAAGAGGCGTGGCAGGAGATGTCATCGCTCATGGGCGAGCGCATGGAAGCTGGCGTTGTCCAGGCCATGTCCCCGCAAGGGATAGAGACCATCGCAGGGGTGCTCCAAGACCCCCTCTTTGGTCCAGTTGTGCTGTTCGGCCTGGGTGGCACGGCAGTGGAGGTGCTCGGCGACCAGAGCGTCCATCTCGCCCCTCTTACCACAGATGAGGCAGCGGAGATGATGCGTGAGCTTGCAGGGTATCCTCTCCTCCAGGGCTACAGGGGAGCTCCGCCTGCCAACCTGGAGCTACTGAAGGACCTCATTGTCCGGCTTGGCTGGCTTTGCAACGACCTGGTGGAGGTGGCCGAAGCAGATCTCAACCCGGTAGTAGCTACACCGGACAGAGTCGTTGCCGTGGACATAAAAATAAGGATTGCCCTGCCAGCCCAACCAAGGCGCAGGTCGGCGCGCCGCCTGAGCTGAGCGCCTAGCCAGCACAGCTGTGGCGCTTACGGTGAACAGGACCCGGCGGTGGCGCTGGGTGCTGGTATCGCAGCCCACCGATCGCTGCAGCGGCGCTCGCTGGCCCAGCCCTGGCTGAGCACCTTAGCCAAGCAGCGCCTTTGCTATGACGACGCGCTGTATCTGGTTGGTGCCCTCATAGATCTGGGTGATCTTGGCATCGCGCATGTAGCGCTCGACTGGGAAGTCCTTGGTGTATCCGTTGCCGCCAAGTATCTGCACTGCATCTGTTGCAACCTGCATGGCCACATCCGAGGCAAAGCACTTGGCCATAGCTCCAAGCGAGCTGAGCTGGCCGTCGGGGTCTCCTGCGTCTATTGCCGCACAGGCCCTGTAGACAAGGCTACGGGCAGCCTCTATCCTCATAGCCGCATCGGCCACCATGAATTGGAGCCCCTGGAGCTCCGCTATGGGACGGCCGAACTGCCGGCGCTGTTTCATGTAGGACACAGCGTGATCGAGAGCCCCCTGGGCTAGCCCCACGGCTTGTGCCCCTATCGTCGGCCGGCTGCGATCTAGGGTATGCATGGCGATATAAAAGCCCTGACCTTCCTCGCCTATCCGGTTCTCCACCGGGACCTCCACGCCATCTAGAAGCACCTCCCCAGTGGGGCTTCCCCGCAACCCCAGCTTGCTCTCTAGCTTGGCCACCTTTATTCCCCATCCGGCCTCTACGAGAAAGCACGAGATACCCCGGTGCCCCTTTGAAGGGTCGGTCTTGGCAAAGACCGTGTAGGTATCGGAGATCCCGGCGTTGGTGATCCAGTGCTTGGCCCCTGAGAGCACGTAGTGATCGCCATCTTTCGCTGCGGTTGCCCTCATGGAGGCCACATCGGATCCGGCATCTGCCTCCGAGAGGCAGTAGCTGGCCTGTGCCTGCCCAGATGCGACCCGTGGAAGGTATTTGTGCTTTAGCTCTTGAGAGCCCCAGTTCATGACCGGGAGCATCCCCAGCTTGGAGATCAGCATCGTGACACAAGTGGACGCGCAGGCCCTGGCCAGCTCCTCGGCCATTATCGCCTGTGTCACGTAGTCTGCCCCCGCACCCCCGTACTCTGAAGGCACGCCCAGGGCGGGAAGCTCCATCTCCACGCAAGCCTTGTAGCTGTCCCAGGGGTACTCCGAGTTTGCGTCAGCACGGGCTGCGTTGGGGGCTATCCTCTCCTCGCAAAACCTTGCCAAGGTGTCACGGAACTCTCGCTGGGTGTCTGTGAGCATGAAAGCGTCCATAGTGGAAGTTTCCCACAGCAGGACTTGGAAGTTAAGCCGCACATGACCGAGCTGATATCAAGATCCGACGGTGTAGCGGTCAAGTGGAGTGATGCTGAACGAGTATGATTGATCGGGCCCGTTGGGCATGGTGAGCCCGGGCACATTGCCAATAGGGGCGTAGGTGATAGGCGCGTTGCTCGACTGGCAGATCCCTCCTGCCATAACAGATCCCGTGATTGATGCGTTGCTCGACAAGCTGGCGTCACCGGGGGTGTAGATGAAGGTTGTGATCGCAGAAGAGATGCTGGCATTGGCCGAGAGCGAGACCGAGGCCGTCACGCACGTTGACAGTCCAGCTCCGGGGCTTCCGGAGGGGACGATCAGATAGAGCTTGTGTGATCCACCGCTTGACTCAAAGCCAGCATTGCTTGAGACCTGGATGCCCCCAGAGGCAAAGATCGCCAGGCTGTGGGAGAGCGTGACAGTAGTGTTGCTACCAAGCTGTATGGGACAGGTGGTCTCGAACACCACCCTTCCGCTGCTGGCAGCCATCTGGAGCTCACTTACGATATCAGCACAGCTGGCTGGAGGGGTTGGAGAGACAGAGACAAGGGAGTAGCCGGCTGATTCCCAAGCCGATGCGTTGAGCGTCAGCGCTGGAAGCGCCACAGCCTGAGGCGTGCCATCAGAGAAAGAAGTGGAGCTTGGCACAACCGAGGTGAAGATCTTCTCCACCCCCTTAATCAATCCTGACGATAACAGCCCTGCTGCAGAAACGTTGCCAAGGATCTGCGCGTTGGTGGCCAGGCTTATCCACCCTTGGGGATCTGACACGTTCCCGGTGACCGCGGCGTTCGCGGATATCGTGATGGCCGGGGAGGTCGAGATAGAAGCCAGAGTAGATTCCACATTGCCATGTATGGTGCAGTTGCTGGCAAGATTTACCGTCCCTGTTGCCACGACGTTTCCTATGATGTCTGCATTGGCCGAGCATGTGAAGTTCCCGTCCACATATATTGTGGGCATCTCATTTCCTGAAGCGATTATTTTGGCATTAGAAGATACTGTGAAGTCAGATCCTGAGAAGATGGAGTAGCCGCTAAGCGACGAGCTGAACGAGGACTGTATCGCAACTATCGCGTCAATGACCTGCTCGAAGGCACGTGATCCTGTGCCTGCCGTGCCTGTGGATGTGATCTTTGCCCCTGCGACGGAGGCAGTTCCACTTTGGACCTGCGAGCAGGTAAGCTCGTCGCTGCCCTCTGGCGGAACAGCGATGGCTGAGTAGTAGATGATCTTGTAGCTGTACCCAGCAGCCAGTTGGCCGGTTTGTTGGGGAAGGTCGCCCTTGGCACTACAGGGCAGGGAAGCGTAGCTGGTGGCCTGTATGATCCCCGCATAGGCCGCAGATATGCCCGCATCCGCGCTCGCTGTCGCCTGAACAGAGGCGGTGGTCTGGGCCCCGCCGGTAAGCTGGCCTTCGACGGTTGTGAGCACGGCCAGTAGGAGCGTGGAAAGGACCACCAGGAATAGCAGGACTGTTATAAGGGCAAAGCCGCCTTCGGCTTCCAGTGGCGCACCTGGGAGGTGATGGCTAGGACGGGACATGTTTGCAGCTGTCATTGCTTAGGTTGAGACCCCCTTGGGCATACAGAGTTGTAGAGAGCTCTACAGGGGGACCGAAACGGCCAGCTCTAATTATCAGGTCTGCGTGCACAAGTCCTGCCGAAAATCCTCTAGCGGGTCCTATCGAGAACACAGGGGAGCTCGCCGTGTTCTCCATTCCCGTGGCGTATGTCTTCCAACCTGTCCCTGTCGGATATCCTTGGTACCAGTTCGGAGGCCAGGTGCGCTCCTGCAGCATCGAGGTCGATGGGTCATCTCGCCACTCAGCACATACCAAGTTGCCATATGCCCTTGTGAGCATCTTTAGCGACTGCCCGTAGATCCACCCGCTGGTTAAGCCGCTGACCGCTCCCGGGGTCGCATATATTGCTTCGGCCGAATTTACCTGGATGGTGAGGGTCTCAAGTGCTAGGCGCGCCTGGCTGTCGGCATTGCTCATGGAGGACGCACCCTGGCCGGCATTGGTAAGAACCATGTAAGTGGGCACGAGCAATGCCAGAAATATGGCGAAGATCAAGATTGCCACGCTGAGCTCCACGAGTGACACCCCGTCCTCCAGCACCGGATCTGAGATGGCCATCTGCCTACAGGACCGTCCAGGTATAGGCATCGAAGTTGCCATCCCCGTCGTTCACCCTGATCGTGATCGTCTCACCCGCCAGCAAGGCAGTTGGCACATCGAGCACTATTAGAGAGACATAGGCACGCTGGGGCCCTTGGGAGCTTTCGCTCGGAGGGTCGTCTGCGTTGGGGGGAGACCCCCCGCAGTCATCTGTGGGCTCTACCGGGCTCGGGAGCGGGGCTGGCGTTACGCTTGCGCTCACAGAGACGTCGAGCGCGTCGTCTACGAGCACTTCCACCGAGCTCATAGCGCTTTCGTCGATGTAGTAGATCGAAAGGAGCTCTGCTGGATAGGCGCTGCCGGCAGGGCTCGGGTTGGCGAGCAAGGCCTCTTGAGCCTGCCCGCAGGTAGAAGAGCCATTGGGCGGGTTGCCTCCAGGACCAGGCGAGGTGGGCTGAGTTGGCGACACGGTGGAGTCTGGGCCGTACACCAGGGTCTGGTCCGCAAGGACATTGCTTGAGGACTGGGGATTACTCCAGCTCACCCGTGTGATCACACGGATGACCGGTGAGCTGGCTACCTGCATCGGATAGGTGGAGACGGTGTATGTCGTTCCGTTCTTTAAGACAGTGCTCTGATAGGGAACCACTGGGGTCTCAGCGACGCATGCCGCTCGGTCCGGGACGGTCTCGCCTGTTGAGGTGTACTCCCAGATGGTCCCGGACTGGGTGGACACCTCCTTGAGCAGGGGATCATTGGCTGGGTCTGCGCCTAGGCAGCTGCCTGGGTAGATCCCCTTGGACAGGTCCGAGTACGGCAGGGCCTGGGCCTCCTGCAGTGCGCTGTTTGCAAGCTCGGCGGCCACTATGCGCTGCTGTGAGCTGGACACAGCGCTGATCCCTGATCTCACAGCCGAGGCAATGGGGAAGGAGACCGCTGCGAAAAGAGCAATGGCCAGCACCACCTCGATGAGACCAAGCCCGGAGTCATCGCGTGCATTGGGACTTAGCACCGCCCCAAAGCTGTAGGATGAAAGGACCGGTCTGTCTGGCACCGTAGAGATATCGGCACCAGAGTGGCTGGACTTTAGGCCGGCTGTACCTCCTGGCTGCTGTCACCGGACTGGGTTGCGCCAGCTCTCTCGCTCCCGCCAAGCAATCTGCGCCAGTTGCCGAGCGCCCCTATGAGCTGGTCGCGGGGCATCTTAAGGGTATCCTCCAAGACCAGCCCCGCTATTGCCCTCTGCTGAGCGTAGCTGTGGGCAGCTCCCCTAAAGAGGCTGTTACGGTAGTTCACCAGGTCATCTGGGGCAGTACCCAAGAACCCCCACAGCGTAAGGGCATGCTCCACATCCGCTGCAACCGGAGCCCTCCCAAACAGCGATGCCCTTCTCGTGGCAACAGCCACACAACCACTCAGCGCGTCCTGCGCTGACTCGCCTGGAAGCAGCTGCACCCGGTCTTCGAAGCGCTTTGCCAGCTTGAGCGCATAGCCCTGGTCAGGGCCAGGAGAGCCGAAGAGGTCTCCCAGGTGCGAGCTGGGGCCCTTGGGGTCGCCAGGCCGACCGGGCAGCCAGCTCCGGGGTGTCTCTAGCAGCATCCCGGATCGAACCTGGTCTGCCTCGGTAATAGGTGCATAGCTTGGCTGGGTCATCGCTTCGCAACTGTTGCCGCTCAGGAGGCTTCGTGCAAGCTGGCAGATGCCCCAGGGCCGCCCTTCTTTGGAAAGTCACTGCCGTAGCACCCAGTAAAAGCGTCCCTCAAGGGCTCCTTGGCATAGAGCAGACCGCAGATTATGGACTCAGATAGCGCCTGCCAGGATGCCTCTATGATGTTCTCCGACACTCCTATTGTCGACCATGTCCTGTCTCCGTTGGTCGAGTCTATGAGAACCCTCGTCACTGCGCCTGTTCCCTTGCCCGTATCCAGCACGCGAACGCGATAATCGGTTAGGTGTACGCCTTCCAGGACAGGGTAGTGACCTCCGATCGCCTTTCGCAAAGCTGCATCCAGAGCGTTAACCGGGCCGTTGCCTTCTGCAGTTGCCACTGTCCGCTCTCCAGCGACCCGAACCCTCACCGTTGCCTCGCTGGTGAGGGCCTCAGAAGCACGGCGGTCCTCAAAGCTCTGCTGGCAGTCCAGCTGATCGGTTATGACCCTGAAGGACTCCACCTCGAAGTAGGAAGGCTCCCATCCTGTGGCCCTGCGCAACAGGAGCTCCAAAGACCCGTCTGCAACCTCAAAGTGGTACCCCTCGTACTCCAGGTCCTTGAGCTGTTGGAGAACCCGTCCCAGCGCCTCTCCGTCCAAGTCCAGACCGAGCTCAGAAGCTTTGAACGCAAGCGTTGAGCGACCCGAGAGCTCGCTTACGACAAAGCGCGTACCGTTGCCCACAAGGTCTGGGCTTATATGCTCGTAAGCGTCGCGCCGGCGAGCGATGGCACTAGTGTGCAGCCCCGCCTTGTGAGCGAACGCTGCCGCTCCTACATAGGGCTGTTGGGGGTTTGGACTTATGTTCACAAGCTCGGCTATATGATGCGCCACCGGCGTCAGCCGCTCCATCCGCCCCTCGGGGATCGTGCGCACCCTCATCTTAAGTGAGAGGTTGGGAATGGTCGCCGAAAGGTCGGCATTACCTGCTCGCTCGCCATAGCCGTTCACACAGCCCTGGACGTGGGTGGCACCCATCCTCACCGCAGTAATCCCGTTAGCCACAGCGCAGCCGCTGTCGTTGTGGAAGTGGACGCCTATCTGAGCCTGCCTAGAAGAGCTGACCCTTCCCACAATGGACTCCACCTCATGTGGAAGAGTACCCCCGTTGGTATCACAGAGAACCAGTGTCTGGGCCCCCGAGTCCTCTGCTGCAAGCAGCACGCGCATGGCAAACTCCGGGTTGGCCTTGTAGCCGTCGAAGAAATGCTCTGCGTCAAAGAACACTTTCAGCCCGGCACGGCACAAAAACGCGACCGAATCGGCTGCCATCGCCACAGCCTCGTCCAGGGTTGTGCGCAGTGCTTGGGTAACATGGACGTCCCAGGCTTTGGCAACTATGCAGACCGCCTCTGTGCTCGCATCGATCAGATGGCGCAGGGTATCGTCATTCTCAGCCTTTACTCCAGGCCTGCGCGTGGAACCGAATGCCACGAGCTTTGAGGTGGAAAGGTGAAGCTCATCTGGAGCCCGGCGGAAGAACTCGGTGTCCTTCGGATTGGCTCCTGGCCAGCCGCCCTCTATGTAAGCCACTCCCAGATGGTCCAGCTGCTCGGCAACCCTGAGCTTGTCATCCACTGTCAGTGAAAGACCCTCCTGCTGGCTTCCATCACGAAGTGTCGTATCGTAGATATCTACATACTCAGGAAGCCCCTCTATGTGCTCAGCCGACATGATCCAACCAGTCCTTATATCTGTCCATCTTGCCTCTAACAGTCGCAAAATACGTCTCTTGGATCGCCTTGGTTACAGGACCAGGGCTCCCAGTTCCGACAAGCCGATCGTCCACCGACGATATTGGCACCACCTCGGCAGCCGTACCCGTGAGAAACGCCTCGTCAGCGGTATATAGATCGCTCCTTACCAGCGCTGCGTGCTCGTCTACCTCGTAGCCAAGATCCCTTGCAATGGTTATGACGGAGTCCTGGGTGATGCCCCCCAGAGATCCGACAAGGGAGCTGTCCGGCAGTATGACCCTGGAATCTCGTACAATGAATATGTTTTCTCCAGTGCACTCGCTCACAAAGCCCTGAGGCGACAGAAGGACAGCCTCGTCGTAACCAGCCTTTAGCGCCTCTACCTTTGCCAGGGATGAGTTCACGTACATTCCTGTGCCCTTGGCAGCCGTTGGTATCGCGTTTGGATCGTGACGTCTCCAGGTAGATACCTTCATCCGGACACCTTTGGCTACGCCTTCGTCACCCAGATAGCTGCCCCAAGGCCACACCGCGATGCTCACGTTCACTGGGCACGGCAAGGGGTTCAGCCCCATCTCCCCGTATCCGAGGTATACAAGCGGGCGTATATAGCACTCCTCCAACCCACTCGCTCGGACGGTGAGACGCGTGGCCTCGATCAGCTCCTGCTCGGTATAAGGGATGTCGATCATAAAGATCCGGGCAGATCTGAACAGCCTCGATATGTGATCTTTGAGCCGGAAGATGGCCGGACCCTCCGGGGTCGAGTACGCACGCACCCCCTCAAATGCCCCGGAGCCATAGTGGAGCGAATGGCTGAGCACATGGACCTTTGCGTCGTCCCAGTCAACCAGCACGCCATCCATCCAGATCTTGTTCGTCTTTGTAAGTGGCATTTCACAGCCTCCCTGCGACGGCATCACCGATCTGCTTGGTTGTCTTGGTCGGATCGAAATGGACCGACTCCTCCAAGACCGCTTTCTCGACCCTGGAAGCCGCATCGGTCTCACCGAGGTGGTCAAGCATCAAAGCCGCGGAGCGGATAGCGGCCAGAGGGTTTGCCCTTCCGGTCCCCGCGATGTCGTGTGCTGCCCCATGCACAGGCTCGAAGAGAGAGGGGCCCGTACGGTCTGGGTTCAAGTTGGCCGATGCAGCAAAGCCTATCCCCCCGCATACAGCACCGGCCAGGTCGGTGAGGATGTCACCGAAGAGATTGTCTGTCACTATCACATCGTAGCGACGGGCGTCTTCAACCATGTAGATGCACGCTGCATCCACGTGGTTGTAGGACCAGTCCACCCCGGGATGCTCAAGGGCCACCTCCTCTACCGTGCGCTGCCACAGGTCACCTGCATATGTAAGGACGTTGGTCTTGTGGACCAAGGTAAGTGAGTGCCTCGGACGGCTCTCAGCCAGGGAGAAGGCAAAGCGGACGCAGCGCTCCACACCAAAGCGCGTGTTGACCGACCCCTGGGTCGCGACTTCGTGCGGGGTGCCCTTGCGTAGAAAGCCGCCCTCGCCGGCATATGACGACTCGGTGTTCTCCCGTACGACAGCAAAGTCAGCCCCGGCTGCGATCGATCCCGGCACCGCCGTAAAAGGCCTCAGATTGACATAGAGGTCCAACCCAAAGCGGAGCTTTAGGAGCAGGCCGCGCTCCAAGGTCCCAGAGGGCACCGCGGTTGAGCCAATCGGTGGACCAACCGCGCCCAGCAGTATCGCATCTAGCGTACGCAGCTCCTCGAGCACGCTGTCTGGGAGCACCTCGCCGGTACGGAGATAGCGATCGGCTCCAAGATCATAGGAGACCACATGCAGGCCTATACCAGCAGCCCGAACGACCTTTATTGCCTCGGCGAGCACCTCAGGTCCTATCCCGTCCCCCCCTATGAGACCTATGCGGTATGCCGCGGCAGTATTGGACGAGCCCCGGTCGGGGCTCTGGTCATGTTTTGCGTCTCCGGGCTGGTAGCCCACCTTTTAGCACCTCCTGATCGAAAATGGCTGTTGTCATGGGAGTGTTTTGTCAGGCACCCTGGGGTTCCAGCCCGACGGGCCGACCCGGTTGCCTTCTTTATTGCCTTCCTTGATGCCTTCTTTATGGAAAAGAAAAACCGCCCACAACGTGGACGGTCAAAAAGGCGCACGCGTAAAGCGCACGCCTAAGTAATGTCGATTACCTGCGGCTTTGCCACGCCATGCACATTATAAAGTCTCCCCCACCCACAGCCTTTAGTCAACCCGGCTCCGCTCAGCACGCCACCGAACCAGCCAAGCCAGTCCAAAGTGGCCAAAGAGCTGGTCTCAAAGTGACCACAGAGCCCTGCCAGGCGCCAGTGGGAGCGGGGCTAGAATCGATACGGTTCGCCGCTTTGGGCAGGGCAAGCCAGCCATGAGCCACGTGGTGAAGCCTATAGCTCCGCAGGGGCACTAGCCTTCACCACGTGAGTGAGACACAGCTTTCCCCCGAAGCCTACAGGAGGCTCCAAAGCGAGCTAGAGGACCTGACCACCAGGGGCCGGGTGGAGATCGCCCAGGCCATAGAGGCAGCCAGAGCCCTTGGGGACCTTTCCGAGAACGGCGACTACCACGCGGCCAAGGACACCCAGGGCAAGATGGAAGCACGCATACGACAGCTTCAAGCCCTGCTGGCAGACGCTGTGGTGGTTGACGCTCCATCTGGGACACACCACGAGCGGGTCACTACCGGCGTCGTTGTGGACCTGCGCTATGAGGGCGACGATGCGGTTGAGAGATATCTCATAGGCTCGATAGAGGAGCGCAGGGAGGACGTCACGGTTCTCTCTCCAGGTTCCCCTCTGGGCCAAGCCCTCATGGGCAAGAAGCCCGGGGAGTCTGTGGAGTACGAGGCGCCCAGCGGGACCTTGAGGGTTGAGATCGTCTCGATAGGCGTATAGGCATACACAAGCACAGGCCAGGAAGAAAGAGACGCGGAGTTCACATGGCAAGCACTTTGATCGAAAAGGTATGGGACCGCCACGTGGTGAGCACGGCTAGCGGCACACGCAACCAAGGCTCAGCTGGCGATGGGAGTGATCAGGCACTTTTGTACATAGACCTCCATCTGATCCACGAGGTCACCTCGCCACAGGCTTTCGACGGCTTGCGGCTGGCCAACAGGAGAGTGCGCCGGCCCGATCTCACCGTAGCCACCGCAGATCACAACGTGCCGACAGCAGACATCGACAGACCCATATCGGACCCCATCTCTGCCCGGCAGCTCGAGGTTCTAGCCAAGAACTGCGAGGAGTTCGCCATTACCTACTTTCCCATGGGCCATGCCCGCCAGGGGATAGTACATGTGATCGGGCCTGGGCGATCT
>JAMCQF010000061.1 GCA_023379605.1 Actinomycetota bacterium
TGGCCAGCGAGACAGGTTGGCCCTGAAGGGCATCTGATGGCGAAGGACTTTAGAGCGATCGGGGCTGTTTGAAGCCAGCGAGGATGGCGGTCCAGCGTTCGGGGTCAATCCTGTAGGGGGCATAGAAGCTGAAACGGTCTATTACGTCGCCAAAACGACTGAGGACCTGGTTTGGAACCCTCTCGGGCTCGCAGACCACAGCGAATGCGTTGAGGATCTCGTCATCTATCATCTCGCCCATCTTTGCCCACTCGCCCTGCTTGGAGAGCACGTTTAGCTCACTTTGCAGGTCCCCCCAACCGTGCAGCTCGAGGACTGGCCTGTAGGCGGGCGTGGAGGCGTAGAAGGCGATCTGGGCTTTTACAGCCTGAGTGGCAGCTGCCACCTCCTCGGCAGTATCACCTGTAACGACAAAGCCCGGGTACGATAGCTCCATTGAGCTGCGATCGCGGCCTGACTTGGCCAAGCCGCGATCAAGGGCGGGCAGGGTGACCTCACGCAGGTACCGTTCCGTAGTGAACCCATGGACGAGCAAGCCGTCAGCTACCTCGCCTGCCACCTCTGTCATCAATTCTCCCACCGCTGCCAGGAAGACTCTCGGAGTCCCGTACTCATTTGGGCCTGGGTTGAAGAACGGTGTCATCAGTGTGTGTGTGTAGAACTCTCCTTTGAAAGAAAGGGTCGAGCCATTGTTCCAGCAGTCCCATATAGCCCGCATTGCCAGGATGAATTCGCGCATCCTCGGGGCCGGATGTGACCAGGGCATGGAAAACCTCTTGGTGATGTGAGGCTTGATCTGCGAGCCGAGCCCCAGCATGAACCGCCCTTTGGAATAGGCCTGGAGGTCATTGGCCAGGCTAGCCATGGTCATGGGATTGCGGGCGAAGGCCACGGCTATGCCGGTGCCAAGCTCCAAGGTCTCTGTGTGCTCGGCTGCGAGCACTAGAGGCAGGAATGGGTCATGCCCGGTCTCAGGCGACCATACTCCGTCATAGCCAGCCTCTTGCGCACTTCGTGCCGTGGCTCCTGCTCCTTGGGGGTCGAAGCCGATGCCTCCGTCGACCTTCACCTGTGGTCTGCTTTCAAAGTGAGCATGGGCATCAGAGCTGCATCGGTCATGATGGAAATCTAGCCGCTGGGTCCAGATCTCGCAGCCTGCTGGGTGCCAGCGCGGTGGAGCTAGCCGCCGAGAGCCGATCAACGGTGTCCAAGACGCCTAATTCAGAGCCTTGTTAGCTTCCAGCCCAGAGACGGTGTTGAGAAGGGGGCAGATGTGGTAACGGGTATCGACGCTGCCTGCTTTCCAGCACGCACCTCCAAGGTTCCTACCACGGTTCCTGCAGGAACGGCCTGGCTGGGAAGCTTGGCATCCAGGCGCGTAGCCAACGGCATTCCGGGCCAGCCGAGGATGGCAGTGGTGGACTTGGTTGTGACCGGTATAGGCGAGGACCATGCAGCGTCTATGTGGGCCACCGTGGTCCCGGTCGGAACCGGATCGAGCAAGGTCATGTGCGCGACCACGGCGTTTACCAGGGCGGTCGCGTCATCGAGGGCGACCTGCAGCTCAGATGGGTCAGATATGGTTGCCGGCTGGCCCAGGACCACTCCCATGATCTGGTAGCGGTGTCCGTCGATCTGGTGATCGGAGGTGAAGGCAAAGCATCCAAGCGCGGTGCTGTCGCTGCCGGTCTTGGTCCCCACGAAGCCGTCCTTGCCCAGGTTGTAGTCATAGTTCTCTTGCACGCCCGCTACCGGCAAGGTCACCTGAGCCTCGCCCACAATATGTGCGAAGACTGGGTTGGCCATGACCACCTTGGTCAAGATGAGTTGGTCGGTGGCAGTGCTCACGGTTGAGCCCGATATCCCGCTCACGTCTGCATAATGGGTGTGGACCATGCCAAGCGCTTTTGCCTTGGCGTTCATCTTGGCCACAAAGGCGGCCTCGCTGCCCGCATCCCAGTCGGCAAGGACCATTGCGATGTTATTGCCCGACGGTATAAGCAGCGCTTGCAGTGCCTGGTACTCAGTGAGAGTCTCCCCTGGAGCAACGGCCACCACCGAGTCCTGCTGAGCCGCCTCTGTCTGCTCCAAGGCAACATCCGCGGGTGTGATGTGGATGGTGGGGCCTTGCTGACCAAGTGTGAGAGGGTGGTCGGTGAGCACGACCAGGGCGGTCATCATCTTGGCGACGCTGGCAATTGGCTCGGGCGTCTCGCCACCTGAGGACCCGAAGCTCCCCACTCCATTGACTTCTACGGTGGCCTCTCCCTGGGTGGGCCAGGGCATGGACGGAGGAGTACCGGGAATCTTGTACGAAGCTGGCAACGCGCTCTGTAGGGTTGCGCTCGGCGTGGGACGGAGCAGCTGGATACCGGCCAGGATGACCACGATTATGACGACTATCAATATCAGAGCCCCGGGGCGAGGAGCTCCCATCCCAACTCTTTCCCTGCTCCGACCGCTCGGCGCGCGCAAACCTGCGAGCCCAGAAAGCGGGCTGCCTACGTCACTCCTGCTCGCGCTGTGCTGTCCCCTTGCCATCCTACGTTGCCGTCCTCTCGAGGTTCAGGTTGCGGGTCGCCAATTGTATGCCTGGGTCGCGCTGACGTGTGGGTCGACCGGTCCCCTTTGCAACGCAGCCGTCGATCACAAAGCAGTCAGACAAAAAATAGCGCCGAAAATGGCTCTGATGCGGTCACCCAAGCGGGCTTCTCCTGCCAAGGCGATGAGAGAAACCTGATTCTCAGCAGAGATCCAGAGCCAATCTACAAGACCACCGGCCCCAGGCGCGCGAAGAGATTGGCTGGTGGCCCTAGCGGCGGTGAGAGCACTGGCACCGGCCCCAGGCGCGCGAAGAGATTGGCTGGTGGCCCTAGCAAATAGCCGCCAGAGATGCTCATGCCTGGTCGTTTCCGCGCAGATACTTCTCCAGCTCGCTTGCTATCTCATCTCCAGTTGGCATCTGGCGCATGTGCAGAGGGTTTCCCTCAGATGAGTCCAATCGCTCCTCAAGCTGGCGCACCATTGCTATATGCTCCTTGCTCCGGCTGATGAGGTCGTCGACTCGCTGGATGGCGCTGTCTGCGGCAGTTCGAAGCTCAGTGGAGTCTATGGCGAGGTCAGTGATCTCGGCCAGCCCCTCCACCAGAGCCGCGCTTGCTGGAGGGAAAGGTGCTGTAGCGATGTAATGTGGGACTCTGGCCCAGAGCCCGACAGAGGTGATGCCCGCGGCGGCCAAGCCCATCTCCAAGACAGCCCCTATACCGGCTGGGACCTCGATCGTGCCCTGGACAAAGCCAATCCTGTGGGCGATCTCAGCAGATCCTCCAGTAGCTGCCAGGCGGACTGGCCGGGTATGAGGAACTGGAGCTGGGAACCCGCCCAGCCCGACTGCCAAACGGACGCCCAAGTCCAACGATATGGCGACCACGTCAGCGGCAAAGGCCTGCCAGCGCATATCGGGCTCGGGTCCTACCAAGAAGCACACATCTTTGCCGTTGCGGTCCTTGCCCGCCCGTAGCTGGATGGTTTGCCAGTTGATGGAAGTGTCTATGCCGTCAGTGATGTGAACCACAGGTCGTCGAGCGCGGTAGTCGATCAGCTCGTCGGCGTCAAAGCTTGCCAGAACCTCTGTAGAGATCGAGGACAAAAGAGCAGCAAGCGCTCCTCCTGCAGCAAATCCTGCGTCTATCCAGCCTTCCAGCCCAACAATCAGCACGGGCTCGTCTAGACGGTCATCGCTCAGTCGGCGAAAGAGAGGCATATTAGGCGCTCCGCTCCTACCGTTTCTCCATAAGCGCCCTGTAGGCGGCATCTGCCAGTATTGTGACCTGGCGACCCAGTCCCTCCACCCCCGAGGGGTCCCCACCACCGGCTCCTGATAGGTAGCGGGCCACGACACCTTGAAGTATGCACGCCAACTTCCAGTAGCCAAATGAGATGAAGAACCCGAGATCGGAAAGATCGCGTCCCGAACGCTTACTGTAGCGTTCACAGAGCTCCTCGCGCGTGGGAAATCCCTCTACTACCGTTGGTGCCTCTCCAAGGACCGGGTCACGCTCACCTGGCTCTGACCAGTAGACCATTAAAAGACCCATGTCGGCCAAGGGATCGCCCAGAGTGCAGATCTCCCAGTCCAGCACGGCCTTCAACTGGCCAGAGGAGTCCACTATGGCGTTGTCCAAGCGGTAGTCGCCGTGGACAATTGTCGCAGGGCCCTGCCTTGGAATAGAGGAGGCAAGCAGCCCATGGACCTGCTCGACGCGCGGCACCGCAGCCAGCCCCGGTGCTTGCGAATGCTGGTACTGACCGAGCCACCTGCGCAGTTGCCGCTCAATGTAGCCGTCCTTCTTGCCGAGCTCTGAAAGGCCGACCTCGTCTGGATCAACTGCGTGTAGATCGGCCAGCACATCGATCAGAGAATTACCAGCAGCTCGCCGCGCTGGTTCACTTAGCTTGAGGGCCGTGTCGGCGTCTCTTAGCACGTAGCCGTCCACGTATCCCATGACATAGAAAGTACTGCCAGTCACAGAAAGGTCGTCGCAGAATCCCAGGGCGGGAGCGACTGGGACTGCAGTGGTGGCAAGGGCTGAGATGATGCGGTGCTCGCGCGACATGTCGTGTGCAGTGGGCAGCACGTGACTAACAGGAGGTCGCCTTACCACCGCTCTGTGCCCGTTTGCCGCCTTCACCAAGAAGGTCAGATTGGATCTGCCACCTGCAATCAGCTCGAAGCTCATGGGTGGCTCCAAGAGCTCCACATGCTCAGCAAGCCACATTGCCACCCTGGTGCTGTCAAGACCTTCGGGCGGATTCCCTGTCACCCAGGACTCATCGGTTTGGTTATTTGCAATAGGAGCTGTCACTGACCTGGAACGCTAGTCGTCCACGGTAGGGTTGGGGGCAATGAAGGACGTGACTGATGCCACCTTCCAAGCCGACGTAATCGAGAGATCGACCCAGGTCCCTGTTGTGGTGGACCTCTGGGCTCCCTGGTGCGGTCCATGTCGGACCTTGGGACCGATAATAGAGCGCGCCGTGGATGCCACAGCCGGAGCTGTCGAGCTCGCCAAGGTGAACGTAGACGAGAACCCCAACGTGGCTGCCAGCTTCCAGGTCCAATCCATCCCAGCGGTTTACGCCCTTGTTGACCGCCAGGTCGTGGATGGGTTCATCGGTGCGTTGGGGGAGGCTCAGGTCAAGGAGTTCATCTCCCGCCTTCTGGCCGCTCCCAGCGAAGCGGACAAGCTGGTGGCTGCTGGCGATGAGGCCTCCCTGCGCCGTGCCTTGGAGCTAGAACCGGACCATCCTGGGGCAGTAGCGGCTCTGGCAGAACTGATGGTGGACAAAGGTGAACCGCAGGAAGCCCTGTCCCTGCTGGCGAAGATCCCAGATACCCCCGAAGCCCGCAGGGTTGCTGCTCTGGCGAGGCTCAGCATCGAAGGGGCCATGCCCAAAAGCGGCTCTGACTTGGTGGCGCGCCTTGACGACCTGCTTGATAGGGTAAAGGGGGACGAGGAGGCCCACCAGGAGTTCTTGGATCTGCTAGAGACTCTCGGACCTGATGATCCACGAACCGCTGGGTACCGGCGCGCGCTAGCTTCAAGGCTATTCTGAGGGCTTCCAGTCATTTGAGCTGTAGGGCCAGGTGATCTCAACCCAGATCGAAGCCACCGCATTATTGGATTTATTTGGGACTCGATGATGGAGCCTGTCCCTATGCCATCCAAAGTGGGATTTGCGGGCTACAGGCTGCAGCTTGGTGGCTGTCTATACGACCTGTCAACCAAACCTTTGGTAATGGGCATCCTGAATCGCACTACCGACTCGTTTTTCGACCACGGTGCCTATTTCAAGATGGAAGATTTCCTGGACCGTGCATCAAGGCTGGTGAGAGAGGGTGCAGATATATTGGATGTAGGCGGTGTAAAAGCCGGCCCAGGCCTGGAGGTCTCTGTTGATGAGGAGATTGACAGAGTTGTCCCGGCCATCTCTGCGCTGCGGGAGAGGTTCGATCTACCCATCTCGGTGGATACCTGGCGTGCCGAGGTGGCAAGGGAGGCGTTTGCCCATGGAGCCAGCCTGGGAAACGACATAAGCGGGTTCGCAGACCCCCATTACCTGCGTGTGGCAGCTGCGGCAGGAGCTGGCGTGGTGGCGACCCATATACGGCTTGCGCCGAGGATCCCTGACCCTGAGCCTACCTATGACGATGTCGTGGGAACGGTTGCCTGCTTTCTGGCTGAAAGGGCAAGAGCCGCAGTCGAGGCAGGCATACCCAAAGAGAGCGTGATCCTCGATGCCGGTCTTGACTTGGGCAAGACTTGGGAGCAGTCTCTCGCCCTGCTTCGAGCCTCAGCCAGGCTGTGCCAGCTCGGCCATCCGGTGCTGCTCTCGGCCTCTAATAAGACCTTTCTCGGCCGTCTGCTCGATCTGGACATAGATGAGCGGGCAGTGCCATCCCTCGCAGCGGTCGCTCTTGGGGTGTCTCTGGGTTGTCGGATCGTACGTGTCCACGACGTGGCTGGCACGCGGCGGGTATGTGATGTCTTAAGCGCTGTGCTGGAGGCCGGCTGTGGTTGAGGAGCATGAGGCCAAGCCATCTTCTTCACAGGAGCGAGCTTCCCCAGCGGCCAGGACGCGCGGAGCCAAGGCGTCCGCTCCGCCAGCCAGGGCCAAGCCAGCCAGGGCCAAGCCAGCCAGGGCCAAGCCAGCAGATGCATCCAAGGACGTCACGCAGTCAGATCCAGCGCCGCTATACCTGGTGAAAGGCAGCGACCCGTCGCTTGTGGCTCAGTCGGCCAAGGCTCTCCTGGCGCGCCTGTCACGGGGATCGGCCGGATCGCTCGCCGTTGAAGAGCATGTCTTGGGTGGATCTGGCGAGACTTCCATAGAGGCCGCGATCGAGTCATGTCGGACGCTCCCAATGTTCACCGAGCGCCGGATCGTGGTCGTAAGAGACATCGGACGGATGTCGGCGGCCGATGTGAGCACGGTGGTCAGGTATCTAGAGGATCCCTCTCCCAGCGCATCCCTTGTGCTCCTGAGCGGCTCTGGACCCCTCCCAGCTGGCCTATCCCGCTCACTTGCACGCCATGGCGAGGTCATAGACACTGCAGTGGGAACTGGGCAAGCACGTGAGGCTTGGCTGTCCCAGCGGCTTGGAGAGGCCCCTTTCCAACTGGATCCCAGGGCAGCGGCGCTGGTTAGCGAGCATCTAGGTGATGATCTGGCCCGTCTGGAAGGTCTGTTGGCCCTACTTGCCGGGACCTATGGCGAGGGGTCCAGGCTTGGCCCAGAGCAGGTTCGCCCGTATCTGACTGACCCTGGGGGAGCATCGCCGTGGGAGCTTACCGATGCAATCGATGAGGGTCAGGTTACAGTGGCGCTGGATCGGCTGCGCCGGATGCTGAGCCGACCAGAGGGTCATCCATTGGCGGTCATGGCCATCCTCCACCGCCATGTGTCCGCCATGCTCCGCCTGGATGGGGCCCAGGTGTCCACAAGCGAGGACGCTGCAGCCTTGTTGGGGGTAAAGAGCTCCTTTGTGGCCGGCAAAGCCATGAGGCAGAGTCGCAGGCTCGGCCATGACCGGATTGCAGCTGCGATCGAGCTACTGGCTGATGCTGATCTGGATCTAAGAGGAAACTCCGGCCTCACGGGCCAGGCGGTCATGGAAGTGCTGGTGGCCCGCCTTGCGCAGCTCGCCCGCCGCTCGCACCGAGCACCGCCCAGGCACAGAACCGCCAGGGCAGCTGTCTCCAGGTGAGCAGCTCAGCTCGGCTGGCCTACCTCTTCGGATCCCATTGGGGCATCTGGGACGCCCAACGAGAGGTGGCGGTTGGCCCTCCTCATCAGCCTGGCTTTTCTGTTGGCAGCTTGGTTACGGTGTATGACCCCTTTTGCAGCGGCTTTGTCGATTCTCTTCACAGCGGCTTGGATCCGAGCCGCTGCATCCTCTGCCCCGGCCTCGCTTGCAGCAATCGCTGCTTTGGTCCTGGTCTTGAGTTCGGAGCGCACTGCCTTGTTACGGATGCGGCGCCGCTCATTTTGGCGGTTGCGCTTGATCTGGCTTTTGATGTTGGCCATGAAGACAAAGACCTCGTTTTGAAGGTTGGGCCACTTGAGCTGGCATTGTGACCGACGGTTGACTTCGCAATACTAGCAGCTGACCGAGGTATAGCTCAGCTGCGTGGGACTATTGAGATGACTTTATATGAAATCAATCGAAAACATCCGAAACTTCTCGATTATTAGTCATGTGGACCATGGCAAGTCGACGCTATCCGACAGGATCTTGGAGCTCACAGGGGCCGTAGACCCGCGCCATATGCGCGAGCAGTACCTCGACTCTATGGACATAGAGCGTGAGCGAGGCATAACGATAAAGGCCCAGAATGTGCGGGTCGAGTGGGCTGGCCATGTGCTGCACCTGATCGACACTCCAGGCCATGTCGACTTTGGCTACGAGGTGAGCCGATCGCTTGCGGCTTGTGAGGGAGCGGTCCTGTTGGTAGATGCGTCCCAGGGGATCCAGGCTCAGACTCTGGCCAACTGCTACCAGGCCATGGACCACGAGCTGGAGATCATCACGGTGCTAAATAAGATAGACCTCCCTTACCGGTCTTGGCGGATATGTGAAGCAAGATAGACCTCCCTGCAGCGGATGTGGACCGCTGTGCCCAAGAGATCGAGCAAGTCCTTGGCATAGATCCTTCAGAGGTGCTTCACATATCCGCCAAGACCGGTAAGGGAGTGCCTGAGCTGCTGGACGCAGTAGTCGAGCGGATCCCACCCCCCAAGGGCGACCCGTCTGGTCCACTTCGAGCACTTATCTTTGACTCTTATTACGACCAGTATAGGGGAGTAATAAGCGCTGTCAGAGTCATGGACGGCACCCTTTTTTCAGGTGCCCGCCTGGCTTTCATGCAGGCTGGGACCGTTCATGAGGCAGAGGAGGTGGGCGTGAGGACTCCGGATCCGGCTCCGGTCCACCAGCTAGGTCCAGGAGAGGTAGGCTATCTGGTCGCTGGCATAAAGGACGTCGGAGAAGCTCGCTCCGGCGAGACCGTCACAGAGGCCTCAAGGCGCGCTCCAGAGCCATTGGCAGGCTACCGTGAACCCAAGCCCATGGTGTTTTGCGGGCTATTCCCAGTTGACGGGGACCAATTGCCCGAGCTGCGCGAGGCACTGGAGCGGCTACGGCTGAATGACGCCAGCTTCACCTATGAGCCGGAGTCCTCTTCGGCCTTGGGGTTCGGATTTCGCTGTGGCTTTTTAGGGCTGCTGCACATGGAGATCGTACGAGAGCGCCTGGAAAGGGAGTTCGACCTCTCGTTGATCGCAACCGCGCCCTCGGTGTCTTATAAGGCCCACCTCCGCAATGGCACTTCATTGCAGTTTGACAACCCGAGCGCGATGCCAGACGGCAGCTCGCTCGAGATAGTGGAGGAACCTATCCTAACGGCAACTATCATTGCTCCGTCGCAGTACAACGGCACCGTGATGGACCTCTGCCAGACCAGGCGCGGGGACATGCTAAAGATGAGCTATCTCTCTCCTGAACGCGTGGAGCTCGTCTACAGGATTCCGCTTGCCGAGGTGGTTGTGGACTTCTTTGACCAGCTAAAGAGCCGGACCAAAGGGTATGCGAGCCTGGACTACGAGCCTTCGGGCTATGCGGAGGGCAATCTGGTGCGGGTCGACGTGCTGTTAAACGGCGTAGCCGTGGATGCTTTCAGCACGATCGTCCATCGCTCCAAAGCTGATGCCTACGGGCGCAAGATGACCCAGAAGCTGCGGGAGCTGATACCTCGCCAGCTATTTGACGTGCCAATACAGGCAGCGGTAGGGGGGCGGATAGTCGCCAGGGAGACTGTCA
>JAMCQF010000062.1 GCA_023379605.1 Actinomycetota bacterium
AACCCTTCGGGCGGCTTCGAGCCAGGCGGTGGGCCCCGAGGCCCTTTAGCACCACCACCGGGGTCCAGCCCCGGGGGGGTGGGACCATCTCGTGCAAGCGAACGGGCAGGCTTGGCTGGGTCGATCCCTATCGCAGAGGGTGAGCCCATCGCTGGAGAGCTTTACCGCAATGGAGCGAACCCTGGCCCAAAGGGGGCATCTTTGCCGGCGCGATCACAGGCCTTGGGCAGTCAGGCTGTTGACAGCTTGGACCAGGATGCAAGATCCGAGAGGTCTCAGGCGGCTTTCCAGCCAGGTGCAGCCAGGTGAGCGCTGTTATGCAGGGGCACCCTGGGCGCCGTCAGATGCCAGGAGGGCTCTCTGGTGCCAGCGCCTCCCCCTGGCTTGCTGCAGCGCCGCCAGATCCAAGGAACGAGGAGGTGCGCCACTACAGCTTTGGACCACTGGAGAGCCGAGGCCTTATAGCAGGGTGGCGTGGAGGTCAGATTGCCGTTATTGGCGCTGGTGCGCTGTGTGCAGTCGCCATCTTGCGCTACGGGTTCTCATTTGCTGCATTGGCAGGGGCTGTGCTCTCGCTGGTAGCTGGCGCAACAGTGGCTACCTTACCTATTAATGGCTTCACGATAGAGCAATGGATCCCGCTAATTGCCAGATGGGGAGTGATAAAGGCCACCACCAAAGGGCGCTGGATATCACCCCTGCCTGGGCTGGGGAGCGCAGGAGCAGCGCTGGCTTGCCTCAAGGGCAAAGGCGTTTTCGAGGGTATGGAGATAATGGGGACCGAAGTTGCAGGTTCGGATCTCCCTGCCGGGGTGATCTGGGATGTGACTGCCAGGACCTGTACAACGATACTGGCGGTGAGGGCTGACTCGTTCTTACTCCAAGACCCCGCTGAACAGGACCGGCGGGCATCTGCCTGGGGAGGCATTCTGGCGTCTCTTTCCAGGGAGAGGAGTAATGTCTACCGGCTGCAGTGGGTGGCCCGAAGCCTTCCCGACCCTGCTCGTGAATGCTGGGCGCACCTTGTGGACCACGGAGTAAAGAACGCCCCCCCTGGATCGCGCAGGTCCTATGAGGCTCTCCTGGAGGAGGTTGCTTGCGAGCTTCAGCGTCACGAGATCCTGCTTGCCGTAAGTGTCCGTGCACGTTCGCGCAGCAGTCTTGCCAAGAGTGCAGCTGCCTCGCTCGCTGTGCTCGAGACAAGATCCATCGCGCCGCACCTGGGCGAGATCGGTGTCGGGGTGATAGGGGTGCTGTCGCCCGCAGCTGTAGCCTCGTGCATACGCAGGTCATATGAGCTGCCCACAGGCGCCCATCTGTCTTCGGAGTCAGGATACCCAGCCAGGCGGTACGCGCCAGGCTGGCGCTCCTCGGCAAGCGCTGCTCAGCCGTGGCCCTTGGCAGTTGCAGCGAGCTGGGGTGAGCTGCACACCGACTCCACATGGCACGCGAGCTACTGGATCTCAGAGTGGCCGCGAATCCACGTGGCAGCCGACTTCCTCGGTTCGCTGCTGGTGGCCAGCAGGCTGCGCCATGCAGTCTCTGTAGTGATGGAGCCGATGAGCTTAAGCGATGCGACACGACAGGTCGAAAGTGATCGCATAGCAGATATAGCCGATCGCGAGCTTCGCCGGCGCGCAGGGTTCTTATTGTCTGCGCGGCGCAGGAAGGAGGAGGAATCTGTAGTCAAGCGAGAGGCTGAGTTGGCAGACGGACATGCACACTACAGGTTTTCCGGATATTTGACGGTGAGTGCTGCATCGAAGGACGATCTTGATGAGGCTACCCAGCGGGCGGAGCAGGTGGCCAGCCAGGCGCACATCGAGCTTCGCCGACTCTATGGCGACCAGGAGCGAGCTTTCGCGTGCACCTTGCCACTGGGGAGGGGTCTTAGATGAGCTGGTTGGGCGATGTGGACAGGCGCAGTCCCTCGCTTGCCTCCCACAGGGCCACAACAGCCCATCTTGCGGCGGCCTTTCCTTTTATGGCCAGCAGCGAGCTTACGGGGCGGGGGGTGCTGATTGGGACTGATCTGGGCGGCTCACCTTTTGCCTATGATCCCTTCCACCTATACGAGCAGGGCCTACTTACCAACCCGAACATGATAGTTATAGGTCAGATAGGACGGGGTAAGAGCGCATTCGTGAAGTCCTATCTTTGGCGCCAAGCTGTTTTTGGCAGGCGTGCTTGGGTTTTGGACCCCAAGGGCGAGTACGGGTCCTTGGCCAGGGCTTGGGGCGCAGCGCCAATCGCACTTAGACCGGGAGGGGACGTCCGGCTCAACCCACTGGAGCTGGCGGGTCGGGGTGATCCTGACGGGGCGCGCCGCCAGGCCGAGCTTTTGGCGACTCTGTGCTCTGCCTGCCTAGGTCGACCCCTTTTCCCAGCTGAGCGAGCGGCTGCTGATGTGGCACTGGTGGATGCCGTCATGGGCTGCAGATCTCAGGCGACCTTGCCTGCGGTGGTAGAGGCGCTCCTTGATCCATCGGAGCAGGCAGCATCGTCTCTTCGGATGAGCAAAAGCCAGCTTGCACGCGAGGGTAGGGATCTGGCTCTGGAGCTTCGCCGCCTGGTCCTCGGCGACCTTAGAGGGATGTTTGACGGTCCTACAACGCCTAGCGTGCGCTTGGACGGGCCGATTGCAGTGCTGGACCTCTCTGCCCTCTACGGCTCTGATGCCCTTGGCATCGTCATCACCTGTGCAGCAGCCTGGCTTCAGGCGACCTTATGGAACAGCACTGCCAGTGCCCATACGATAGTGGTTGTAGACGAGGCTTGGGCGGTGCTGGCGGACGTGGCCGTTGCCAGGTGGCTCCAGGCTTCCTGGAAGCTCGCCAGAGCACTAGGGGTAGCCAACATAGCAGTTCTGCATCGTTGCTCGGATCTAACCGCTGCAGGTGAGGCTGGGTCCTCTCAATGGGCGTTGGCAGGAGGTCTCCTTTCTGATTCCGAGACCCGGGTGCTTTACGGCCAAGCTCCTGGAGAAGTGGGTGCTGCTGCTCAGGCCATCGGCCTTTCCAGGACCGAAGCCCAAGTCGTCTCGCATCTGGGACGTGGAACTGCCCTTTGGAAGGTGGGAAACCGTTCCTTTCTGGTTCGCCACAGGATAAGCGATCTCGAGCGTGAGCTGGTGGACACAGACGTAGCTATGCAAGCTGGGCTTGGCGGTGAGAACCTATGAGCCCGCATTTCAGGGATTGCGCACTAGCCCTGGGCGCGCTAGCCCTTATTGGGCTGGCAGCCTCGTCTAAGAGGATGAACGGGCGCGTTAGCAGGCCCAGCATAGGGCTGCGAATGCTGGCTCAAAGCTTTGCAGCGCCCAGGGGAGCAGGAGGAGCTCGCTGGGCTGGCGTGAATGACTGCAGGTCATTGGCGGTGTCAGCGCCGTGCAAGGGACGGCTGGCAATGGGGCGCTCCGGGCGTCATCTTTTGGCGGCAGAGCCCGGCCAGTCCATCGCTGTCATTGGGCCTACCCAGACTGGGAAGACCTCTGGGTTCGCAGTCCCGGCCATCCTGGAGTGGGAGGGGCCCGTGCTTGCAACCAGCGTGAAGACAGATCTAACAAGAGACACGATGGGTTGGCGTTCGAACCTGGGAGAGGTGGCAGTGTTCGACCCCGCCTGCGTCACAGGGGCTAAGGGAGCGTCATGGTCCCCACTCGATTCTTGTGCAACCTGGCCCGATGCACGCCGGACAGCTGCATCGCTTACAGATCTGGCTCGAGATAGGGGATCTGGTTTGGCCGATGGGGAGTTTTGGTACTCCATGGCGGCAAAGCTGCTGTCCCCGCTTCTCTTCGCTGCTGCTGCGAGCGGAAGGTGTATGGGAGATGTAATTAGGTGGTTGGACGATCAGGAAGAAGCAGAGGTGGCTGAAGTGCTCTGCAGTACCGGCGTGGAAGAGGCCCTGAGGGCTGCTCGCGCCAGCTGGAGCCGGGAGGAGCGCCAGCGAAGCTCGGTATATGCGACAGCTGAGTCCGTGCTAGAGGTTTTTGCCGATCCTGAGCTTGCAGCCATGGGTGGGGGTTCAGCAAGCAGGCTCAGGACAAGCTTTAAGGTCACAGAGTCTTCGGGCGTGACAAGTCGAGTGGATCCGGCCAGTCTGGTGAGCGGGGGTAGTGGTACGATCTA
>JAMCQF010000063.1 GCA_023379605.1 Actinomycetota bacterium
TATGCCCCTCTGGGCGGGCTGTTGGTGCGCAAAGAGCTGGTTGAGAAGCTGTTCTCCTACCCAGACGGGATGTTCTCTCACGGCGCCACCTGGGGTGGCCACCCGGTCTCTACGGCAGTCGCTGTGGCCAACATCTCAGCTCTTCGAGACGAGGATGTGCTTTCGAACGTTGAGCGCAACGGGCCCCGCCTGGAAGCCGGGCTCAAAGAGATGCTCTCAAGCCACCAGATCCTAAAGGAAGTGAGAGGCACAGGGTATTTCTACGCACTTGAGATAACGGCAGATCGCGACAGCGGGCGTGAGCTCACAAAAGAGCAGTCCCTTGCAGTCCTGCGCCAGGTCATGCCGGCGGCCATGCGCAAGGCCGGCTTGCTTACCAGGCCAGACGATCGCGGGGCCACGATGCTCATTCTCTCGCCGCCGCTCGTGGCAGATGCGAGCATCATTGACGAACTGCTGAGCCAGGTGGACTTCGTGCTTGGTGAGGTTGGACGGTACCTGGGTGGATAGGAGCGTCATGGGCAAGCAGATGATCAGTGACTGTGGCGGACCGTGGGCTTGGCTCACCTGTGAACCGTCCACAGTGCTAGCAAAGCCGTCAGGGCGTGTAGTTCTCCATCGGGCCAGGCTTAGCTATGAAAGCACAAGGAGGGTGTTATGCGCGTAGGGGTTCCCAAGGAGATCAAGGTTCACGAGTACAGGGTGGCGATCACGCCTGCTGGGGTCCATGAGCTAATAGGAGCAGGTCATCAAGTCCTCATAGAGCACGATGCCGGGGCAGGATCGTCTATATCTGACGCAGAGTACAGTGCAGCAGGAGCTAAGATACTGCCAAGTGCTGCTGACGTTTGGGGCGAAGCCGATCTCGTTTGCAAGGTGAAAGAGCCAATCGAGCCAGAGTACGGGCTTTTGCGCAAAGATCAGGTGCTGTTTACCTACCTGCACCTTGCAGCTTCACGCGAGTGCACAGATGCCCTTGTTGCCTCTGGCACCACTGCGGTTGCCTACGAGACAGTGCAGCTCAAGAGCGGGATGCTGCCCCTGCTGTATCCGATGTCGGAGGTGGCAGGACGCATGGCTCCACAGGTAGGAGCCCACTGCCTGGAGCGGGAGGCGGGCGGCAGGGGTGTGCTCATGGGGGGTGTGTCTGGGGCATATGCTGCCAAAGTTGTGATATTAGGAGCCGGGGTGGCTGGCATGAATGCTGCTGCGGTGTCCATTGGCATGTGGGCACAGACCCTGGTTTTGGATCGCGACATTGACAAGCTGCGCTTGCTGGACCGTACTTACAAGGGGCATTTGCAAACCGTTGCCTCCAACACATATGAGATACAGCGAGCCGTTGTGGATGCAGACCTCGTGATCGGAGCGGTGCTGGTCACAGGAGCCAAGGCCCCCAAGCTCGTGAGCAATGACCTAGTGCGCCAGATGAAGCCCGGCTCAGTGCTGGTGGATATCTCCATAGACCAGGGAGGGTGCTTTGAGGACTCAAGGCCTACCACCCACTCAGATCCGACCTTTAAAGTGCACGAGTCGGTCTTTTACTGTGTGGCCAACATGCCTGGAGCGGTGCCGCATACCTCTACCTATGCGCTTGCAAACGTGACGCTCCCATATGTTATGGAGATCGCAAATAACGGCTTGAGAGCTGCTGTGACAAAGGACCCTTCTCTCGCAGCTGGTGTGAATATCGTAAGTGGAAGCATCGTCTACGAGGCGGTGGCACAGGCCCATGGGCTTTCATACGTGCCGGTCTCAGAGGCTCTTGGGTTGTGAGGACCTACGGATCAAGTGATTACCACGGTTGAAAAGGAGCGATAGAGAACATGGCAAGCGATAGTTCCCATATACAGGCTAAGAAGATGACCTCCTCGGAGGCCTTTGTGGAGACACTGGTGGCAGAGGGCATAACGCTCGTACCTGGGATAGTGGGATCTGCCTACATGGATGCTTTGGACCTGTTCCCAAGCGCAGGGATCCGCTTTGTCTCGGTGGCACACGAGCAAAACGCCATCCACATTGCAGACGGCTACGGCCGGGTGAGCGGGAGGCCCTCTTTTGCAATCGCACAGAACGGCCCTGGGATAACCAACTTCGTGACCGCTGTGGCAGCTGCGTACTGGGCGCACACCCCCATGGTGTTTGTGACCCCATCTGCGGGATCTATGGGAGTTGGCCAGGGCGGTTTCCAAGAGACCGACCAGCTGCCCATCTTCTCCAAGATCACCAAGTGGCAGGTGCAGGTGAACCGCCCAGAGCGCATGGCAGAGCTCCTAAGGCGTGCCTTTTACCTGGCAAAGGCAGAGAACGGCCCAGTCCAGGTCGACATCCCAAGGGACTACTTCTATGGGGAGGGCGAGTACGAGATCTTCCCCTCTTCTGAAATACGCAGAGGACCTGGGGACCCATCTGATATAAAGGCAGCAGCCAAGATGCTCTCTTTGGCCAAGTTCCCCGTGATCGTCTCTGGTGGGGGCGTTGTCCAATCCGGCGCTCTAGAGGAGCTAAAGGCGCTCGCTGAGTACCTAAGCGCCCCTGTGGTGAACTCCTATCTCCACCAGGACTCCTTTCCCTCCAGCCACTTCCTTGCAGCCGGGCCCCTTGGCTACCAGGGGTCCAAGGCTGCGATGAGGCTCATCTCAAAAGCCGATGTGGTCTTAGCAATTGGGTGCCGGCTCGGACCCTTTGGGACCCTTCCCCAGTACGGCATCGACTACTGGCCCAAAGACGCGCAAATCATCCAGGTGGACATAGACCACAGGGTGCTCGGCCTTTCCAAGAAGATCTCCCTTGGCATCCCAGCAGACGCCAGGGCCGTGGCGTCTGCTCTATGTGAGGAGCTTAAGTCCATAGACCCCCATCGCAGAGCTGATACCTCCCGCATAGAGGAGGTAGGCAGCCAGCGCAGGGCCTGGGAGGAAGAGCTTGCCCAGGCCTCCTCATCCACCAAGAGCCCCATAAGCCCCAAAAGGGCGCTTTCTTTGATCCATGAGGCGCTGCCAAAAGACGCGATCGTGACAACAGACATAGGCAACATCTCCTCTGTTGCAAACAGCTACGTGCGCTTTGAGAGCCCGAGGAAGTTCCTAGCTGCCATGAGCTTTGGCAACTGCGGGTACTCCTATCCAAGCGCCCTTGGCGCCAAGCTCGCCTCCCCGGGCTCCCCGGTGCTCGCCCACATAGGAGATGGGGCCTGGGGGATGAGCATGGCAGAGGTCATGACAGCTGTAAGAGAGGACATCCCAGTTGTGGCAGTGGTGTGGAACAACTCCGAGTGGGGGGCAGAAAAGCGCAACCAGATCGACTTCTACGGGGATCGCTTTGTCGGCACCAACTTGAAAAACCCCAACTTCGCTGAGGTCGCAAAGGCCATGGGGGCAGATGGGCTGACGATAGAGGACGACTCAGAGATACAAGACGCAGTGCGCTCTTGCCTTGCAAGCGCCAGGCCCACCGTGATCAACCTGGTAGTGGATCCATCAGAGCTCGCAGAGCCCTTCAGGCGAGACGCCTTGAAGATGCCACGTCGCCTCTTGGACAAATACGAGGAGCTAAGTGCCAGGTGAGTGCTGTCATGTGCCCAGCTATGAGGGGGTGTCCATGGAGGTAAAGGGCAAGGTGGGCAGCTTAAAGGGGTCGGGAGCCCAGTGAGCGCTGCGAGCTCTTGGGAGTTATTTGGAGCTATATCTTAATGAGTGCCACCCTCGCTCAGCAAGCCATAGAGGCGCTCCAGAAGCGATGGCTTGCCACGCTTGCTGTTAACCCTGCCAAGGTTGTGCTGTGCGAGGGGAGCGATCCAAGGGTGGTGGTTGCAGCTAGCAGGCTTGGGGCCGGAGCTGGGATAGAGCCAGTGCTCATAGGTGAGCCAGCTCAAATAGCTCGCGTT
>JAMCQF010000064.1 GCA_023379605.1 Actinomycetota bacterium
CCAGAGCGCATGCCAGCTCCAGAGGCCACTGCATTGCTCAGCTCATCTACCGCTCCTAGGCTCAGCTGGACCACCTCCACCGCCACACCTGTCAACAGAAGGGCAAGGGGAAGGTGAACCAGAACTGAGCGGGCCAGGCCACTGGGATCCTGGCGAAGGACGGCTCGTATCACCGCCAGCAAAAGAATCGGAAGGGCTAGGAATGCTGCAAGTCTGTACATAAGAGCGAAGCTGTTTAGATACCACCGAGAGCTAATCTGGATGCGAGTGGTAGACGTAAGAACGCCTCCAACCTGCGATAACAGCCATGCTGCGCTGGTTGCCACCCACTGGCTAACCCCGTCAAGGATGCTCCTCGCGCCAATCTGTGGTAGCTCGCTAAGCGCACAGCCCGGACCGGTACGAGCCAGCTGGCCATTGCACGGGTTGGCCCTCGCTGGAGGAGTCAATGTTTGGACGAGGACTACGGACCTGGGCCCGGCGGTCTTGTGAGCTGATGCGCTGGGAGCACGCTGTACCCTGGCCATGGGCTCAACCTTCCAGGTAGGCACTGGCTTGGGATCTCGCTGGGCCCCGGGACGTTCTTGTGCACCAGCCCGGTCCACACTCAGGCATCCGGCATGGATGGCACAGACCATACAGGTTCTCTCTGGGGGGCAAGCCGCGAACAGCCAGGTCTCTGACAGGGCTACCAGGACAAGAGCCACCAGGACAAGCGGGCAGAACCGGGCGAATCTTATATGGGCGGGCCTTGCCGGGATAGCTACAGGGTGCGGTTTGCAACCATGGCCCTTCGCGCCATTGGGCAAAGCTGGCCGGCTTGCTGCTTCAGTGGAACTTGGTGCCTGCATCGTAGAAGAAGTTGATGAGGATCGGGGCTGCTCCTATCAGGAGCGCAGCCAGAGCCGATACCAGCACAGTGCGGCGACCTACATACGACTGCTGGTAGTTCTGCGAATGGGATCCCAGCGCCCATATCGCCGCGCCCACCACCAGGGCCGCAAGGGAGAACATGAGAGCCCAACCTCCAAGACCGTTGGTAAGGGTCTGAAGCTCCTGTCCGCCCGGCAGATCTTTGGTCGACGGGTTCAGCTGGACAGCCGCCGGCAGAGCCAGGCCTGCTCCCAGCCGTCTTACCCCTTTGCCTCTATGCTGCAAGCCCTGCCTATGCTGCAAGCCCTGCCCAGTGCTCCATGCTCCTACAAGCCCCAATATCGTTTGGGCCAAGGTCGGTAGACTCCACCACCACGGCTTTGCGCCACTTGGAGCAGAACCAAACTCACCTGTCAGCGATCTCATCGCGCACCTCCTTCGCACAGCCGCTATGCCGCTTTACGAACAGACCCCTTACAGAAAAGATAATGTATGTTTCATGGTCTTTCAATATATTTCATTATAAGATCTCGAAAATCTTGGGTTCGCGGCCTTCTTGGCGCCAGATGCCGGCTCCGTCCTGCAATGCTGTAAGTGATGGCACGGTTACTTCCGCCTCCAGGTCTGCAAACCCGCCGCGGGCTTTCTCCACCCCGGGCCTGCGATCCGAAAGCCCGGGCTCCAAGCGGGATGGAAAGATCCCTGGAACGCGAACTGCAGCGATGACCCTCTCGGCCATTGAGGTGATAGCTGCGGTTGCGGCAGCCGGGGTGCTCGCAACCATCTCGGCGGGCTTGCTCGGGGCCCGAGCGGGCCGCAAAGCTCTCCGCCAGCGCTTAGAGGCCCTTGCCTCCCGCTTGGGCAACGATCTCGGGCTCGCAGAGGAAGCTGGCGTCGAGCCTGCTCTAGCTCATCTCGAGCAGGCCACTGACCTGGCAGCGGAGGCTGTGGCAGAGTCATCCTCTGACGCAATCCGCTTGCGCCGAGCGCTTGATACCTTGAGCCAGGGCATTATGATCTGCGACGAGGCAGGTCAGGTGGTCTTCCGCAATGCCAGGGCGGACACGCTCATGGGATCCAGACATGGGGATGCAATAGCTGCGCAGGCAATCGTGGAGCTGCTAAATGATTCTTGGAAGAATGGCTCTTCTGAACGCACCCTGGAGCTGTACGGGCCACCCAGGCGCACCCTCGCACTGCGAAGCCAGCTAATTGACGATGGCCGGCGTACCCTAGGGGTGATAGCGATCATCGAAGACGTCTCCGAGCGCCGCCGGCTCGAGGAGGTCCGGCGTGACTTTGTGGCAAATGTCAGCCACGAGCTCAAGACGCCCATGGGAGCCGTAGGGCTGCTCGCCGAGACCTTGGTCTCCGAACCCGACCCAGCGATAGCCCAGCGGCTCGCCAGCCGGATCCACACCGAAGCCTTCAGGATCAGCAGGGTCATCGACGACCTGTTGGACCTGAGCCGGATCGAGTCTGAAGAGTCACCACCTAGAGAACCGGTGCTCGTGAACCTGGTCATGGCTGAGGCGGTTGAACGGGTTCGTTCCATTGCCGAGCAGCGCGGGGTAGTGATCGAGGTGAGCGAGCCTTCCCCACCCCTTACGGTCATGGGGGACCGGCGCCAGCTCGTCTCGGCGCTTTACAACCTTTTGGAGAATGCGGTCAAGTTCTCCTATGATGGGGGAAAGGTGTTCTTTTCCGGAACCGCTCAGGGCTCGCAGGCACTTATAGCAGTGAAGGACAGCGGGCAGGGGATACCTGCCAGAGATCTCGAGCGGATCTTCGAACGCTTCTATCGCGTTGATCATGCTCGCAGCAGGCTTACGGGCGGAACGGGGCTCGGGCTCTCGATCGTGCGCCATGTCGCGAATAACCATCAGGGTCGGATCGAAGTTGAGTCGCGTGAGGGAGAGGGATCTGTTTTCACACTCTCACTCCCTCTCCAAAACGCAGGTGGCACATGAGCCTGCACCAGCTCGCCGCAAGCGCTCAAAGTCCGATGAGCACAAAAAGGCCCGCTACGTCTCTCGACTGCATTGATCTCCACGGCTGCTCTACAGCGAGTTGGAAGCACCTGCCATGAGCGAAAAGCAGCCGAGAGTCCTCGTGGTAGAAGACGAGGAGTCGTTTGTAGAAGCGCTAACCATAGGTCTTGAAAGAGAGGGATTCATCGTAGACGTAGCCCGTGACGGCAATGAGGCGCTCCAGAGCTTCGAACGTATCCAACCAGATCTGGTACTGCTCGATCTCATGTTGCCTACGATGTCGGGCATAGACGTGTGCCGTCTCATCCGTACCCGCTCTAATGTGCCGGTCATCATGGTAACGGCCAAGAGCACAGAGATCGATACGGTGGTTGGTCTTGAGATCGGCGCAGATGACTACGTCACCAAGCCTTATAGGCTCCGGGAGCTGGTGGCACGGATGCGCGCCGTACTCCGCCGTACTCCTCGCGTTGAAGCTCCCCTTGAAGAAGGCGAGCAGATCGAGGTCTTCAGCATCAAGCTCGACATCCTCCGCCATGAAGTGGTCGTGAGGGGCGAAGAAGTCCGCCTCCCGCTGAAAGAGTTCGAGCTTTTGCAGTTCCTCATGGAAAATGCAGGTCGAGTGGTAACTCGAGATACGCTTATCGATAGAGTATGGGGATCTGACTACGTAGGAGACGGCAAGACCCTGGACGTCCATATCAAGCGCCTACGCAATCGGCTGGAAGAGGATCCAGCTCATCCGGCTCTTATAACCACAATACGCGGCCTCGGATACCGGTTTGAATCAGGTCGCGAGCGCAAGGGTTCCTAGACGCAAGGGTTCCTAGACATAAGGGTTCCTAGACGCAAGGGCCATCAGGAAGGGATCCGATCTATTCCTCCAAGGTAAGGCCGTAAACATGGCGGGATGGCGACAGAGCCGTCGTCTTGCCTGTTGGTCTCCACCAGGGCCGCCCAAATTCTTGCCCAAGCAAGCGCTGATCCGTTAAGGGTATGGACCAGGGCAGGTTGGCTCCCGTCCCTTGGCCTGTATCGGATATTGGCTCTACGGGCTTGGTAGTCGCTGCACCATGAAATAGAAGATACCTCCAACCATTGGTCGCACCCCGGCGCGTATACTTCCAGGTCGAAGGTGCGGGCCGAAGAATTGCCTATGTCGCCCGTGCACAGATCAAGCACACGATAAGCTAGCCCCAATATCTCCAGAAGCGATGTGGCTCGATTGACCATGTCCTCGTGCTGGGCTGCAGCTTGGGCAGGGGTGGTGTAGGCAAACAGCTCGACCTTGTCAAACTCGTGTACTCTAAGCAGTCCCCGAGTGTCGCGACCTGCAGAGCCGGCCTCACGCCTGAAACAGGCTGTTAGGGCTGTAAGCCTTAGGGGAAGCTCTTCTTCATCAATAATTTCATCACGACACATCGAGGTCAGCGGCACCTCGGCAGTGGGAATCGCCCACAGATCATCGCGCTCTAAGTGGTAGGCGTCATCGGCGAACTTGGGCAAGTGCCCGGTCGAAACCATCGTCTCTGTGCGAACCAAGCTGGGAGGTCGAATCTCCTCATATGCATCAGCGTGGGAGTCCAAAGCGAAAGAAGACAGCGCCCTCAACAGGCGGGCACCAAGTCCCCGGTACATGGGAAACATCGATCCAGACAGCTTGGCAGCGCGCTCCATGTCCAAGATCCCGAGCTGAGCTCCGATCTCCCAGTGGGGAACGCGCTGGGCCTGCCCATAGGCCGGCTGGTGCTCTGGCCAGCTCCGGACCACGACGTTGTCCTCGCTAGTAAGGCCGTCAGGACATTCGTCGGCGGGGAGGTTCGGCAGGCGGAGCAGGAGGTCCCGCAGCTCTGCTTGGACCCGGCCCAGATTTACCTCGATCTCCTGGAGGGATTGTCCAATGGTCCGGCTTGTGGAGCGCAGTGTCTCAGCACCGGCCAGGTCACCGGCTCTCATGGAACGCTCCACCTGACGAGAGATCTCTTTCACCTGCGCCCGCAACTCATCCCGGCGGCCGATCAGCCGGCGCGCCTCGTCGTCGGCGTCCGCGACCCGATCCACCTCCCCTGCTGAAACCCCACGGCGCCCCAGGGATGCCTTAACTCTCTCGCGGTCACTGCGTATCAGGCGAATGTCAATCATCTCAGCAAGCACGGTAGCCTCCACAGACGTGGCTGCGGTCGAGATAGCAGAGCTGGTGGTGGACTACGGGCGCAAAAGGGCCGTGAACGGCCTCACCTTGAGCGCCGAGCGTCGCGAGGTGCTAGTGATCCTGGGGCCCAACGGAGCCGGGAAGACCTCCACTGTGGAAACCGCGGAAGGCTACATAAAACCTACCAGTGGCACGGTGAGGGTCCTCGGCCTTGACCCTGTGACAGACAGACGGGAGCTGCTGGCAAAGATCGGTGTGATGCTCCAAAAGGGCGGGATCTACCCGGCCATGAGCCCACGTCAGGTCCTGAGGCTATTCGCGTCCTACTACAGCAATGCGCACCACCCTGAGGAGGTGCTCGAGCTGGTGGGACTCAAGGGGGTTGGCAAAACGCCCTACAAACGGCTGTCTGGGGGCGAGCAGCAGCGCCTGGCACTCGGGCTCGCTTTGATAGGCCGCCCCGAGGTTGTATTCCTCGATGAACCCACCGCTGGCGTTGATCCAGCAGGCCGCCTGGCAATAAGGGAGCTAGTGGCCAACCTGAGGCAAGGCGGGACCTGTGTTGTGATCACCACCCATGAGCTCGCCGAAGCTGAACGGATGGCCGATCGGATCGCGCTCATCGATTCCGGTCGCCTGCTCGCACAAGGAGCTCCAAATGAGCTCTCCGCGCTGGGTGCCAGCTCTCAGAGACCGCCAGTTCGGTTCCGGACCAGCCCGGCTCTGAGCCAAGCCGAGCTGGAGGCGCTATCAAAGGACCTAAGGTGCGCAGTCGTCACAGATCATGGGAATGAGTACAGCGCTGTTCTGCAAGGAAATGGACCGTCGGCCACAGCACACCTGGTGTCCTGGTTGGCGTCCCATGACCACGCGCTCATCGATCTACGCACAGCCGAGAGCTTGGAGGAGACCTACCTGCGCCTCACGTCCAAGGGATCATCGGATGCGGGAATGGCCCCACGGGCTCAAATGGCCGGTGACCATTTGAGCGAGGGTGAGGTCCCAGTCCCAGCTCAACACCATATCGATCAGGATCATCTCGCCAGCGAGAAGGCCATAGAGCCCAGGCAGGGACACAGGTCATGAGGGCGCTTGTCGCCCAGACCAGAGCCGAGGTGTCCATGACCTTGAGGCGCGGGGAGACGCTGCTGGTCACTCTTGGGATCCCAGTAGGCCTGCTCGTGTTCTTCTCGCTGATAAAGGTGCTTCCCCTAGATGTAAAAAACCCGGTATCTTTCCTTGCACCTGGGATCCTCGCTCTAGCTGTCATGTCAACGGCAATGGTGAGCCTGGGTATCTCTACCGGATTTGAACGGGGGTATGGGGTCCTAAAGAGGCTTGGAAGCACACCCCTCGGTCGCTCCCGTCTCCTGATGGCAAAGATTGGGGCCGTGTTGGTGATAGAGCTGCTCCAAGCAGCGGTGGTCATAGCTGTAGCCATCGGGCTCGGATGGGCCCCGCACAGTGGAGCCCTCCCTGCGCTAGGAGCGATCCTGCTGGCAACCCTGGCGTTCGGTGGCCTCGGCATGCTCATGGCCGGCACCATGAGAGCCGAGGCAACCCTTGCTCTAGCCAACGGTGCCTACCTGCTCCTGCTGCTTTTGGGAGGCATGGTCGTTCCCCTCTCAAAGCTCCCAGCCGCCCTGGCAGATCTGGCCCGGGCGCTCCCTGCGGCAGCGCTTGCCGATGCCCTAAGAGCGTCGCTTCAGTCTGGCCATGTAGTCACGCTTGCCTCATGGCTAGCCCTGGCCGGATGGGCCCTTGTAGCGCCAGCTCTCGCAGCGGTGCTGTTCCGCTGGGAGTAGCGCTAGCGCGATGTCCCAGCCAGCGCCGGCTCAGTAACGCCGCACGATGACGTCAACTGCCACCGAGGCGAACAGGACGAAGAGATAGACGATCGAATAGCCGAAAACCTTCATAGCAGCCTTGGCCGTCAGCTCGCGATGCAAGCGCAGCCCCTTGTAGACGAACACAGCTCCCATCACTGCTGCTGTAGCAATATAGACTGGACCCATATCAGCCACCCAGGCAAAGACGAGCGTGACCACGCACAGCACCACGGTGTAGGCGACAATCTGACGAGCCGTTTTCTCAAGCGAGGTAACAGCCGGGAGCATCGGGACCTTCACTGAGGCATAATCCTCCCGATAGCGAACCGCCAGTGCCCAGAAATGCGGGGGCGTCCAGACAAAGACGACTGCGAATAAAAGGACCGCTGGCCATGCCAGCCGATCGGTCACCGCTGCCCAGCCCACCAGGACCGGGACCGCGCCCGCCGCTCCCCCGATCACGATGTTCTGGCTCGAGGATCTCTTCAGCCAGAGCGTATAGACCCCGACGTAAAACGCTGTTGCGGAGACCGCAAGCACTGCGCTCAGAAGGTTGACTCCAAGCCACAGCTCCACAAAGGCAGCCAGCTCGATCACGGTAGCAAAGACAAGGGCCGCGCTGGGCGAGATCTCGCCTGTCACAAGAGGACGCTTCTGGGTACGGCCCATCACCTTGTCGATGTCACGATCGAAATACATGTTGTAGGCATTGGCTCCGCCAGCCGCAAGCGAGCCGCCAATCAACGTCTCTAGAACAAGCCACCCCGATGGCAGACCTCGAGCTGCTAGGACCATCGTAGGTACGGTTGTCACGAGCAGCAGCTCGATGATGCGCGGCTTGGTAAGCGCTAGGTAAGCGCGCAACTTGAGAGCACGTGCACGCACTTGGCCACGCAAAGGCAGGACGAGAGAGGCCATGGCTTCCTAGCTTACGGTTGGAAGGGCCCTATACACAACGTCGCCCCTGCCGTTTGCAGCCCCGATCTGCCCGGCCAATGGAGAGCACTAATATTGGGTGGCGGTGGATTTTATCAACAGTTGCTCAACCAGCCCATCTGCTCGTGGCCAACACGTGACAAGTGCTGGAATGCTCAGCGCTGGTGCAGTCGAGGCTCCGGCCCGCCAAGAGAGCGTCATCAGCGGCGAGGAAACTCTCACGGACAGGCCGTGGTTGGTGATCGTCTGGAACGACCCAATAAATCTCATGTCCTATGTGACATTCGTGTTCCAAAAGCTCTTCGGCTACAGCAAGGAGAAGGCGACCCGTCTCATGCTCGACGTCCACAACAAGGGTCGGGCTGTGGTATCGCACGGTCCACGGGAACGAGCGGAGCTCGATGTCTCAAGGCTTCATGAGCATGGCCTGTGGGCCACCATGGAGCGCTCGGGCTGAATGCAGGTAGTAACCTCCAGCTGGCTTGCGGTCCAGGGAGATCTGAAAGAGAGATGCGGCCGTAACCCATCGGTTGGTCCATTGGTGGTGATGTCTTGCCGGTGAGGCGACGCCGTCGCTCCCGGCCACCGATCGAACCGATGGCTGGGACCGATCGCTACAGGGTGAACCTGGGCACGGCTGAGCGCCAAGTGCTCTCAAGCCTTCCCTTGCAGCTGGCCGAGCTGTTGGGGACGGGCGACCCGAGCCTTGTCCGCCTGTTCCCACCGGCTTATGTGGGCGAGGACTCCCTGCAAGAGGAGTACGAGGAGCTCATGGGCACCCAGCTGGAAAAGCACCATAGGAGCTGCCTTGAGTCCCTGGCTGAGTCAGCAACCGCCGCAGAGCTTACCAAGGACCAGCTCGAGAAGTGGCTGGCAGCAATAAACGATATCCGCCTAGTCCTCGGCACTCGATTGAACGTGAGTGAGGAGATAGAGGAGGTCTCCGATACCAACTGAGCTACCCCCGCCTACGCCACCTATCACTATCTCAGCTGGCTGGCGGCATCTGTGGTGGACATCCTTGCCAAAGAGCTCCCTCAGTCCCCTGAGCCTGGGGGAGAGGCGGCTTCGGAACCGTTCTCGCCCCCCCGCCAGTGACACGTCTGCCACCACCGCGACGACCTGGGGCAAAGGACCAGTATCGTCGCTCTTGCCAGGACGGCTGGCGATCCCTGCTAAGCTCCATCCGCCCTGTTCGGGTCGAGCCCCCATCGTCCAGCGGCCCAGGACGCCGCCCTTTCAAGGCGGTAACACGGGTTCGAATCCCGTTGGGGGTGCGGTACGGATAGACCAAGGACCTGTGGTGCAGCCTGGAGTGCACGCCGGCCTGTCAAGCCGGAGGTCGCGGGTTCAAATCCCGTCAGGTCCGCCAGTCCCAGTTGGGGCTGCAGGCAAGACATCTACAAGGTCGGGTAGCTCAGTTGGTAGAGCGCGCGCCTGAAAAGCGTGAGGTCACCGGATCGATGCCGGTCCCGACCACCACAA
>JAMCQF010000065.1:0-11295 GCA_023379605.1 Actinomycetota bacterium
TGCAGGAAGCACCTTTGACAGAACAGCCTGCACGTCCTGGGGGCGAGCCAGAAGGCTTTTGTTTGGGAAAAACGTCTCCACAATGGTTCTCTGGCTTCCGAGAGCCACAGATGCCCCTACTCCCGCGCCCACACCTGCTCCCAGCAAAGCTGCCACAATGACCACGGCGATCCAACCCCTTGCCGAAAGGGTGGCCCGAGCTGGTGCCACAGCATAGGTGCCTTCGAAATGCCCATAGCTACCCCCATCTCCGCTGGAAAGGGGTAAGGGACCGGGACTTGGAGGAGAGAAGGCAGGCAGCGGAGCTAAGGCACCATTTGCCCCAACAGGGCTCGGCCAGTTACCTCCGGGGGCAGGCAAAGAGATCGGTGTAGGAGGTGGTGACGGAGGATGTGGTGGGGGCAGCGACGGGCTTTGAGGGGGTGGCACCACAGGCTTTGGTGGTGGCCATGCAGGAGCTGGAAGCCCCCTCAACCACTCGGCGTGGTCGGGCTGTGTCAACAGAGCTCCCTTGACCTTCTGCTGCCAAGTGCTTCGCCAGCTGCTCCCATCCCTCCAGCCTGGCACAACGAAGTAACCAAGGCAGGCTATTTCGGCTCCCGCATCGGCTGTGTTCGCACAACCGGTCAAGGGCAACTATGATGGTCACTGAAACGACGTGGCGAGGAGTGATCCATGGATATGGACACAGAATGGATGGCAAGGGCGAAGTGTAGGGATCTTCCGCCGGACACTTTCTTCCCCAGCGATGGGGTAGGAGTGGAGGTCGCGCGTCGTATATGCGCTGACTGCCCGGTCAAGACCGAATGCTTGGAGTATGCCCTTGCCAATCACATTGACCATGGTGTTTGGGGCGGGGCTTCTGAAAGGGAGCGCCGACGCATAGCTAGGCGGCGACGGCTGGCTGCCTCCACTGTGGCCTGACCAATCCGTAACTAAAGTCGGCCCAGGAGAAGCGCCTCATAGGTGCTGGAGTGCGTGGTGAACTGCAGCGAGGGCAGCGACTCACAAGTCGTTGCAGGTATCGCAGCTGCTGGTGGCAGTCAGGTGCTCGACGTGCACTCGGATCCTCATCACAACCGCTCTGTGCTCACAATGGCCAGCAGGGACAGCTCGGCTCTGCTGGATGCAGTAAAACAGGTGGTCAAGGCAGCGGTAGCCGCCATCGACCTGCGTGAACACGTCGGGGTTCATCCCTATATGGGGTCTGCTGACGTGGTCCCGTTTGCACCTCTTGAAGGTTCATCGTCGCTCGAAGAGGCACTTGAGGCACGCAATGCCACGGCACGCTGGATAGCCGAAGAGCTCGGTGTCCCCTGCTTCCTCTACGGTCCGGAGCGAACTCTCCCTGACATCCGACGCGAAGGATTTCGGAGCATTGCACCAGATTGCGGACCAACTAAGCCGCACGAAACCGCTGGCGCCACTTGCGTTGGAGCACGAATGCCGCTAGTGGCTTACAATATATGGCTGGCCGGTGGTGACTTAGGCCTTGCAACAGAGCTCGCGCGCGAGCTCAGAGGCCCTTCAGTAAGAGCGCTCGGGCTGGACCTGGGAGGCCATGTGCAGGTCTCATGCAACCTGACAGACCCAAAGGAGGTTGGGCCCAAGATGGTCTATGACTTTGTGGCAGCCAGGGCCAAGATCGAACGTGCAGAGCTGGTAGGCCTGATACCCTCCTATGTTCTTAAAGAGGTTCCGGCCAGCAGGTGGAGCGAGCTCGACCTCGACTTGTCCCGCACAATCGAAGCGCGCCTTACCAGTTAGGTTGGCGTGCTGAAGACCAAACCGCTCAGGAGGCCGATGCAGAGATGGTTGGGCGCTGCTCCAGCGCCCTCGCTCGCCTTAGCCGCCGGCGCTCACGCTCGCTGAGACCTCCCCAGATCCCGAACTTCTCGCTGTTGGCGAGTGCGTACTCCAGGCAATCCTCTTGGACCACGCATCCCCGGCAGACCTCTTTGGCCTCCCTTGTGGAGGCACCTCTCTCTGGAAAGAACAGGTCAGGGTCGACACCCATGCAGTTGGCCTGCCGATGCCAGCTCTGGTTCCTATCTCCATACAAAAGCGTCACAATCTCCATAGCCACGCATCCCCTCACCACAGTCGTGGCATCGATGTAATTACAACAATGTTATTGTTGCCCATCCTGGCGTGCTATGCAAGGGGGTTCGCGCCATTTTTCCTTTGCCCGACCACCTAGCCGATCAGGCGCCAGATCAGCTAGCGGACCGGCCAGATCCTCTAACGACTAGGCCGAGCGACGGCGCGTCGAGCGCTGGTTGTTGATGAAGTCCACCAAGACGTAGTCACCAAGAGTCTCCGGGGTGGTGAAAAATACCCTCCCTTTGTTGAGCTTGGTCATCTGCTCGACGAAATGCTGGAGATATGGGGTTGCATCCAGCATGAAGGTGTTGATGGTGATCCCCTCTTTTGTGCACCTGAGCACCTCGGTCAAGGTGGCATCCACCGTCTGGCGCACAGGTGGATAGTTGAAGAACACCTCGCCTGAGTCAAGAATGTGAGCTGTCGGCTCGCCATCGGTGATCATGATGATCTGTCGGGTCGCTCGCTGGCGCGACAGCATCCGGCGGGCGAGCATGAAGCCGTGCTGCATATTGGTCCCGTAGACGAAGTCCCAGGAGACCTCTGGCAGCTCCGAGGGGCTTATTTCCCTTGCCACCTCGGAGAAGCCGACAATGCCAAGGTAATCTCCCCTATACCAGGTCGAGATCAGCGAGTGCAGGGCCATGGCCACCTTTTTTGCCGCGAGAAAATTGTCACGCATCGGCATGGAAAGTGAGAGATCCACCATCAATACCGTCGCTGAGCGAGTCAGGTTCTCGGTCTGTTCCACCTCGAAGTCACCCGGTTCAAGCTGCACTGGCACGCCTCCACCACGCCGCCTGATCGCGTTGTGGACGGTTCGCTCCAGGTGGAGGTTGAAGGCGTCACCGAGCTCATAGGGTCTACAGAGTCCGGTTCGCTCATGCCCTGCACCCAAGTGGTTGTCGGCATGCCGTCCCAGCCGATCCTTGTCCAAGCGAGAGAACAGCTCCCGCAAGGCATTCTGGCCTATTCGCCTCATACCCTTGGGCGTCAGCTCGAAGCGACCCTCACGCCGCTCGATCAACCCGGCCTCCTCCAAGGAGCGAGCGAGGCGAGCGAGCTGCTCTATCGAACGCGCACCATCTTTCCCTAGGAGCCTGGCAGCCTGTTCCAGATCCACCTCTACAAGGGCACCGGGAGCAGATGCAGACCGGAGAAAAGCTTCCAAGCGGTCTATCTCCCCGAGCTCCTCCATCGCTGAGATAGCCTCGGTGAACCCCAAGGGATCGCTACCCTGCATTCCATAGCTGCGGCCCCAGGAAGCCGATGGAACGGCTCGAGCCAGGTTCCCTGCCAGTCGGTCCACCTGCCAGCGCAGGTCCATGTCCCCCAGCAGCTCCTCAGCCAGAGCCTGCAGTTGAGCTCGCTGCTCAGGGGTCATAGAGCCGATCATCGCCTGTGTCGCAGCCATGCGCTGGGCCAGCTGGTCGAGAAGCTCCTCTAAATTGCCTGGATTGCCAGGAAACATATCCCCAAAGCGAGACATGAACTCCTCAAAGCTGGGATCGAGCTCGCCTGACTGCAAGTGCTGCTCGATCATCCGGTTCAGCGCGTCCAGCGCCTGGCGGGTGCGCTCCAGGCTTTCAGGGTCAGCGTTGGAGAGCGCCCCTGACATTCGGTCAAAGAGCTGGCTGGTCACCTGAGAGCGCAACCTGGCCAACAGCTCCTCGAAACGCTGCTGTGCTTGCAGGGAAGTGAACTCGTAGCTCTGGAGACCTTTGACACGCCCTGCCAGGTCGTCTGGAAGAAGGTCCAGGCGCATCGAGCGCTCCGCTGTCGTGGCACGGGCGATCTCACGCCTGCGCTGATCCCCTGAAGCCTCTGCATCCTCCAAAAGCTTTTGCAGGGCGTCACGCTCGGCTCCTATGACCTCTTGGAGCTCTTGTGCGATCTCTGAGTAGACCCCGCCGAGATCCCCCCGAGAAAGCACCTCCCGCTTGCGGCGGTTCAGCCGGTCCAAGAGCTCCCTGATACCCGCGACCGTAGTAGAGTCGGGCAGCTCGAACCCGCTGTGGAGCAGCCGGCGCAGAGCAGCGTCCAGATCCCCGTGGTAGAGAAGGTCGTCTGTGATCTCGCCGAACAGCCCTGCCGCATCAAGATCGATGCCAGTTTGGCTTCCGTCCCATTTGGAGTAGGTAGCACGCACCTATGACTGGCTCCCACTAGAGGTCCCAACGAAGGCGCCTTGGGACAGCGTCACTTACGCCCCTGGTAGATCGAGCGCGAGCCCAACGATTCCTTATTGAGACGCTTTGTCAGATGGAGTCCTTCGAGCACGAGCTCCAGCGCACTTGCCAGTTCCCCAGGATCCTCCGAGCCAGCCACCGCTATGACCGGCGCTCGAAGGCCTGGGTGCTCTGCCAGCACCTTCACATGAGCGTTGGAGGCCAGGTCATCGCCGGTGTGGACAACCTGTCCCCCTTCGAAGCTCTCCAGCGCAGATGCAAGAAGCTCCGGCGGGCAATAAGCACGGAAGACGTTGCGAACCGCTGTGCCCACGATATTTGCGATGACCCTCTCCTCCTCTCCTTCCTCTATGGCCTCGATCTCCACCTTTCCGCCAGTGGAGGCCAGCAACGCCATGAGATCGCTCACGCGCGGCACCGCCTGGCTCTCACCTGTGCGCAAAGCCCTTCGCACGGCATTGGCCACAAGAGTCTCGTAGTTGGCGATGGAAAGGCGTACCGACACCCCTGAGCGCTGGTTCACGTGGCTGCTCTGGCGGGCCAGCTGGCTCACCTCAGCTACGATCTCGGCCATAAAAGCTGGCACTGCCACACCCAGCCCATCGAGCTCCACAGGTGAGGCCTCCTGGGCAACTACAGCTAGTTCCTCTTCTGTGTCATTGGGGTAGTGCGTGCGGATCTGGGCGCCAAAACGGTCCTTTAGGGGCGTTATGATCCTTCCTCTGTTGGTGTAGTCCTCCGGATTCGCCGACGCCACCAGGACAAGATCAAGTGGCAGGCGGATCTTGTGGCCCCTTATCTGGATGTCTCGCTCCTCCAATATGTTGAGCAGACCTACCTGAATGCGCTCGGCGAGGTCAGGAAGCTCGTTTATAGCAAATATCCCACGATTTGTCCTGGGTACAAGGCCGTAGTGGATCGTCAGCTCGTCTGAGAGATAGCGACCTTCGGCAACCCGGATGGGATCGACCTCACCAATCAGATCTGCGATGGTGGTATCTGGGGTCGCCAGCTTCTCGGCGAACCGCTCATGGCGGCCCACCCACTCTATGGGTGTGTCATCGCCCTTCTCCGCTATAAGCTGGCGAGCATAGCGAGAGACCGGCCTGAATGGATCGTCGTTCACCTCCGAGCCAGCTACCGCTGGCACCCACTCGTCCAGCAGCGCCGTGAGAGACCTGATGATACGGGTCTTGGCCTGGCCGCGCTCACCGAGAAATATGATGTCATGCCCTGCCAGCAGGGCATTCTCCAGCTGAGGCAAAACCGAGTCTCCATAGCCTACGAGCCCTTCTACCACCTGCCTGCCTGCCCGTATCCGGGCGGCGACGTTTCGCCTCAGCTCCTCACGCACCCCAGTGGGCTTCCATCCCGAAGCCCGAAGTTCGCCCAGGCTGGAAGCCCTCGGGTGCCCCCTGGTCTCACAATCCTCAGTAGCTGCTGAATCAGCCATGCTGTGAGCCTACGCCCCCTGGTAGCCAAGGCGGCTCGCGCGGCGCGCTCGCTGGCCTTGGGTAAGATCGCTCGCCTCAAGGCAACAGTGCCCTAGCCGCAGATGGGCCACTTGGACAGCTGCCCGCTCAACACAGACCAGGGCCTCGGGGGCCGATCAAATCACAATTGAGGCCGCTGGCAGATGGGCCAAGAGGAGTTGCTGAAGGGTCCGAACTGGATTCTCGAATAGTGATTTCGACCTGGTGCCGCAGAAAGTGCAATTATAAAGCGGCTGCCCACCCGCTTTGGGGCTCGAGCCATGCCGCTCAAGCCTTGTAGAAGGCGAGCGTCATCTCGGAACCGGTGATCGGCTGGGTCCGCGAGGCAGTCCGTGCGGGTGCGCACGGCAGAGACATAGTCCGTGCGGGTGCGCACGGCAGAGACATACAAGACCGAGGAGGAGCGCGTGTCTATCACCGAGGACCTAAAGCCCACACCCGTCGCTATCTCAGGCGTGCGAGGAGGTCCTGACGTCCATACACTCCGTAAGGACAGGTGGTGGCTCGTTCCCACCCTGACCGTTCTGGGGCTGACGGCATTCGTGGCCTACAGCGCATGGGCTGCTCTGGTCAACAAGGACTACTACTCAGCCCCTTATATCTCTCCGTTCTACTCTCCGTGCATCGCATCGAACTGCACTTATCAGCAGCTCCCCATCATCGGTACGTGGTGGAAGATCTCCCCAGCCATCCTGGTACTGGTCTTTCCACTCGGGTTCAGACTTACCTGCTACTACTACCGAAAGGCCTACTACCGGTCATTTTGGTGGGCACCGCCAGCCTGCGCCGTGGCAGATGCCCGGCCCCGCTACACCGGCGAGACCCGTTTCCCGCTGATCTGGCAGAACATACACAGGTGGTTCTTCTACTTCGGTGTCATCTTCGTGGTTTTCCTCGCCATCGATGCGGTCCGGGCCTATGACTTCCCCAACGGCTGGGGAATGGGGCTCGGCAGCCTTATACTCACCGTGAACGTGATCCTGCTGGGTCTTTACACCTTTTCCTGCCATGCCTGTCGCCATCTCTGTGGTGGGCAGATGGATCAGTTCTCCAAGCACCCGGTTCGCTACAAGCTCTGGAGCGGGGTATCTCGGATTAACGAACGTCATCAGCTCTTTGCCTGGATGAGCCTGTTCTTTGTCGCCTTCACAGATCTATATGTCCGCCTGGTTGCCAGCGGCACTATCCACGATCCGAGGTTCTTTTAATGGCCAAAGCAAACGAGTACGAGACCCATGACTTTGATGTCTTGGTGATCGGAGCTGGGGGTGCTGGGCTCAGAGCGGCCATAGAAGCGCACGCGCTAGGGGTACGGACTGGGATCGTCTGCAAGTCGTTGCTCGGAAAGGCCCATACGGTGATGGCCGAGGGTGGTATAGCAGCTGCCATGGGCAATGTCTATCCCGAGGACAACTGGAAGGTGCACTTCCGCGACACCATGCGTGGCGGCAAGATGCTGAACAACTGGAGGATGGCCCAGCTACATGCGCAAGAGGCCCCCGACAGGGTGGCCGAGCTGGAGGAGTGGGGAGCGCTCTTTGACCGGACACCTGACGGTCGCATCCTCCAGCGCGACTTCGGCGGTCATCGCTACGCTCGCCTCGCCCATGTCGGGGACAGGACTGGGTTGGAGATGATCCGCACCCTCCAGCAAAGGGCCGTCGCCCAGAACATCGACGTTTTCATGGAGTGCGCAATTCGCTCCCTGCTCACAGCAGATGACGGTCGGGTCTGCGGCGCAGTTGGATATTGGAGAGAATCTGGCCGTTTTGTCGTGTTTCGTGCGCACGCCGTGGTGCTCGCAACCGGAGGGCTCGGCAAAGCCTTCCGGTTCACAACGAACTCCTGGGAGAGCACGGGCAATGGGCAAGCCCTGGCGCTCCAAGCCGGTGCAGACCTCATGGACATGGAGTTCCTCCAGTTCCACCCCACAGGAATGGTCTGGCCTCCCTCGGTGAGGGGCCTTCTGGTCACAGAGGGGGTCAGGGGGGATGGCGGCACGCTAAAGAACTCCGAAGGCAGGCGGTTCATGTTCGACTACGTGCCTGAGATGTTCCGAGCAGAGACAGCCGACACCGAAGAGGAGGCCGACCGGTGGTACACCGACAAGGTGAACGCACGCAGAACTCCGGATCTGCTGCCACGTGATGAGGTTGCCAGAGCGATCAACTCCGAGGTAAAGGCCGGGCGCGGTAGCCCTCACGGCGGCGTTTACTTAGACATAGCATCGAGGCGCTCCGAGGAGTACATACGTCGCAGGCTGCCCTCCATGTACCACCAGTTCAAAGAGCTGGCAGGCGTAGACATCACAAAAGAGCCCATGGAGGTCGGCCCCACGTGCCACTACATGATGGGCGGGATCAGGGTCGACCCTGACAGCGAGGCAACGACCGTCGCTGGCCTGTACGCAGCCGGTGAGGCCGCGGCCGGGCTGCACGGATCGAACCGCCTGGGCGGGAACTCCTTGAGCGACCTCATCGTCTTTGGCAGGCGGGCCGGAATGGCGGCCGCGGAGTACGCAAAGGCCCGCGGCGAGGAGCTCTCGGTCAACAGCACCCAGGTCGAAGCCGCCATAGAGGACTCATTGGCTCCGTTCAGCCGTGAAGAGGGGGAGAGCCCCTACGACCTCCAGCACGATCTCCAAGACACCATGCAGTCTCTTGTCGGGATCATCCGCACCGAGTCAGAGCTTGTAGAAGCCATAGACAAGATTGAGCAGCTGAAAGAGCGCGCCTCAAAGGTTCGCGTGGAAGGCCACAGGCAGTTCAACCCAGGCTGGCACCTGGCTATGGACCTCCAGTCCCTGCTTACGGTATCGGAATGCCTTGCGCGCTCGGCCCTTGCTCGCAAGGAGTCCAGGGGCGGTCACACAAGGCAGGACTATCCCAAGCCAGATCCTCAATTCGCCAAGATTAACCACGTCACGCGGCTGGTCAACGGTGAGCTGCAGGTGGTGGCCGAGCCTCTCCCCGAGATACCCGCGGACTTAGAGGAGCTCATAGAGGAACCAGCCGTGCCGACTGGGATCCAAGCTATTTCTCAAAGCGGCCCAGCACCAAAGGAGGGCAACTGATGGCCGATGTCAAGATGCATCTGTGGCGGGGTGATGCCGGGGGCGGGGAGTTCCGAGAGTACCGGCTTCCAGCTCAAGAGGGTGAGGTCGTCTTGGATGTGGTCCATAGGATCCAGGCCACCCAGGCCAACGACCTCGCTGTGCGGTGGAACTGTAAGGCCGGCAAGTGTGGATCCTGCAGCGCCGAGATAAACGGCAAGCCACGGCTCATGTGCATGACGCGCATGGACACCTTCACAGAGGGCGAGACCATAACCGTGGCCCCTATGCGCACTTTTCCCATCATCCGCGACCTCGTTACCGACGTGTCGTTCAACTTCGAGATGGCAAAGCGTGTACCTCCGTTCAAGCCTCGCCCTCGCGAGGCTGACGGCACCCACCGGATGGCACAACGTGATGTCGACAGGCCTCAGGAGTTCCACAAGTGCATAGAGTGCTTCTTGTGCCAGGATGTCTGCCATGTCATCCGCGACCATGAAGAGAATAAGAAGCACTATGCGGGACCCCGGATGTTCGTACGCTACGCATCGCTGGAGATGAATCCACTCGATACCGACGATAGACGCGAGCTTTTGAAGAACGAGATGGGCATCGGGTTTTGCAACATCACCAAGTGCTGCACCGAAGTGTGTCCCGAGCATATAAAGATAACTGATAATGCGATCATACCGTTGAAAGAGAGGGTCGTTGATCGATCCTATGATCCGGCTGCCTGGATCGGACGCAAGATCCTAAGGCGCGGGTAGCTCGATGGAGGTTCTATCCTCCAGGGTGCTGCTGCGCCCTCAGGATCTAAAGAGGTCACTTGCCTTCTACAAGGACTCGCTCTCGCTTGCCATCTACAGGGAGTTCGGCGAAGGCCAGAGCCGGGGCACGGTCTTCTTTCTAGGCGGTGGGTACCTCGAGCTTTCCGGAACCGCCTCCCAGGCTGCCGGGCCCAACGTCGCTCTGTGGATGCAGGTGCGCGACCTATCAGCCACAGCATCGGAGCTGTCCAGCAGAGGGGTGCTAATAACCCGCCCTCCTCGCAGGGAGGCCTGGGGGCTGGACGAGATGTGGGTAACAGATCCCGACGGAGTGCGCATATACATAGTTGAAGTGCCTCCTGAGCACCCCCTACGCCTCCGGGAAAGCTGAGCTCTTTGCCCAGCTCTTTTACCCTTGCATCGGCCTGGGTGGCGCCAATGGGCGGCTGGACGGGCGATTATCACTTGAGAAGCAAGCAAGACACAGCCTCTGTAGACTTCTTTGGGACAGGTCCAGGGCGTCCAGTCCCTGGGGTGGGAAGGAGAGGCGAATGACGCTCACCAGTGTCCTTGACGACCAGGTCCTAAAGCGCTATCGCGAGCTGCTGGATGCAGAGGACGAGGCATTTGACGAGCTCGAGCATGCCTACGAGGATGGGGACAGGGACAACTTCGAGTGCCACTTGGCCAACTGGCAGGGCGCCCTGGAGCGCAAGATCGGCTTCCTGCACAGTCTAGGCATCGAGGTGCCTGCGCCGGTGAGCGCCTGAGCTTAACCAAGTCTGCCAACACTGCCCGGACAGCTCACAAGCTATCGGGCTTTGGTTGACCGGTGCTCTGGCCCATCGAAGGAGCCTGTGGCGCTGGAGATTGGCTTCGACAGAGGGTGGCCTGGGAACAGACCAGCCCAAGCTGCTCAGCCAGCGATCCGAGCGCGCACTCTGGCATCATGGCCGGCGACGGGACTGGCTGCAAAGTTGCTCAGCCAGGCAGCAATCCAAGCGAGCGCACGGCTTCCCGCTCTCCCTCGAGCTCCTCAGTGGTGAGCCTTATGCGCTCCTTGGCGAACTCGCTGTGGACAAGGCCCTCCACCACCTCACGTCCCCCTTTACCATCCGCGCGCACCGGAAATCCGAACATTAGACCCTCGGGGATGCCATACTGACCTTCGCTCAAAACGCTTAGCGACACCCAGTCACCAGATGGCGTCGCAGTGCGAGCACTTACGACAGAGTCGATGACAGCGTTGGCCGCAGAAGCTGCAGATGAGGCACCTCTTGCCTGTATGACCTGGGCGCCACGCTGCTGGACGGTGGTGATGAACTCACCTTCGAGCCAGGACTTGTCGCCGATTACATCTGTAGCAGGCTTGCCGGAAATGAGCGCGTGGGCGAAGTCGGGGAACTGCGTGGAGGAGTGGTTCCCCCAGATGGCCATGTTGGTGACAGCGTCAACTGGCACTCCGGCTCGCTTGGCCAGCATGCTCTGGGCCCTGTTCTGATCCAACCGGGTCATGGAGAACCAGCGGTCGTCAGGGATCTCTCGGGCATGTGCCCTTGCTATTAGACAGTTGGTGTTGCATGGGTTGCCAACTACAAGGATCCGCACGTCGCTGGCAGCGTTGGCTGCTATCGCCTCGCCCTGGGGCTTGAAGATCCCGCCGTTCACCCCCAGCAGATCGTTTCTCTCCA
>JAMCQF010000065.1:11305-18775 GCA_023379605.1 Actinomycetota bacterium
GTGCTCTTCCGATCTAGCAAAGCCCAGGAGGCTCCATCAAAGCCAGTCTTTAGGTCGGAGGTCGCCACGACGTCTGCAAGGAGGGGAAACGCGCAGTCCTCCAACTCCATGACGACCCCATCGAGGGCTTTCATGGCGGGCTCGATCTCCACCAAGCGCAGCACCACTCTCTGATCGGGCCCAAGGAGCTGCCCAGAGGCGATCCGGAATAAAAGCGCATAGCCAATCTGGCCGGCAGCGCCGGTAACGGTCACATTTACAGGGGTTTTGGCATCATTGCTCATCGCAACCGACCCTAGCTCCAATGAGCCAGTGCCAGCCAAGCGAGTGCCTCAAGGCAGGCGGGCAACTATCTGCTCGGCGAACTCCGAGCACCTTACTTCCTTGGCGCCATCCATAAGGCGCGCAAAGTCGTAGGTCACCACCTTGTCGGCTATGGTGGACTCCATAGCTGCTATGACATCTGCCGCTGGCTGTGCCCAGCCCAGATGCTCGAACATGAGCACGCCTGACAACAGCAGTGATCCCGGGTTGACCTTGTCCTGACCCGCATACTTAGGAGCAGTGCCATGGGTGGCTTCGAACACCCCGTGCCCGGTGACATAGTTGATGTTGCCTCCAGGAGCTATGCCTATACCGCCCACCTGGGCGGCTAGGGCATCGGAGAGATAGTCGCCATTTAGGTTCGTGGCAGCCACGACATCGAACTCCTCGGGCCGGGTTAGCACCTGCTGGAACGTGATGTCTGCGATAGCATCCTTGACCAGGAGCTTGTCACCGGGCTTGCCTGCGCAATCGTCCCAGCTCACTGCCTGGCTGGCGAACTCGTCCCTTACTACCTCGTATCCCCAGGCACGAAACGCCCCCTCGGTGAACTTTTGGATATTGCCCTTGTGCATCATGGTCACGCTGCGGCGTCCGTGACGGAGCGCGTAGGCGATCGCGGCTCTGATCAGCCTCTTGGAGCCATCCTCGGATATGGGCTTTATCCCAATCCCCGAATTCTCATGTATATCCCAACCGAATGCATCGTGAAGAAAGCTGGAGAGGCGGACGGCTTCAGGCGTACCTGCTTCAACCTCCAGACCTGCGTAGACGTCCTCGGTATTCTCGCGGAAGATCACCATGTCGACCTTTTCAGGGTGCTTCACCGGAGAGGGCACGCCAGTAAACCAGCGCACGGGCCTAAGGCACACGTACAGATCCAGGATCTGGCGTATCGCCACGTTTAGAGAGCGGATCCCGCCCCCAACAGGAGTGGTTAGAGGGCCCTTTATCCCGATGAGGTACTCCCTGAAGGCGTCTATGGTGTCGTCGGGCAGCCAGCTCCCAGTCTCGGCGAAAGCCTTCTCACCGGCGAGCACCTCTTTCCATGCAACGTGCTTGCCATGCTTTTCAGCAGCAGCGTCCAAGACCAGCTTGGCCGCTGGCCAGATGTCCACGCCTATCCCATCCCCCTCTATAAATGGAATAATCGGCTCGTCAGGTACTTGGAGGGTTCCATCGGCAGACATGGTGATTTTCTCTGGCATGGCAAAGAGCCTACCTGCCCAAGGCACCGCTTTGAAACTACGGAGCGCTTTGGTACTCGCCAAGCCCAAGCCTGGCTGCGATCTCAAGGGTGGCTGCCGACTGGTTGAGGGTATATATATGCAGGCCTGGCGCCCCTGCATCGATGAGCCGTTCAGCCAGCTCGCATGCAACCTGAACCCCAACACGCCGGACAGCCACGGGATCGTGAGCAACGGCTTCCACCCGCCTTGCAACCTCCTGCGGAACGGCTGCTCCCGACATCTGTGCCATGCGCACGACGGAGCGAATGTTCAAGATGGGCATGATGCCGGGAATGACTGGCTTGTCCACCCCCAAGCGAGCGAGGTCATCGACCATGCGCAGGTAGTCCTCCACTCGAAAGAAGAACTGAGTGATGGCAAAGTCAGCTACTCTAAGCTTGGAGGCGAGATGGCGCCGGTCCGTAGCCAGGTCAGAGGAGAGCGGGTGCCCTTCGGGATGGGCGGCCACCCCTACGGAGAAAGGTCCCACCTCACGTGCCAGCTCCACGAGCTCGATCGCATGCTCCAGGTCCCCTTTGGGCCACTTCTCGCCGCTGCCGGCGGGGGCATCGCCGCGCAAGGCCAGGATGTTGTCCACCCCTGCCTGTTTATATCGTTCCAGAATGTCTACCAGCTCGTCGCGGCGGTGCGCCACGCAGGTAAGGTGAGCCATCGGGTTCATGTCACCCCGGCCCAAGATCTCGATCACAAGGTCGTTTGTCAGGTCCCTGGTTGAACCACCTGCCCCATAGGTGATTGAGGTAAATGAGGGCTTGAGAAAAGACAGCTCGTCAAAGACCGCCCGCAGCCTCGCTGTGGCTTCTGCTGTCTTAGGCGGCCACATCTCCACGGAGAATGAGCGGCCGTGCGCAAGGATCTCATCTATACGTGTCACCTCGAGCCCCTCTTTGAGCCAACAGGCAAAGGCGGCTCAGCTAGGCTGCGCTCAGCTGCAGCTACGGCGTTGACGAGCAGCATGGCTCTGGTCATAGGGCCTACCCCTCCAATGCGCGGGGTGATCCATCCTGCTACCTCGGCTACGGAGTCCTCTACGTCAGATACCAGCCTCTTGCCCTCCCATGAGACGCCAGCTGCGACGACTGCGGCCCCGGCTTTCACCATGTCCGGAGTGACCAGGCCAGGGGAGCCCGCTGCTGCCACCAGGACATCTGCCTGGCGGGCATAGAGCGCCAGATCTGGGACTCCTGTGTGAACGACAGTCACAGCGGCATTGCAGCCAGGACGTTTCAGCGCCATCAGCAGAGCCAGGGGCCTGCCTATGGTCAACCCACGTCCTATCACCACCACATGTCGCCCCTCGACTGGCACGGCGTTGCTTGCCAGGAGCTTCACAATGCCAGATGGCGTGCAGGGGAGTGGTCCTTCCTCACCCATGACCAGACGGCCCAGGTTCACTGGATGCAGGCCATCTACGTCCTTGGCTGGGTCTATCGCAGTCAGCGCTTCCCACTGGTCCAGACCAACTGGAAGTGGGAGCTGGAGCAGATACGCATGGACCGAGCTGTCCATGTTGAACCTGTCAATAGCGGCCTGCAGTTCGCCCTGAGTCGCAGTAGGGCCAAGATGCTGGTGCACCGACTCAATCCCTACCTCTTCACAGTCCTTGTGCTTCATAGACACATACCTGGCACTGGGTCCATCGTTACCCACCAGTATCGTTCCCAGTACCGGCCTGATCCCTCTGCGGGCAAGGTCTGCCACCTTGAGCTTCAGCTCTGAGCGGATAAGCTGAGCGAGCCGCTCGCCATCGAGGATCCTTGCGCTCATGTCGCCTTCCCCGTTACCACCTGGCTGCGGATCCCCCCACTTTCACCTGCAAGCTGGAAAGCGCCCAAAGCTTGCATTAGTGCCTGAAGTGGCGCTCATGGGTAAAGACCATGGCGATCCCATGCTCGTTAGCGGCAGCTATGACCTCGTTGTCGCGCACAGAACCTCCTGGCTGCACCACTGCTGCAACGCCGGCGTTCGCAACCGCATCCAATCCGTCCCTGAAGGGGAAAAAGGCATCGGAGGCCGCCGCCCCTCCCCTGGCACGCCCAGCCGCCTTGCGGGAAGCGATCATAGCTGCGTCTACCCTGCTCTGCTGTCCAGCACCAATGCCCACGGCCTGGCCTCTGGCGACCAGCACCACGGCGTTTGAGGTAGTCCTGGCACAAACCAGCCAGGCCAGCTCTATGTCCCTCCACTGCTCATCGGTCGGTCGAGCCCTGGTCACAACCTCCCAGTTCGCCCTGTCAAAGCAGATCCGATCAGCGAACTGCACTAGCAGCGCTCTGCCCAGGCTGCGCATCTGCAAGTCCATCGGCTCTGGCACAGGCAGCTCTATCAGTCGGGTGGCCTTGCGCCGGGACATAAGCCGCTCAACTGCAGCATCGTCGAAGCGTGGCGCAACTATGACATCGGCCTGAGGCCCATCCGAGATCGCCTCGGCAAGGCTTAGGTCCACCGTTGCTCCAAGTGCCACTATCCCACCGAATGCCGAGGTTGGGTCGCAGTCCAGTGCCTGCTGATAAGCCTGCAGCGGGCTGCTCGCCAATGCCACACCGCACGGGTTTGCATGCTTTACGATCACTGCCCCTGAAACAGAGCGAGCCCGAGTTGAAGAGCTGGGCCCACCATTCTCGCCCCCCATTGGAGCCAGACCGGAAGCATCCTTCGTGCCGGCAGGCACCGCCAAGGTCAAGGCCGAGGGAAGGGCCTGGAGCTCATGAAGCAGTCGCCAGGCGGCGTCGGCGTCGAATAGGTTGAGGTAGGACAGCTCGCGACCTGAACGCTTCACCAGAGCACTCCAGCAAGTCGGCTGCCCAGAGTGGCTGTACAACGCGGCGCTTTGGTGCGGGTTCTCTCCGTAGTGGAGGTCCATAGCCCGCTCCATAACTTGGTCCAGCACATCAGGCAGCTTTGGGGAGCAGGCCGGGCTAGAGGTTCTCTCCAGTGCAAACCATCTAGCTATGGCAGCGTCATAAGCGGCTGTGTGGGCAAATGCTGCTCCAGCCAGACGGCGCCGTGTCGCAGGGGAAAGACTGCCCTCAGCCCTGAGCTCAGCCAGCAGACCCTCGTAGTCAGCTGGGCTGACCACGATCCCCACATGGGCATGGTTCTTTGCGGCTGCGCGCACCATGGTGGGGCCACCGACGTCTATGAGCTCCACCGATGGGTCTGTGGCAAATGGATACAGGTTGCACACCACCAGGTCGATCATTGAGAACCCCTGGACCTGCAGATCGACCATGTGCTCGGGGTTGTCCCTATCCGCCAGGATCCCGCCGTGGATCGCTGGATGCAGTGTCTTGACCCTCCCACCCAACATCTCAGGCGCGCCAGTCAGCTCCTCAACGCTTTGATGGGCAATGCCCCATTGAGCGAGGGCCTTGGACGTCCCTCCGCTGGCAAGAAGATCCCAGCCCAGCTCTACAAGCCCCTTAGCCAGCTCCTGCAGCCCAGTCTTATCGTAGACAGATAATAATGCCCTCACTTCGCAGCCTCTCCCTTGCTGGCTGCTCCGCCAGCTCCTGAGCGCAGCATCCTCATAATTGTGTCAGGATATATACGGCGCTCGACCTGCTTGATGCGCTCGTGGAGCGTCTCCACGCTATCTCCATCCAGGACCTGGACGGCCTCTTGTGCCAGGATCGGGCCTTCATCTACCTCGAGCGTAGCCAGGTGAACTGTGCAGCCCGTCACCTTCACGCCAGCAGCCAGCGCATCGGCCACCGCATGCCAGCCTTTGAAAGCGGGCAGGAGGGCGGGGTGGGTGTTAAGGATCCGCTGGGGGTACGCCTTGTGCACGGCACTGCCCAGGATCGTACCGAACCCTGCCATCGCCACAATGGAGATCTCGTAGCGGCTCAGCGCCTCCACAACCTGGTCTGTGTAGGCATCCCGATCGAAGTCGCTTCCAAAGCTCCTCCGCTCTACCAGCTCCACGGGGATGCCTGCTTGCTCCCCTACACACAAAGCGGTGCACTTCCTGTCAGAGACGACCACGGCAACAGGAATGCCCGCGCGCAGGATCGCGGAGAGTATGCTCCCGCTGCCAGATGCCAGAACTGCCACCTGCGCTGTCACGGCGCCACGCTAGCAGGGGCTCCGAAGAAAGCCCCATCCCCAGCCGAACTGCTCAAGCCAAGCTGTGGACGAGCGCCACCATCTTCTCGCCTGCTTCAGTCGGATTGAGCGCCACCTGAACCCCTGCCTTTTCGAGGGCGTCCATCTTTGCCTGCGCTGTCCCTTGTGACCCAGAGACTATGGCTCCTGCGTGGCCCATCTTCCGCCCTGGCGGAGCGGTTACGCCCGCAACATAAGCAACCACAGGCTTTGTCATCTGAGCAGCTATGAACTCGGCTGCTCGCTCCTCTTCGGAGCCACCGATCTCACCAATCATCATAACTGCCTGGGTCTCAGGATCGGCTTGAAAAGCGGCCAGGCAATCGATGAAGCCCGTGCCCGGAACAGGATCCCCCCCGATCCCCACACAGGTGGTCTGGCCGACTCCCTGCTGGGATAGCTCGTGGAGGGCTTGGTAGGTAAGGGTCCCAGAGCGGCTTACAATGCCCACATGCCCGCCTGGTAAGGCTATGTCGCCCGAAGTAATGCCTATATTGCACTTGCCCGGAGAGATGATCCCTGGGCAGTTGGGACCGAGCAAGCGGGTAGCTGGGTAGTCCCTTAGCAGAAGGTTGTAGAACCTGGCCTCGTCCTGAGCAGGGATGCCTTCGGTAATGCAGACTATAAAGGTGATCCCCGCGGCAGCGGCCTCAACGATGGCGTCAGAAGCAAACCGCGGCGGCACCACCACCAGGGAAGCATCCGCTCCGGTCGACTCCACCGCCTCGGCCATGGTGTCAAAGACGGGTATGCCCTCGACGTCAGTGCCCCCCTTGCCGGGGGTGACCCCTGCCACCACCTGGGTTCCGTAATCCCTGTTGCGCAGCCCATGGAAACGGCCCTGGCCTCCGGTCAGGCCCTGGACGACTACCTTGGTATGCTCGTCTACGAAGATGCTCACCTGAGCGCCCCTCCATCTCCTGGCTGTGCCGCCTTCTCAGCTGAGCCAGATCGGGCCGCCAGAGATGAAGAAGCCATCTCCACTGCTCGCTTGGCGGCGGAAAGCATGGTGGGCTCAGTGACCAGGCGATCCGATAGGTGATCGGCCAGGATAGCCCGGCCCTCTGCAACGTTGGTCCCATCCAAGCGCAGTACGATCGGAGATCGCAGGTCCACCCGATCGATGGCCTCGACTATCCCTCTTGCCACTTCGTCACACCTCGTGATACCACCGAAGATGTTCACCAAGATGGATCTGACCTTCTCATCGGTGTTGATCACCTCCAAGGCAGCGGCCATCACATCCGCGTTTGCCCCTCCGCCTATATCGAGAAAGTTGGCGGCTGATCCGCCTGCCTGGTTCACCACATCAAGCGTGCTCATAGCCAGCCCAGCCCCGTTCGCGATTATGCCCACCGTGCCGTCCAGGCCTATGTAGTTGAGGCCCCTTTCACGTGCCAGACGCTCCCTGGGGTCCATGTCCGATGGGTCGGGAGCCAGCTCAGCCCACTCTGGGTGTCTAAAGGCAGCGTTGTCATCCAAGCCCACCTTGGCGTCCAGGGCATGAACGGCCCCATCAGTAGTCAAGATGAGCGGGTTGATCTCGACCAGGTCGGCATCGGAGTCCACAAAGCAGCGATAGAGCTTCACGAGAATCTCGGCTGCGCCATGGAGCGCCTGATCATCTAGGTTTGCGTCTTTCACAAGCTTGAGAGCTGCATCAAGATCGAAGCCATCGAGTGGGTTGACATGATGGCGGGCGATGGCCTCGGGATCTTCCTGTGCAACCTGCTCTATGTCCACCCCACCGCGCGCCGAGACCATGGCAAGGTGCAGCTTGGCGGCTCGA
>JAMCQF010000066.1 GCA_023379605.1 Actinomycetota bacterium
TCGGGGCCCCGATCTCCCGTCGGATCCGCTCCCAATGGTGGGTGAGGACTGCCGGGTCGATGGGAGTGCCGATAGCCGACGTGAACACGTAGCCGGTCTCGACCCAGGCGTCGCCTGCCAGCTCGCGCTCGGTGGCCTGTGCCTCGCGCCGTCGCCCTAGCGCCTCGACGACGACCGGATCGAGTGGCACCTCTCTCTTCGACCGCTCGGTCTTCGGATCGAAGGCGACCAGGCCCCGGCCCTTCACGCGCTGGAGCGAGCGACGGATCGATGCGTGCCCGCCGTCGAGGTCGATGTCGGACCAGCACAATCCCACCGCTGCCCCACGCCTGGCGCCGGTGGTGGCGAGGAAGAGGTAGCCGGCCTCGAGCGGATCCCCCACCAGCAGCTCGCCGAGAGCACCGAGCTGCTCTTTGGTGAGCGGGTGGCGTTCGGAACCCACATGTGCAACCGGCGAGGAGAGCGCCGCCACGTTGCGCTCGGTGATCCCCCAGCGGATGGCGTCGTTCAGTGCAGCCCTGAGCACCGTACGGGCCATCTGGCGGGTGCGCGTGCCGACGCCGTCGCTTGCCATGCCCGATAGCGCCTCGTCCACCTGGAGAGGGGTCAGCCGTGCGAGCCGGGCCCTCCCGAGGCGCGGGATCACGTACTTCTCCAAGACGTCGTGGTAGGAGCGGTTCGTGTTCGGGCGGCGACGGTCCTCGGTGACCTCGAGCCAGTGCCGGAGGAACTGGGCGAGCGTGGTCCGCTGCGGCTCTCCCGACCAGCCCCGCTCGGCACGCTTCCTCGCCGCCCGGAGGTTCCCGAGCACCTCGGCGCGGGTCCGCCCGTAGACCGACACCCGCCGGCGGGCGCCCTGGCCGGCGATGTCGAAGCGCGCCTCCCAGCGCCCATCCGCCCTCCTGCGGACGTTACCTTCCCCCGCGACACGTCGACCCACGACCCCCAGGTTACCACTTTGGGGGTCAATGTGGGGGTCAGACCCCGTCTCCTTCGACCTCACTAGGCAAAAGTCCTGGTAGTCAGCGCGCTCGGAGGGATTCGAACCCCCAACCTTCTGATCCGTAGTCAGATGCTCTGGTCCATTGAGCTACGAGCGCCTACTCTCCACCCTCGCCCAACCACTTGCCCGATTGGGCCCCAGGCAATAGCCAGGCAACAGGTGCAGGCGACCATGGTAACGGGATTCCGACCCACGGTCCATGTCGCCAGCTAACGGAGCTGGCTCACTCCATTCCCCGCCTGTCATCCCAGAGCCAGATTCCACCGAGAATGCCGGCTGAATTGTCCACAATGGTTGCCTTGTCACCCAGGTCCAGCGTGACATGGCGGGCATTTCCCCCACCTAGATAGAGCTTGTCATAGCGCAAGAGAACAACCATGTTCTCGATGGCTTGAGCCAAGCGCTTGTTCCACTTCTTGGGCCCTACTCGTTTCAGGGCTACGTCCCCAAGCTCTTCGTTGTAGGTCTTGCCCTTACGAAATGGCTGGTGAGCGATCTCCAGATGGGGCATGAGCCTCCCGTCGTAGAACAGGCCGCTACCAAAGCCTGTTCCTAAGGTTATGACAAGCTCAAGTCCTTGACCCTCCACCACTGCTGCACCCTGGAGATCGGCGTCGTTCGCGACCCGAGTGGGCTTTCCCAGACGGCTGGCAAGAGCGCCTGCCAGATCGAACCTGTCCCACTGTTTGACCAGCTCGGGAACCTCCTGTGAGCCTGGGCCTGACTTGGTGACAAAATGAGGCGCTGTAAGGATCCTCCCCTTGCGAACCACCCCGGGGAAACCAGCAGAGACCCGGTCATAGGAGGGGAGGGGTCGGACCAGCTCGGCTAAGGCATCGATCATCGACTGAGGTGGGCACGGATACTTTGTCTCGACGCGAACCCGGTCCGCAACCATCTTTCCTTTTGTATCCAAGACGGACGCCTTTAACCCTGTGCCTCCTATATCAATGGCCAGAGTTAGGACATCGTCTGCAGACCGCTTCTCACCGGCCACTGGCTCAGACCCTGGAGCTGACTCACCGACACCGACGTCAACGCCTGGGTGCCCAGTAGCGGGAGCAGCTCCACCCATCTCAGCACTCATGATCCTCCATTCAACGTCTCATTCTCCCACTCGCCTAAACGCTCGTGCCTTCAGACAACGCCGGGTTCTCAGCTTCGATGCCCCCCGAGCCCACAGGTTCAGATCCCCATCGCTCTTGATGGAGCACCTGTGCAAGCGGTATACGCTCGCGCCACCTGTGACGCTCCAGATCAGGCACCTCCTCAAGGTGTGTCACTGGCCCCAGACACAACCACGCTACCGGGCGCACATGGGCCGGGATCCCCAGTAGGCTCTGGAGGACTTGCTCTCGGTAGAATGAGACCCATCCCAACCCCAGCCCCTCCGCCGTGCATGCCAGCCAGAGATTCTCTATTGCCAGACAGACCGAGTACAGCCCCGCATCGGCAATAGCGTGCCTTCCGAGCACACCGGGCGCGCCGCGAGTGGGGTCGTAGGTAACCACCACTGACAAGGTGGACTCCAAGATCCCGTCGATCTTTATCCCAGAAAAGCGCTCTGCACGCTCCCCTTCCAGGCTGGAGGCAAATTGAGATCTTTCCGCCTGCACATGATCGTAGAAAGCCTTTCGGGTCCCCAGATCTCTCACCAGCACGAAGTCCCAGGGCTGGGATAGCCCTACGCTTGGAGCGGCGTGTGCCGCAGCGAGAACACGACCCAGCACTTCCTCTGGCACGGGAGCACCGGTGAACTGGCCTCTTACGTCACGGCGCCGGTTGATCACCTCATAGAGCTCGACTCCCATAGCTCCCCACGCTACCGTCTGGTAATGGACGACAACCCCTGGACCGGTGATGCCTGCTCTCTAGTGGATGCCTTCAGGTCCAAGGAGCTATCCCCGCTGGAAGCGCTGGAGTCCTGCTTGGCTGCAATAGAGCGATCCCAGCTCAACGCTTTCTCCTA
>JAMCQF010000067.1 GCA_023379605.1 Actinomycetota bacterium
AGCCAGCCTGTTGGATCAGAGGGCAGGTGCAGCAGTGCACGATCTGTGCGTGGTCGCATATTCAGGGAGCTACCGGCCCAGCCAGGTCCAAAAGTATGCCACGCTTCCCGGTAGGCCCCAAGATTACTTAGGACCTATAGCAGTGGTCGTCATGGATCGTCCAAGTAACAAGCTCCTTGCCACATTCATCCTCCCTAGAAAGCCGCTGCGCTTCTCTCACTATTTCGTAGGGGCTGGGTGAGCATGGAGTGTTCCCACCTCGGACAGCGGGGCTGAGCAGGCGGCTGGGATACAGTTCGGCGAGGCTGAAGCTGTGCTGGGTTGCAGGTAGGCGAGCTTGGAGGCGAGCGAACTAACTGAGCCGGCGAGCTGCTAGCGTCGGGTGCTCGGAGGTGTGGCAGGTGCACGAGCTTGCGGTATGTGAAGCCATTGCAGACACGGTGCGTGATCGAGCCAGTGGCCGCATCCCTGCTCGGGTTCAGGTGAGGATCGGCTATATGCGCCAGGTCGTGCCTGAATCCTTGGTGTTCAGCTGGGAGATGGTGACAGCTGGCACTGACTTAGAGGGTTGCTTGCTGGATGTGGATTACGTGCCTGCAGTGGCGGCGTGCCGGATCTGTGGTGAGCAGACCACCTTGGAAACGCCCATCCTGCTATGTGGTGCCTGTGACAGTGCCGATGTAGAGCTCATCTCTGGTGAGGAGTTCCAGCTCAAGTCATTCGATGTGGCAGACGTCTGAGATGGGCCGTTTTCACCTCCATCCAGAGGGCACTTCACATGCCCACGGTGGCAATGAGGACCACACTCACCTGGACGGCACTGTGCAAGCACATGGTGATGACCACTCTCAGGCTGGCCATGACCTCCGCGCCCATCGTGAAGTGGGGGATCATAGCGGATATACATCCACAGGAACATCTCGAGTGGATGTCCTAGAGAAGATATTATCTGAAAATGATCGTGTAGCTGGCAGGAACAGGCAGGACTTTGCGGATGCAGGAGTGACAGTCATAAATCTCATGTCCTCCCCTGGCGCCGGCAAGACAACGCTTTTAAAGCGGACATTGGCTGAGATCGGTAGCACATATAGGGTGGGTATCTTGGAGGGAGACATAGCTACCAGCATTGACGCTGACAGGCTCGAAGGTTGCGGTGCTGCTGCTGTGTCACTGGTGAACACAAGCGCTGGCTTTGGCGGCGAATGCCATCTGGATGCGGTCATGGTTCGCTCTGGCCTGGGACGGCTTTCGCTCAATGACCTTGATCTTTTGATCATAGAGAACGTGGGCAACCTTGTATGCCCAGCGGAGTTCGACGTCGGCGAGCATGCCAAGGCGATGGTCTCATCTGTAACTGAGGGCGAGGAAAAGCCTCTTAAGTACCCGGTGATGTTCAGGGCGGTCGACGCTGTGGTGGTCAACAAGATCGATTTATTGCCTCACCTCGACTTCGATCTCGACCTTTTCCTTGCGAACCTGGCAGCAGTCAACCCTTCTGCAAAGGTGATAGAGGTTAGTGCCCGGACAGGTGCAGGCATGGATGAGTGGTGTCAGTGGCTGGTGGGAAACGCTGCTGGCGAGGCCAAGGTGTGATTGAGCCGACTGAACTCGTGGGTGAGCACACCACCATCGAGCGCAGTGTCAGCGACCGAGGCCAAGGTGTGATAGAGCCGACTGAACTCGTGGGTGAGTCCTGCAGTCCAACGGCAGGTCCTACCGAGCGGCCTGGCTGGATCGCTGCTCGGCAATGGTCACATCTCCTGCCGCCCAGTGAGTGGCAGGCACCTCCCTGAGCACAACATGAACGCTGTCTCGGGGCGCTTCTATGGACTGCTCTACGGCGTCGGTCACAGCAGTTATAAGGGCGCGCAGTCGTTCTGGGGTTCTTCCCTGCACGAGTGTAACTTCCACAAGAGGCATGTCACTGTTTACCATAGCTGGGCCCGAACCTGCCCTTTGCGCTGTGCTCGGGGGCCTTTGCGCTGTGCTGGGGGGCCTTTGCGCTGTGCTCGGGCTCAGTCGTTCATGCAGAACAGCTCAAGCTGGATATTGTCGGGGTCTCGAAACACAAGGACGGAGTACTTGAAGGGCTCGTCCATATCGGTTATGCCCGAGTGCTCTATCCCTAGTGCGTCAAGGTGTGCCACCCAGTTCTCGAGCTCTTGGCGTCCGGGCACAGTGAGAGCCAGATGATCCAGGCCAGTCCTGGTCTCTAAGAATGGCTCGCCCGTGTTGGCATCGTGGTGGTGCAGGCCGAAGGCAAGTCCTGAGCGCGGGTCTATGAGCAGGATCGCGTAGCCGCTATCCTCGGAGCCGTAGTGAGGGAAAGTGACCGGAACTCTCTCGAGACCGAACACACGCTCATACCAAGCGATGCTTGCCTCGATGTCAGTCACCGTGGGAGAGAAGTGATGCACGCCGGTGATTGTTGGCTGGGCCGTAGGGGTATCTGCCATGAGACCTCCTTGCCTGGCCACCGCAGGACGATGGCAGTTGGTTGTAGCTGCTCCAGGTTACAGTTGCCAGCTGGTCAATACTTCCTAAGAGATCCGGCGTTGCTCAGCTGTTCTGGCTCAGATATGGCAGAATCTCTTATTGCTGGGCCTTTGGAGGTGTAGGGGCTGTTGAACCAGCAGGTAGGAACCGCATATCTCGACCATCTGACCGACTCCGACCTTGCTGTGCTCTCTGCCAGCCATTCGAGGAGCGGCGAAGTTACAGCGCACTACAGCACTGGCGAGCTGCGCTGCTCTCCTGGCCTGGTGGAGGAGCTGTTAGAGCGCGCTGAAGCATTCGAGATGGTCTTTGGTGGCCTTGGCGATCCAGCGGCTTTTGTGGACGTCTCGCCGTTTTTGGTATTTGCCCTCTTGGTGCACCGTTGCCGCAAGGACTTGGCCGAGTCCAGCTACGTGCATGAGTGGCTGGGACTGCGCCAGCGGATCCCGGTACTCGGTACCGACAGGCTGGCGGCGTTCCTCGAGGATCCTTGGCACAGGCTTTATTTGGCAGAGCTGCTGGCTTCCTATGCGCACGTCGTGAGTGGCAGCTATTTCGTGCGGACCCGCCGTGGATGGCGCAGGCAGCGGTTCAGTGAGATGGACCCAGCCGGGCTCGTCTCGTTGCTCGAGGTCGTGCCCAAAGCAGAGCTTCCTGGCATCTACCGCAGGCTGGGCGATCTGGCGCTGTTCCTTACAGGTGTGTTCCCTGATCACACAGCCCGCAAGGGCATAAGCGAGGTAGCGCAGGCCAGGTTGCGCCGCTCTGCAGGCTATGAGCTCGATCCAGGTGCAGCCTTGCCTGGTGCGGTGGGAGCTCCCCAGCACCATGGTGCGGTGGGAACTCCCCAGCACGGGTACGCAGCCCTTCCGGAGTCCCTTGCCCCCATGGGAGCGGTCGCCCTCCTCGAGCAGCTCGGAAGCCGCTGGTACGAGCTGGCAGCATCGTCCGCGCTAATAGCGACCACCTCAGAGCTGCGTGTGGTGGCCGAGCTTTCCAAGAGCTTCGGAGATGCAAGGCGGGTGCTAAATGTCATAACCGACCGGTACCTCTTCGCCCAGCGCGAGAGGTGGTTTGGTCGTGCTGGCGATAGCTGAGCATGGAAAGGGCGAACTGCGCATACTCGCTGGCGATCTGCTCTGGGCTTTTAGGGCCTGATGGATTGAACCAGCTGGGCAGCGAAGTGCACATGGTGGATATGGCCTTGCCGGCGTCCTTGGGGTCACTAACCATTACCAGTCCCTTTAGAACTGCTGTAGAGATCTCTGCATCGAGGAGCTGCTGGACCCCGTTGCGCAATGCCGCTATTTGCCGGTAGTTCTCTGGGGTCAGGCTTCTCATCTCGCTCGCCCCGATGAATGCCAGGTCCTTGCGTCGCATGTGGTATAGCGCCAACGCTTCGACCAAGCGCAGGATGCGTCCAAGGGGATCGCAGTCCTCATCTCTGGCCATCTCCATCCGCCAGATAAGGTCTCCCATAGTGAGCTCCAGGATTGTCATCAAGATGTCCTGCTTGCTCCGGTAGTGGTGATATATGCCAGGAACGCTCATATGCGACAGCGCTGCGATTGAGCGCATGCTGGCGCCGTGATAGCCTTTTGCGACAAATCCAGCAACAGCTCCGGCCAGTACAACATCGAGTGGAAGGGGAGCGAACTCTCGCCAGTCAGCTCGGGCGCAAGCGGGGGCGGAGGACAGGGCTTTGGGTTCTCCTGGCTGCGTGGGCGCAACCGAGACCGCCGTGGAGCTTGGGGGGCCTATAGCGGGGCTGGCACTGGAGGGGGTGGTGCTGCCAACGACTTCTGCGGTGCTGGCCTCAACGAGAACGGTGACGCCAGTGCGAAGCACAGTGGCGACCTGGATCAGTCGTTTAAGGGAGATGGCTGTCTTCCCGTTCTCTATCGCGCTCATCGTGGCTGGGCTCACCTGGATCTGTGCTGCAAGATCACGCAGCGTCATCCGGCGAGCCAGCCTCTGGGTCCGTATGGCCTGCCCAATGGCGAGGTCCTCCATGAGTTCAGAATATCCGAACACAAGCACTCCGTCCAGGAGAGGCTAGCTCGACCTGCCTGAAAGGGGTGGTAGTCCAGATAGCTTGCCTGGCTGGATTGCTCACCTGGGTTGACAGAGGCACTGGAGGGTGTGAGCATACTATCTAGCACCTCAGGACCGAGTGAGCGTTCTGTCAGCAGACTTAGGAGGCAGATGACCATGACCGATGTTCCCGCAATGGAAGTGCTCCTCAAAAACTCGCCCAAGAACTGGGGCAAATGGGGCGATCGAGACGAGGTGGGAGCGCTCAACTACCTCGGCCCTGAAGAAGTCCTAAGAGGAGTCCGCCACGTGAAGTCCGGGAAGGTCTTTACCCTGCAGCGTCTGATAGGCGATCCAAGGGGCGATCCAGTCTGGCCGGGGCGTTCCCCTGCGACCAGGACACAGGTCCTAGATGAGTCGTCCTGGGATTCAAGTGACGCTCCCCAGTTTCCTGGTGGCCTGCACTATGCCGATGACAAGATCGACGCGTTCCTGCAGGGCTCCACCCAATACGACGCTCTTGGACATGTATGGTATGGAGGCAAGCTCTGGAACGGCTATGACGCACGCAGCTCTGTGGGGGGACTTGAGATCGCGAGTGTAGAGCCAATCGCAGAACGTGGGGTAGTGGGTCGCGGGATCCTGCTGGACATGGCGCGCTATCGCGGCAAGGTGTGCCTGGACAAGGCAGAGACCTTTGATCATGGGGATCTGATGAAATGCGCCGAGTCTCAGGGGACCGAGATCACCAAGCACGATATCTTGATCATAAGGACGAACTTCCTCAAGCTCTTCTACGATCAGGGCCAATCCTTTTACGAAGGTTTTTGCGAGCCAGGCCTCGTCTACAGCCCAGCCCTGGTCGAGTGGTTCAAGGACATGGAGATACCCAATCTTGTCACGGACACAATCGCAAACGAAGTGACCACCGATCCGAACAATGGCACGGCACTGCCTTTGCATTGTGCCTTGATGCATGATCTGGGCATCGCTTTCACAGAGATCTGCGATTTGGAGAAGCTGGCTGGAAGCTGCGCTGAGGACGGCCAGTACACCTTTCTCTATGCTGCAGCGCCATTGAAGATCAGCAAAGCCAGTGGCTCCCCGGTGAACCCCTTGGTGGTCAAATGAGCGCCTACTCCGAGCGCCCCTGGTTGGCTCTTTACGACGAAGGTGTACCTGCTGAGATCAGCCAGGAGCACCCGAGCATGCTGGCAGCCTTTGACGCCACGCTCAGACGCTCACCAGATGGGGTCGCGATCAAGTATTTCGATGGAAGCCTGACATTTGCAGAGCTGAACGAGCGTGCGGATGCGCTGGCCGTTGCCCTTTTGGAGAATGGTTTTGCAACTGGTGATCGGCTGGCATTGTACCTACAGAACAACCCTGCTTTTGTGATAGGGCTGGTGGCAGCTTGGAAGGCAGGGGGATCCGCGGTGGCGATCAACCCAATGAACAGGCAGCGCGAGCTCGCATACCTGCTATCTGATTCTGGTGCCACAGCCCTGCTGTGCCTTGACGAGCTCTATGAGGCAGTAGCTAAGGAGCTGATTGCATCTGGGGGTACTTCAGTGAAGACGGTCATAACCTGCTCGGCACTGGATGATCAGTCCCGAAACGACGAGCGCTTATTTAAGCAGCCATTCAAGCTAAGGGTCGACTCAGCCCTGGACCTTCAGCAGATCCTTAAGCAGTTTGGTGGCAGAAAGCCCGCATCAGTTTCACCCCAGGCAAGTGATCTCGCTCTTCTCACCTACACATCGGGGACAACCGGAGTTCCCAAGGGAGCCATGAGCACCCAGGGAAACCTGGCTTTCAACTCCCAAACGTATCGGGACTGGATGGGGCTTGACGAGAATGACTCGGTTCTTGGAGTCGCACCGCTATTCCACATAACTGGACTGGTAGGCCATGTGGGCGTCGCTTTGCTTACTGGCATGCCGCTTGTGATAGCGCACCGTTTCGAGCCCGGTGTCGTCCTGGATGCAATTCGAGAGCATCGCCCTAGCTTCACCGTTGGTGCGATCACGGTGTTCATCAGCCTGAGCAGCCAGGCGGGCGTGACTGCAGGGGATTTCTCATCTTTTCGCATCCTCTACTCGGGGGGTGCCCCGATCGCTCCTGCAGTAGTGGAGCAGTTCAGGGCGAAGACCGGTCTGTATATTCACAATATCTACGGGCTCACCGAGACCAACTCGCCTTCTCATATAGTCCCACTCAAAGCGGAGGCACCAGTGGATCCTACCTCTGGTGCCTTGTCGGTGGGCGTCCCATGCTTTAACACCCTGGTCAGGATCCTTGACGACGACGGTGCGGAGCTACCGGTTGGCGAGATCGGCGAGATAGCTATCTCTGGGCCTCAGGTGGTAGCTGGATACTGGAATAAGCCTGATGCGACAGCGGAGAGCCTTCCGGGCGGTGAGCTGAGGACCGGCGACGTCGGCTTTATGGACGAGCAGGGCTGGTTCTACATAGTTGACCGCAAGAAGGACATGATCAATGCCGCTGGCTACAAGGTATGGCCCCGGGAAGTTGAAGACGTGCTCTACGGCCATCCTGCTGTGAGCGAAGCTGCCGTAGTGGGGGTTCCCGATAGCTACAGGGGTGAGTCAGTCAAGGCCTTTGTCACCTTGAAGCCGGGTGCCTCGGTGAGCGAGGAGGAGCTGATCGCATTCTGCAGGGAGCAGATGGCTGCGTACAAGTACCCGCGCTCCATAGTCTTTGTAGATGAGCTTCCCAAGACGACTACTGGTAAGATCCTGCGCCGGGAACTGCGTGAGCTCTCATAATTGACCAGTCAGGCCCGATCTCTTTGAGTGCCTGTGGATAGGTGGCTGGGTGTGTGCCTTGACAAAGACAGTGCAGGAAGGTTGGTAAATGGACTTCGAGCTCTCTTCAAAGGCGCAGGAAGTCTGCGCTGCAATGTGGGATTTCATGCGTGCGGAGGTCTTCCCCGCAGAGCCGGTCTACGAAGCGTATCTTGCAGAGATTGGTGAGCATGCATATCCCCCTGTGGTGGAAGATCTGAAGGCATCCGCGCGCAAGCGAGGTCTTTGGAACCTGTTCCTGCCTGCCGTATCTGGAATGTCCAACCTGGACTATGCAGCTGTTGCAGAGATATCAGGCTGGTCTCCAATGATTGCACCTGAGGCGATTAACTGCCAGGCTCCCGACACAGGAAATATGGAGATACTCCATATGTTTGGCACTCCAGAGCAGAAAGAGCAGTGGCTCGAGCCTCTCTTGGAAGGCCGCATCCGCTCTGCCTTCGCCATGACAGAGCCTGACGTGGCTTCATCGGATGCCACCAACATCACCACCGCCATCGAGCGTGACGGGGATAGCTACGTGATAAATGGCCGCAAGTGGTGGATCAGCGGAGCAGCCGACGAGCGCTGCAAGATATTCATAACGATGGGCAAGACCGACCCCTCGGCCGAGGCTCATCGCCAACAGTCTATGATACTCGTACCACGTGATACGACAGGCTTGGAGATACAGCGTCACCTGCCTATCTTCGGCTACCAGGACCAGCATGGGCACTCCGAGATCGTTTTCCGCAACGTGAGGGTACCTGCTGCCAACATGCTGGCAGCAGAGGGCGACGGGTTCATGATCGCCCAGGCGCGTCTCGGACCAGGTCGGGTTCATCACGCCATGAGGGCCATAGGGATGGCAGAACGGGCCATGTCTCTCATGGTCGACAGGGCGAAATACCGCGTGGCATTTGGCCAGCATCTATCTGATCACGAAGTGGTGCAGGACCTGATAGCACGCTCACGCATTGAGATCGACCAGGTGCGCTTGTTGGTCTACAAGACTGCCTGGTTGATAGACAGCTATGGAGCCAAGGGAGCCCGTACCGAGATCGCGGCCATCAAGGTCGCTGCGCCTGCCATGGCCACTTCGGTGATAGATCGCGCAATTGAGATATTTGGCGGCCAGGGAGTAAGTGACGATACCCCGCTTGCTCGCCTTTACGCGTGGGCACGTGCACTTAGGATCGTGGACGGCCCAGATGCAGTGCACCGCCGCTCCATCGCTCGTGAGGAGCTTCGGCGTAGCTATCCCTACGTAGGCTGATGCTTGTGGCGGGCTTACAAGCGACATATCAGGGCCCCAGCGCTCAGCGGAGACCGCAGCTGCTGCCAGTTGGATAGGTCCGGCACGGGGTCCGGCACGGCCGGATCGCCAAGCAGACCCTGGCTTTTTGCATCACGGTCGCAAAATGCATAAAGTCGACCGCTGGTTGTGACGATGATGGTGGCAGCAGCCATCTGAGAGGGGGCCTCATGGAACGCGTCAGGTGGAGGGTACTGTGGTCGGTGGGTGTGGCAGTGGGGCTGTTGGCGCTGGCCGCAGGGATTGTAACCACACCGGCTGTGGCGTCAACAGCCCCAGTGTCCCAGGCGAGCTCGCTTGGGGCAGATGTGAACCTGGGTAACGGCACGCCTCAGGTAGAGCTTACGGACCCGCCCTCCAGTGCATCCAATAACGGGAGCCAAGCCAGCCAGACGAGCACTGCCAACCCGTCGATCTCACAGCTCAATTCCCTCGGCTTCATGCATGCTGGCGCTCTTGCGGAGATTGCTACGGCTGAACCAACCGGAACCTCTTATGCCTGTGCCGGGCTGGTCCAGACCGGGGGCTCCCTTGAGATCGGATCAGCGGGCAGCTCCTGTAGCTCGACAGGGTCGGGCTCAGGTGGTTTCAGCTTCGATCTTTCAAACATTCCTGGCCTTGGGACCGTCCTTTCGAGCGTCGCCAACGTGGAAGTGTCCTTTGACTCTGTGACAGCATTTGCAACAGAAGGTCCAACCGGCACTGGCTCGGGCTCTGCCTCCCTCAACGGGGGATCAGTGACCGTGACCCTGCTCGGTGGGCTGCTTCCGCCAGTCACTGTGCCACTAAGCGTGTCGGGAGCTGCAAATGAGAATCTTCTTAGCGACATTATCACTGCTCTAAGTAGCAATGGGACCCTTGGATCAGTGGTGACGGTGCTCTCAGACTCCGTCGCTCCACTGATCAACATCACCGCCAACTACCAGCCGACGACCGATAGTGTTTCAGGCGATCCTTTCACCATTAGCGCTTTGCACATGGCACTGCTTGGTACCACCGGAGCGACAGCGGACCTGGCAGAGGTCACAGCTGGACCTAACACGGCGCCTTTGGCATCTGGAACCCTCCCCGGAGCACCCAGCGGGCTTTCCGCCACGGCGGGAAACGGCTCTGCCACACTCACCTGGAGCGCTCCCGGCACCAGCGGCAGCTCAGCAATTGTCGGATACGACATCTTTGAGGGCACATCCCCAGGGCAAGAGGCGACCACGCCGGTCAACTCCACACCTGTCAGCTCAACGAGCTATACGGTAACTGGCCTCACCAACGAAACGACCTACTACTTCACAGTTGCGGCTGTAAATGCAAGTGGGCAAGGGCCAGCCTCCAATGAGGTAGCTGTCAAGCCAACCTCAAGCGTGCCAACCACTTCTTATA
>JAMCQF010000068.1:0-16659 GCA_023379605.1 Actinomycetota bacterium
AGGAGTCGGCCGTATGCACGTGCGGGCGGAGGTCAACAAGTATCGCACTGGAGCTCTGGAGCGCTCCTGGCTGCTCTGCAACCATGGCGTGGCCCCGAGAGATACTGGACGGCCAGTGGACCCGGCGCAACTCATCACCGGTCCTGTATCGGCGCAAGCTGGCCGGGGGATCCTCTCTGTCGTGTCTGGAGTGAGAGGCCCTGGTGGGTAGGCGTGGGACAGGGTAGACCACCAGGGATTGCGGGACGTCTTGGACGCTCTTGCACATCCAACGGAGCACCCCGAAGAGGTCAGTGAACCAAAGCGATGAGGTCGGCTTTAAAAATACCCCTCGCGTCGACGTATCTAGCTGTACCGCGCTCCGCTGACCAGCAGGCTCTCGTGTGCGTCCTGAGAGCAGCTCCAGGCTCGCAAAGGCGGGCTCTCCCACGCTTACCATGGTTGGCGACACGCACCTGCGCACCACGAGCTTCCTGCTGCGCCACCACGCAATCCCGAGCGCAACCGCCAAAAGCGATAGGATTGCAATGCCACCTTGGATGAGATCAGTGGCGCCGAAGCTCAAGCCGCAAGTTAGGAGCACGACCCCAGCTGCTGCAGTGGAACCGCCTCGGGCAGTCAGTCGAACGGATGGCTTGTCCTCGGCAGGGCTACCCGCATCCGGGCGAACATGTCGCTTCGAGTCGTCTGGCTTGTTAGCTGAGCCCATTGCGCTTAGGAGAACTGGCGGGTCAACTTCCGCACTGGGGATGGATGAAAGCGCCTCATCGGCGTCCACTGGGTGGCTCTGGCACTCTGGTGGGCCAATTCCTGTAGCGGGGCTTCGGGGATGTCTCAAGAGCTATCCTTGATCGGTTGCACGAGATCTCCTCGACCCGTCCTAATCGACTGCCAGTAGTGGGACAGGAAGGCTCTTTAGGATCTCTTCAAGTAGGGAGGACACCTCGCTTGCTTCTACGACCAGTCCAAGGGCCAGCCGGTGGCTGAGCACGGGCACTGCCAGGTCCAAGATGTCATCGGGGAGGACATAGATCCGCCCTTCGCTTGCAGCCCAGACCTTAGCTGCAGCTGCCAAGCCTAGCAGGGCCCGAGGTGATACGCCCGGGTGCAGCCTTGGCTCGGTGCGGGTCATGGCAGCCAGGCTGACCATGTAGTGGCGCAAGGGAGCGGAGAGGTGGACTCGTGAGGCGATCTCCGAGAGCACAAGCAGTTCTGCAGGGGAGGTCACTGGTGGATGGCTAGGAGCAGGCTCGGACATACCTGAGTAATGTGCCGCATTCTCGAGCATTTTCAGCTCTGCCTGAGGGGACGGGTGGCCCAGCTCGATACGGAAGAGGAAGCGGTCGAGCTGGCTTTCGGGGAGAGGGAACGTACCTTCGAAGTCGTCAGGGTTCTGCGTAGCAACTACGAAGAAGGGTCTCGGCAGCGGGTAGGTGATCCCGTCCAAGCTCACCTGACGCTCCTCCATGGCCTCAAGGAGCGCGGCTTGTGTCCTAGGTGAGGCGCGGTTCAGCTCATCTGCCATCACGACCTCTGCAAAGAGCGGCCCTGGTCGCAGGCGCATCCCGGAGACAGCGGGATTGAGCCCTGGCAGGCAGAGCTCTCCACTGCGGCTAGTGCCAGCCGAGCTGTCAGGAACGATAGGGACGGTTGCTCCGGTCGGCACATGTACACCCGTCAGGTCCGACGGTAGGAGATCTGGTGTGCATTGGATCCTGCTCCAGGATGCCCCTACCTCTGCTGCCAGAGTTCTGGCAAGCGTGGTCTTGCCCACCCCAGGCACGTCTTCGACAAGTAGGTGGCCACCTGCCAGCAGGCAGCTGACCGAGAGCCGGACGGCGCGGTCCTGGCCCAAGACCACTGTGGACACTGCTGAAGCGATTGCAGTGATCCGGGTGGCAACCAGGTTAACCTCGTCTTGTGTCGCGGTCCTTCCCGCTGCGCCGGGAAGGGGCTGGCTAGAGCTTGAACTGGCCTGCGTGGCGGTTGAGTTGGAAGCCGGCTCCCGGTCGTGGCTACACACCACCCCATTATCCACCCTGTAGGCTAAGGGATCGACAAGACCATGAAAAGGCATCCTTATAAGTCACCGATCACAGAGCAAGAAAAGGCGGTGAGCAGGCGAGATGGCATCGAGTCCTCGGTATCAGTTCCAACCCATAAGCGTGCAGCTGTACAGCTCGCGAGAATGGACAGACATCTGGCAGAGCTGGTGAGGCTTGCAGGCCCTCCAACTCTTCGTCCCCCCTTGGAGTCACACTTTGCAGCTCTGGTGCGCTCGATCCTCTACCAGCAGCTTGCCGGTGGGGCGGCCTCTGCGATCCACGCAAGGCTCGTAGGCGCTCTGGATTCCAAGGTCACTCCCGAAGCTTTGGTGGAGATGGACCCAGGAGAGCTTCGAGCCGTCGGCCTCTCACAAAGCAAGATAGCATCTCTGCGTGACCTGTCCTCCAAGGTGATCGATGGGTCCGTGGACCTAGAGCCCGGCCGGCTGAGCGCTGAGAGCGATGAGGAGATCGTTGCGAGGCTCTCTACAGTCCGCGGGATCGGCCGGTGGACCGCAGAGATGTTCCTTATGTTCCAGCTCCGCCGATTGGATGTATGGCCTGCGGGGGATCTTGGAGTACGGCGCGGATACGGCCTGGCATGGGATGTCCCCATGCCAAGCTCACGGGAGCTCGAGCCATTGGGCGAGCCGTACCGGCCATATCGGTCAGTTGTGGCCTGGTACTGCTGGCGCGCCTGTGAGCTCTACGCCCGAGCAGGTAAAAGCGCGCTCACAACCTGAGCAGTTTTAGGCGTAGGGCTTGTGTACTCCAAAGAACCGCAAGCCCGGCTCAAAACCGTCCTATCTCGCTTGCCGAGTTGGGCACTACTGCTGTGCATCTGGGCAGCGATACCTCAGCAGGTAAGGTCTGCGACTTCTATGTGATAGAGGGTTGCTGAGGTGATGCTGTGCTGGGGATCTCCCATCCACCAAAGGGTATGCCCAATTACCACCGGTGCAGAGATCACTGGAACATCAGATGCTTTAGCGGGGATCTTGGCTATATGGCACCAGCTATGGGATCCAGCTTTGAGGAGGCTCCAGCTTGCAGGGGGAGCCTGGTCTGCGGTTCCTGTAGCAAGGAGGCCGCCAGCTGGCAGGGGAATCATCACAAGGCCATTGCCAGCTGACCCAAAGCCCTGATCGGGCTCGAGCCCAGATATCTTGGGCAGAGCTATTACTTGCCACTTAAGTCCTGAATCGGTGGAGCGAAAGAGCAGGTATGGAGAACCAGAGTCCACGAGCAGCTCTGTGGAGTGGGACACAGCTACGAGCTGCGCCGGTGCGCAAGCCTGGACCTCGACTGGCCAGACAGGACTGGACCATCTAGCACCGCCGTCATTGGAGCGCAGTAGAGTCTGTGCTACCCCGTTCATGGCGCAGTTGCCCCAGTGGCCAGGGCCGAAGGCCACGCATGGCCCGGACTTCGGGCAGGCCAGATGCGCAACTGACCAAGACTCTCCGGCGTTGTTGGTGATCTCCACGAGCGGCGTTGAGGTCAGGGGACCGGTACCGCCTGAGTAGGCCTGTGGGTTCAAGTGGCCACTTCCAGACTGTGAGAACAGCGCCTCAATGCTCGTGCCGTTATATCTGAAGCCTCCAAAGCTGTCTGGGCTGGCACCCGGCGGTGTTGGAACCATACTCCAGGTCTTTCCGCTGTCTGTGGTCACTAGGGCAACGTAAGCGAGCGGCGGCGCCTGATTATGCGGGTTTACGGCAAAGGAGGCGAGAACGGCGGAGGGATCTCCCGCTGGGAGGGCAAGGCTTACGCACCTGGGGGGCTCGTTGCTTGGATATGCATAGAGGCCCTTGGCTCCGATGGCGCTTGGCACTCCGGCCGTTGGCATCTCGGTGATGCCCGACGGCGATGAGATCGCTATGTGTCCCGCTGCGCAGTAGCCAACGCGCTCCGGCTGTTCTGGATTGGCGAATATCCATGAGGAGAGCGCGTCCGAGCTCTCTCTGATCACGTTAAGCTTTCCGAGGCTCGCGAAGCTTGGAGCAGCCGTCACTTTCAGGCTCGCGTGTCCAAGTAGAACATCGCGCGTTGAGATAAGCCGTGCTTTCTTGGATGCAGGAGCGTTGCCAAGAGAGGCAGGTTTTGCAAATACCACCTCATTGCCATGGTATGAGCCCTGGTGAACCTCTATCTGGAACAGGAATGGAAGCTGTGAGCCGATCACCGACACCAAAGGTGCAAAGCCACTTACCTCTACCGGCTCACCTGGGAGCGCAGCATGAGGGCTGGCAGTAAGGGTGGCACAAGAGGAGATGGTCCTGCACCAAGAGAGCGCTTTGCCAGAGATGTTGAACATGGCCGCTCCTTGGGCGGGATCTCCCGCACAGCCACTTTCGAAGGGCGTTACGCACTGGACGCCAATGGGAAAGGGTCCCGAGACCGGTTGGAGGATTCGGTCAGGTCCATACTCGACCCAGGGAGCTGCTGGCACCACCAGATGCGTCACAAAGGTAGTGGGCGAGCTCCACTTCGCGCTCACCCCACTGTAGACAAGCCCATGCCTGCAGCCGTCCCAGCACAGGTTGATGTGGCCTGGCTCCTGGCTGACTGGTTCAGAGGTGATCCCCCTAAGTGTGACAAGAGTGCCAGGTGGTCCCGATGTGGGACTGATTGTCACCTTGACCCTAGGGGCGGCAGTGCCTGAGGCCTTTGTGGCAACGCGGCCCTTCATTGGGATGAAGCCGGCGTTGACCAGCACGTGGTAGGAACCAGGGCCCAGCATGCCGACTCTTATGCATCCAGTGATAGCGCCATCCATTGCCTGCTCAAGGGTGCCTACATGCATGCCTCCTGGACAGGTGGCGGCGAGCCCGGTAGTGCTCGCCGCCGCTATGGCAGGCTTGGGCCGTTGCGCAGCAGTTGACCTGGAGATGGGGCCCCTCTGCGCAACGGCGTAACCGAGCCCGGTTCCCGCCAGGATCAAGATAACAACTCCAACCACACCCAAGCGTCGGATACGTGCCCTGCGCCTGGCCTCTTTTATTAGCGCCTCGGGGTCTTGGTGGCCATCTGGACGGTGGGTTGAGGGTGGTGTGACACCTTTTGAGGGTGTCGTATGGGCGGTCAAAGGGGGCCTCATGCCTGAATGGAGGGTTGGGTCGGGGTTAATTTCAGGCCAGCCCAGCAGGCTCGTGTGTGCAATATATCATCGAAGCTCACTTGTGCTATTGTAACTAGCATCTTAGCCTCGGTAAAGTCACCTCTGGGACAGCGCTTTCGGTGAGCCCGGGAGCCTCTGCTCCTCCGCTCAGCCTTGCAGTCCTTATGGGCGGATTGTGGCCTCTTCGAGATAACCGGTGCGCCGTTCCAGCAGGCGCAGCCAGCTGACGTCAACCACGTAGTAGCTCTGCGACCCAGGCAGGGTTGCAGCATCTGGGAAGCGAGTCAGGTAGCTCTGTTTCACCTGTTGTCCACCACCCAGCTGACAATGTCCAAGCAGCTGAAGCCCGCGCACTTCGCTTCGGGGGACATCTGGGTGGCTGAACACGCTCACGGCCACCAAAGGATGGTTCTGCCAGTGGCGTGCATGGGCGCTGTCTGCAGCGGTGAGCACAGCAAGGGAAATGCCGGGGGCAGGTAGAAGTGCATAGTACAGGTTGCTGATCCAAGGATCACCGTCGGGAGACACGGTGGCTATAGAAGCAGTGTGCTCTGTGGCGAGCAGCTGACGGGCTTTAGCGATCAAGCTCACGGTGCAACGATAACCTGGTATGAGCAGGAGATGGCGTCCGCGTCGGCCAAGCGGACTTGCCATGTCCTCGAATTGGGCTGGTAAGTCCCACTCAGATGTCGTGGTCCACTTGGACTAGGCGGAGCTGCGAGATAGCCTGACAGAATTGGCGTGGGCGAGGCCACTGGTTTAGCTGATAGCTTTTTAAAGCTTGCATTTTCGATGAGATCCTTGCATATCCGACAGTGGAACTATCCCAATTGGCTGAGACCAGCTCGCTTTTGTCTGTGCTGGAAGATATAGGTTTTGCAGCCCTGGCGGCAGGGGCGGCTCGATGAGCGCGTACCGATCGCCAGTTGCCATATGAGATCGCCGATGCCATGAGAAGCAGCTCGATGAGCGCGGGCCGATCCCTGAAGCGCTTGAAAGTTGCAGCCCTGGCGGCAGGGGCAGCACAGTTCGTACCCAGCACTGTCATCCTAGGGCAATGGGGTCTATGGAGATCTTTGCCTGGGGATCTATGCCGGTGGCAGGGCCCGCCTCAGGCGAAGGTGGCCCTCACCTTCGATGATGGGCCACACCCAGAGGGCACCCCTGCGATCCTGGACAAATTGGATGAGCTTGATCTACGCGCTACCTTTTTTCTCGTTGGAGAATGCGCTCAACGTTGGCCCGATCTTGCGCGCATGGTGGCCACCCGTGGCCACCAGGTCGCTACGCATGGGTACAGCCATTGCCACCACCTTGCCAGGAGCCCGCTGTGGGTGGCTCGGGATCTCAGTGCTGGGCAAAGGGTTATGGGCGAGATAGGACTGCCTGTTTCATGGTACCGGCCCAGCTATGGCCAGGTTAGCGGGGCCACGCTCATTGCAGCGCGTGCGCTGGGGCTTAGGACCGTTCTGTGGTCTGCCTGGGGAAGGGAATGGACGACCAGAGATCCAGGCCAAGTCTCTGCTCGTATTGTCCGCCGGCTGGGAGAAGGCTCCATAGTCCTGCTCCATGACAGCGATCGGTTTGGGCCTGCAGGCATGTGGAGAACCGGGCTTGCAGCGCTGGAGGAGGTGGCGTCCTGCCTTAAAAATAGAGGCCTCCAGGCGGTCACCCTGGACGACCTCATTGGATCGGCCGGCAAAGAACAGGACTCCTCTAGATCCCGTGGACGCTTAAGGACCCAATGAGGCCAGTAGGGTTAATTCTTTCGGGCTCCATTGGGAAAGGACATGACTCTGTTGCTGAAGCTTGCGCCCTGGCGCTTAAGAGCACCGGGTTCTCCCCGGAGGTTTTAGATTGCATGCAGCTGCTAGGTGGAGCTGAATCTGCCATGGGCACAGCTGTTTTCCGGAGGTTGATCTCAATCCCGTCGGTATACGATTCATTTCACTTCAGCCATCTCCGTTCAGGAAGGACGGTCCCACGGCTTTTGGGTCAGGCGTCCGATCGGCGGTTGGTAAAGGCATTGAGAGAACAGGTGCAAGCACATTGGAGCACAGGCGAGGAAGGGATCCTGATCCCGGTGTTTCCCACGGGCGTCTCTGCAGCAGCTTGCCTGAAGGCTGCTCGGCCGGGAGTGGCGGCAGTGGTCGTGTGCACCGATGCGTGTGTTCACCGCCTGTGGGTGGCTCATGGCATTGACGGGTACATAGTATGCTCTCAGCTGGCAGCGGCCACCGTATGGAGCTATGACCCCTCTGCTGCAATTGCGACATTGCCTCCACCGGTTCGCAGTGGCTTTTATAGTGCTCCCGACCAAGCACAGGCGCGTGCGGCGCTGGGCATTCCCGCAGGAGAGCCCTGTGCACTGATCATGGCCGGCAGCTGGGGCCTTGCGTCACTCACAGATGCCGCTGCGGGCCTTGCGCGAGCGGGATACTGGGTTCTTGCCGTAGCGGGGATGAACAACCGCCTTTACGACGACCTGCTGAGCAAGACCCGTGAGCTCTCACAGCTAGTGCCTTTCGCGTTCAGCGATCGGGTCCCAGAGCTGATGGCGGCTGCGGACGTCGTTGTTACATCGGCTGGGCAGACCTGTAATGAGGCTAGGGTGATTGGGCGGCCCCTGATCATTCTCGACGTCGTGCCAGGACACGGGCGTGAGAATTGCCTTCATGAGATTGAAAGTGGCGCAGCCCTTACCTGCTTGCCCGAAGCTGGGCTGGTGGTTGGCTTGGTGAATCGGCTGCTAAAGGAGGGCGTCGAAGTGCCACGCTGGCCTGTAGGGTCGGCTGACGAATGGAACCAGCTATTTGGTGATGCTCTTCAGTCCTTTGGCATCAGCGCAGGCTGTTAGGGCTATTGGAGCAGTGCGGGGAGGATGCGACCGCGGACCTCGCCAAACCCGATGCGTGCTCCATCTGGCCCTGGCGCTGTTGCAGAAATTGCGACCTCGTCTCCGTCTTGCAGATAGTGGCGTTCCTCGTTACCCACCTTGACCGGTTCAGAACCGCCCCAGGACAGTTCGATGAAGGCACCGCGCTGGTCTTTTCTCGGACCTGAGATGGTTCCCGAACCATAGAGATCCCCGGTGCGGGTCGAGGCCCCATTGGCAGTCATGTGGGCGAGCATCTGAGCGGGTGACCAGTACATCTCGCGGTAGGGAGGGCGAGAGACCTCATGGCCGTTCCAGCTTATGCTGAGGTCTATGTCCAGGCCCCACGGCTCTGCCTCTTGCAGATACTCAAGGGGCTCAGGGCACTGTTGTGGGGTTGGCACGCGAGCAGCTTCGAGAGCGAGCAGCGGTACGACCCAGGCAGATATCGACGTTGCAAAGCTCTTTCCAAGGAACGGGCCAAGGGGCATGTACTCCCATGCCTGTATGTCTCGAGCTGACCAGTCGTTTAGAAGCACTATCCCAAAGACCCGCTCGGCAAACTCACCCACGGCGAGTCGAGAACCAATCTCGGAGCTGGTCCCGATGACAAAGCCGAGCTCCGCCTCTATGTCGAGGCGGCGAGACGCACCGAAGACGGAAACAGGCGCGTCTGGCGGCTTTAGCTGCCCACATGGACGAACTATGTCAGTGCCAGATACCACTACGGTGCCCGAGCGACCGTGGTACCCGATTGGCATGTGCCGCCAGTTTGGGCTGAGAGGCTCGCCTTCAGGGCGGAACAGCCTGCCGAGGTTGGAAGCGTGGTGGATCGAAGCATAGAAGTCCACGTAATCGCCCACCTCGATTGGAAGGTGCATCTTCACCTCTTCTACTCGGTGCACGGCTGCATCGGGTAGCTCCTTTGATATCGCTTCGCGAACTCGCTGGCGCACCTCGACCCATCGACGGTAGCCCTGCGCCATGAACGCATTGAGCGATGGCGTGGCGAATACCTCATCTCCAAGAGCCAGTGCGAGATCGACCACCATCTCACCTACACGGACGCCCACTCTGGGGCTATCACTTTGCGTCGAGAAGACCCCGTAAGGCAGGTTTGCCTCTTCGAACAGAGAGCCTCGTTCTATCTCTACTGTCGTCATCTGTGAAGATCTTCGGCTGTGACCGGTGGGAGCAAGCCCAGCTCTGCGAGATCGAGCAGGGGATCGGAGACACTGCAGCTACCAAAGGAGAGGAACTGTGCTCGCAAGGCCGTCACGCTGGCGGGATCGAGGTCAGTGAGCTCTGCTACAACCCTTTTAGGATCGCGCTCTGCCAGGACGGCGGCCAGCTCGCCTGCCTTGGCACCCTCCAACGCCTTTCTTACTGCCGCCATCACGTTCAAAAAGCCATGCTGCTCGAAACCCTTCGCAGGATCGGTGTTGCGTATGGCACGATGCAGGCCCGCTGTAGCTTTGAATGGCACTCCTGCAGCTACGCTCGCAACGATTGCGTCTGCAAGCTCGGACTCGTCAGGATAGAGGTCGGCGGTTGTGCCACCGGTGCGGAACTTTGCCCGGTAAGGGGTTCTCCCACAGCGGGCAATAAGCTCAAAGCGCCGTTCGTCACGGGGGATCTCGATGAAGACCGCAATCGCTCCTGTGCTCACGCACTTAAGAGCGCCGAAGAGCTCATCTGGGCTCCACCGACTGGGAACGGTGACCTCGACGGAGCTGAGCTGGACCGACAGCTCACTGGCAGCGGCCAGCACTGCTGGGAGCTGTTGAGGCCCATCGGGGGCCACGACGGTCAGCTCCAGCACGTGGCAAGGATCGAGCAGCAGATCCAACCCTGAGAGAGCATGTGGGGCAACTACAAGCGGGCCAACCAGGCCCCCGTAGGAGGATGACCTGTGGCACATGTGCGCAGGGACTGCATCACCTATGGGCATGAGGCCGGGAGGGAACATGGCTGCATCGTCTATCAGTGCCGTTAGCATAGCATCCTCCATCAGTCCTGTGAGCATCCCAAGTGGGTTAGCGGCTCTTGGGAGTGGACCAGCTCGACAAGTAAGCTGGATCTTCTATCGCTTTGGTCCCCTTGCCAAGCTTGAGAGGAGCGAAGGTGTCCACCATGACGGCCAGCTCGTCGAAGAATTCGACCCCGATGCTTCCCTCGTAGGCGCCCGGCTGGGGGCCGTGTACGTGACCCCTTGGGTGCAGCGACACAGATCCCTGGCCGATGCCAGAACCCCTTCGTGCTTCGTAGCTACCGCCGCAGTAGAACATTACCTCGTCTGAGTCTACGTTGGAATGATAGTAGGGTACTGGGATCGAGAGCGGATGGTAGTCGACCTTGCGCGGCACGAAGTTGCATATCACAAAGCCCGCGCCCTCGAACACCTGGTGTGCGGGGGGAGGCTGGTGTACCCGACCGGTGATCGGCTCGAAATCCTCGATGTTGAACGTGTACGGATAAAGGCAGCCATCCCAGCCCACCACGTCGAATGGGTGGCTCTCGTAGACAAAGCGGGTTCCCAGCACACCTGCACCCCCTCGATGCTTGACCAGCACTTCAACGCTTTTCCCCTCATCCAGCAGGGGTGCGCCAGGTCCATGGATATCGCGCTCGCAAAATGGGGAGCTTTCAAGCATCTGGCCGGAGCGGGATAGGTACCTATTCGCAGGGGCGATATGGGAGTTGGCTTCGATGCAATATACCCGAAGCGGTTGCGTGCCTTCCACTAGCCAACGATGAGTAGTGCCTTCAGGTATGACAACGTAATCACCCTGGCGAACCGGCAATACTCCAAATATTGTCTCCAGGGTCCCATGCCCGGCTTCTACGTAGATGCACTCATCTCCTGTCGCATTCCGGTATAGAGCCGAAGGTTTTCCTGCCGCTGCATATGAGATACGAATGTCGGCATTGGCGAGCACGAGCCGCCGTCCCTCTACTATATCGATGTCCCTCCATTCTTCGCCAAAGAGATTATGCAGCCTTAGGTGTCTCGGCTTGAGAGGGTGATTGTCCTCGGTCTCGATGTCTGGAACCTCCCAGGAGCCAGAGTCGACTATTGCCGAGGGGATGTTGCGGTGGTAGAGAAGTGACGAGTCAGAGGAAAAGCCCTCTTCTCCCATGAGCTCTTCATAGTAGAGGCCGCCGTCTGGCCTGCGATGCTGGGTGTGCCGCTTTGGCGGAACAGTGCCGATCTTCCTGTAGTAAGCCACGATCCTATCTCCTATCTGCCAAGTGGGGCCGAGACGGTATTTGAGAGCAGCTATGGCTGTTTCCGGGGCTATGTGCAATCGGGATGTGCTGGGATCCGCACCGTAATTGACAGCGACTCTGGTTGTCAATGGCCCATGACGCTGGCGGGGACTCTTCGGGGCTCACGAAGCTCGACCTTGGGAGATGGAGACTGGCAGGGACTTGAGGCCGTTTTGGAAGTTGGAGATCAGGCGGACAGGGGTGCCGGCTGCTTGAAGGGGTGGAAGGTCAGCAACGATATGGTAGAACAGATAGCGCATCTGGGCACGAGCCAGGTGAGCGCCGAGGCAGAAATGCACCCCAAAGCCGAACGATACATGGTCGTTGGGGTTGCGGTCTATGTCGAAACGCTCTGGCTCATCGAAGACATCCTCATCCCTGTTGGCTGAAACGTGCCAGACGACCACCTTGTTGCCTCGGCGGATCTTCATGCCATCGATCGCAGTCTCTTTGGTGGCGGTTCGCCTAAAGTGCATGACAGGGGGCCAGTACCGTAGCATTTCCTCGACAGCTCTGGAAGTGCGTGCGGGCTCCTTCCTCAGCTGTTCATAGGCATTAGGATGCTCCAGCAGTGTGAGCATTCCGCCTGCTAGGCCGTTGCGAAGAGTTTCATTTCCAGCGACGAAGAACAGCCAGCAGAGATTCTCGAACTCTTCGTCGGTGAGACCTCCCTGGTCGTCTTCAGCTTGGAGCAAAAGTGACATGACGTCGGGGCCGGGGTGGGCACGCTTGTAGGAGGCCATCTCGCGTGCGTACTCATAGAGGTCCATTATCCCAGCGCGTGTGCGTGGGTTGGGAACCGTTCCGTCGGGTGCTGGGGCAGGCCTTGATGCCAAAGCCTTGCGCGCCATCTCAGAGCCACCTTCAATGTCGAAAGCGGCGCTCATCTTGTACTCAGGATCCTGGTAGCCGATAACTCGGTTCGACCAGTCGTACATGAGGTAGCGGTCGCTGGCGGGAACTCCCAAGAGCTCGGCGAGGATGAGCAGTGGCAGATCTGCCACAAGCTTGACGAAATCAAACTCCTCACGCTCTCTCATGGAATGAACAATCCCAATCGCGTTCTGCTCGATGGTTGCCTCCAACTTGGCCACAGCAGGAGGAGTGAAGGCCTGGGCAAAGAGCTTCCGCATCCTGTTGTGCTGGGGAGGGTCCATGTTGAGGATCTGGTGGCGGACCTCTGCGAGGTCCTCTTCGGTCTCATAGTCGCGAATCTGGGTACCTGCGAGGGCAGAGGAAAAGGAGCTGTGGTCGCGCAGCACGGCCTTTGCATCTTTGTGGCGCAGCACAGCAAAGAAGCCAGGGCCAGCCGGCCAGCCCAGTACGGCTGGCTCATCCATGAAGATCACTCCCTGGGAGCGTCTTAGGGCAGCCAGCAGCTCATAGGGAACCCCAGTGGCGTAGGTCATCGGATTAAAGATCGCTGAAGGATCTAGTCTATCGGCTTTGCACATGTCCCAGCTCATCCCGCCTGCGGCCGGAGAGAGAATTTGACCGATAATCGGACTATCATTAGCATATAATGATGATTATTACGGCATCGTTGTGGCATGTCAAGGCTTCACGCCAACAGGTATGGCTGTTTCAGCAAAGGCGTACGTGGCGGTAGTGCAAGGGGATATACGCTCCTCACAGCCAAGAAGTATCGGGGAGAGCGGAAAGGCTGGTTCGCATAGAGCTGCGGAGAGATTGCAGACCCTTGAGCGCGGCTTGCTCGTGCTTGTGGCACTCGCCGCTGAGCCAACCGGGCTCACTGCTGCGGAGATAGCTGAGCGCATAGATGTCCACCGGCCCATCGCCTACCGCCTGCTAGCAACCCTTGACGTCACCGGGATGGTCGTGCGTGATGACCGGCGCAGGTACCATCTCGGCCTTGGCATCGTGCGTCTTGCCCGGGCAGTGCTGCCCCAGCTCAGCGTGGCCGGAGTGCCGGTGCTACGGAGGCTCGCCACACAAACGCGCGCCACGGCATTCCTTGCAATGGCAGAAGGCAATGATGCGGTGGCTGTAGCGGTGGTGGAGCCGCCGAATGCAGACATACATGTGGCGTACCGCATAGGCGTACGCCATCGTCTCGACCAAGGCGCATCCGGAATTGCCATCCTGGCGGGGCGCCCACCGAGCTCGGAGGATCTACCCGCTGTCGTGGAGGCCCGCAGACGCGGCTATGCGCGCAGTGCTGGGGAGCTCCAGGGAGGCGCTGTTGGCATCGCAGTGCCACTGTCGGTTGATGGTGAACCCATAGACATGAGCGTTGGGCTTGTCACTCTGAGTGCCTCCGGGATTGACATTGACAAGGAGATCCCTTTACTCCAAGCCGCGGCCTCGTCCATTGCAGCACTCATAGACCCTGGATCAACGAGCTCTGTGAGAGATGTCGCATTGGTGTTGGGTACATGAGTAGATCAAAGTTAGGGGAAATGTGCTCTTTGACCTAAGAGCCAGATTCCTCTAAAGCCTGGATATACCGGCTCTTTCGAGTCTTATGATGACCCATAGGCAAAACGCTTAAAGCGAGGTGGCAGCATGGCGAATCCAGCGGTCATTGCAGGCTCGGGCCCGAAGCTGTGGTGGCTCTTCATGGATGGTCTGGCTCCGCGCATGGATGGGGCTCACTGCCGGACTACCTAGACGGCCCTTCGTAGCGGCGACTTGCCCCGAGAATCGGGCGGCGATCATTGACTACACTACAGGGAGCAGGCTGACCAAGACCTTTATCGATGTGATCGTCCAGCACTCGCTTGAGCACTACAGGGTGGACGCGTTCGCGAGCGACCTTCAGTCCTGGTCAAAGACAGACTTTTCCTAGGAGATCAAGGGGATGGAGACCGAGGTCAAGGTCATAGTTGGCCAAGAGGATCCTGCAATGACAGCTGAGGTCGTAAAAGAGACTTGGATGAGGCGTTACCCGAATGCACAGCTTGAGAGCATTGCGAGCGCCGTTCCTTACCCGATGTAGGAGACTCCAGCAGCGCTAGCTAGCTCCATCGAACGGTTCCTGTCGTGAGGTTGACATGGCTCGACATTGGCTCAACATCATTGCTGGAGCCGGCCCTATAGATTATAGAGCAGAATAGCCATGGTTCCCGGCCCTATAGAGCAGACAAGCTGAGATTTCGCCTCTAGTCGAGCCTGACCACGCTTGTCTTAGGCCACCTGATCCATTTTGGCCTCTTAGGGATCCCCTCCAGCAGCTCTCAAGCATGGCAGACTTGTGCTCGAACAAGCTCCGCGTGTTTTGCAGGTAGAGATTGGTCCCGGCGTCTTTGACTATGGAGGTAGGATATGAAAGCACTGGTTGCCTACGAGAGCAGGAGCGGTACTACCAAGCGAACTGCAGAGGCAGTCTCTTGGGCTCTTTCTGCCAAAGGCCACGACGTAATCACGCGTCCGGTAGCAGAGGTAGGCCAAGACTACCTTGTCGGCGTGGACGTGGTTTTCCTCGGCACTTGGGTTGAAGGGTTTTTGGTGGTAGGGGTAGGGCCCGCCAAGGCAATGCGCAGATGGGTGTCGGGGTTGAAGGGCCTTCCTGGCACCCCTATCGCTGTCTTTTGCACATATGCGCTTAACCCCAGGGGAACCCTGGCCACACTTTCCAGCTTGCTCGAGATCGCGGGTGCCAGGGTGGTGGCTGCGCAGGGTTTCAACAGGCGCCAGCCCACCAAGGATCTGGACAGCTTCGTGCAGAAGGCCTTGGCGGCAGCATCGCCGAGTAGCTAATCCTAAAACAAGCGTTCCCGCCCTGGGGTCGGCCGCCGAGACGCTGAGATAGGCTCCGTCGCGATTGGCAAGGGCGTGTCATGCGCGCGATCTGGCTGTCGGAGGCCATCATTGGTCCTCTCCGGCGCCGGAGAGTGTCAGCAAGGTGTTCTCCGGGTCGCCAAGGGTGAGCCGGTGTCCGGCTCGGCTTCTCCCAGAGGGAGGCGGGAGGCTATATGGCGTCGAGGAGGCGAAAGAAGACACCGAGCCAGGGATTCCAGGCGAGGACACGCCAGCGTACCTGGCGCCCGCCGGTCACGATCTGGACCGGAATGTCGATGAAGGCTCGGCGGAACGTGGCGAACTCCATCGTGAGCAGCCGCCGGCGCTGCTCTTGGTGAAGTGCCCGCCAGCGTGGTGATACCGGTAGCAGCAGTGCGCACCAAGCCTTCAAGCTCCAGGCGAGCGCGGCCATGACCATGTAGGCCCAGTTCGCCACGAGTGTGTTGACCGGGGCGTGCAGGGCGCGGACCTGGCCTTTCAGCTGGGAGATCAGGTTCTCTTGGTCGCAACGTCGGCGGGCCTCCATGACGACCTCGTCGGCGCTGGTGGCCGCCGGCAGGTTGGACCGGATAGGCTGCGCGGCGAGGTACCTGTCAAACAGGCCCTTTTCCGCGCAGCCCTCCACCGAACCACGCGGGCACCTTTCGGTGCACGTGGCTCTCCAGTGATCTACGCCGCTTGGGCGGTCGGTCGCCCGTGGTGGATGGTGTCGTGGCAAGGTTGGCAGACGACAAGAGTCTTCCGCCTCATCCTGGCCATGAGCGCCGCCCATGGGGGCTGGCCTGCGTCGGGTTTGCCGAGACTGGCGAGGGACCGGACCTGGTGGACTACCACCTTGGCTGGCTCCCCACACAGCTCGCACCTTCTCTTGAGGAGCCGGGTAACCAGCTCCTTTCGGGGATAGGGAACCCACTGCGAGATGCGGTCAGCAAGGATGGCGTCCTTGTTGCGCACCAGGGGTATCCCGCCGAACCGCGCGACCAGTGGCTGCTTGCCATTGCGTTCGATCCGGGCTTCGTAGCACCTGCGTAGCCCATATGGCGTCTCGATCTTGGCCATGTGTTTGGCCGTCATCTTGACCACCGTGGACTGGTGCTTTGCCGCCAGGGTCTTGAGCATCGAGGTCTGGGCATCCCAGCACAGTCGGCTGAGCCGCCAGACGTCGTTGGCGAGCATGTAGTACTGGACGATGCCCCGGTACTCGGCCCCGTAGGTCTTGACGATGTCATAGTCGTCAAGGTTCTGCATGGCCGACCTTTGCCACGGCTTGCCGTGGCGCCGGTAAGGGGCGCTCTTGGCTTTGATCACATCGAGTGGCACTCGCAGCCCGATCTTGCCGTTGACCGCTCGGCGGCCATTGGTGATCTTGCTGTTCTCGTGCTGCACGATGATCTCGTAACCGAGATACCTCGCCGGCTGGCTACGGGCGTGGGTGATCAAGGTCTTCTCGGCGGAGAGTTCCAGCTTGAGCTCGTCTCGCAGGAACTCGGCCAACTGGGCCTTGATCTTCTCGGCTTCGGCCTTCGGTCCGACAAAACCAAGGAGATGGTCGTCGGCGTAGCGGGAATAGCGCAGCCGTCGGTAGT
>JAMCQF010000068.1:16684-17005 GCA_023379605.1 Actinomycetota bacterium
AGCCCTTATCCTGTTGTATGCAGGATTGACCTTCACGGCCTTCCCCTTGGTATATTGCGGGATAAGAGTTGTCTCGACGTAGTTGTCCAACTTCTGGAGATAAATGTTGGAAAGGATCGGTGAAGCCACCCCGCCCTGCGGGCATCCGCTCAGCGTGGCGTTCCACCGCCAGTCCTCCAAGTACCCGGCTGAAAGCATCTTCGCTATCAGCTGCAGGAACCGACCATCGTGGATCTTCTCCGACAGGATCGAGACCATGACCGAATGGTCAAGCGAACCGAAACAATCGGAAATATCTCCTTCGATGAACCACGTCGTTCC
>JAMCQF010000069.1 GCA_023379605.1 Actinomycetota bacterium
GTTGCGAACCACCAACTGGCCCTACTTGGGGCTTGGCTGGCTTGCCAATGCTGGCTCCCGTTTGCGATCGAGCCGGCATAACACCTAGCATGACCTCAGCGTGGGCGCGCCGTCTTCACCCACAATTGTTACGTGACGGCCATCGTCATCCTCACCGACGCGAACCACTCCTGAGGTTCGGGCAAGCACAGCTGCTCCTTTGGGGGTTCGGGCCTCGAAAAGCTCAACCACACGGGGAAGGCCGTGGGTGATGTCCTCACCCACGATCCCACCTGTATGAAAGGTCCTCATGGTAAGCTGAGTGCCTGGCTCGCCTATTGACTGAGCGGCTATCACCCCGACTGCCTCGCCCAGCTCGATGGGGCGGGTCGTCGCCAGCGACTTCCCATAGCATGCCGCGCATATCCCCTGCTTGGCCTCGCAGGTGAGCACCGAGCGAGCACGGACACGGGTCAGGCCCGGATCATCGCGCAGCACAGAGACCAGCTCATCATCTACGACAGTCCCCGCCTCTATGGTGGTGCCATCCGAGAGGGTCACCGGTTCCACCAGCAGCCTTCCATACAGACGGGTCTCTAGATAGCTGCGCCTACCTGCCTCATCGGGAACGACGTTGTCTATCCAGATTCCCCTCGAGGTACCGCAGTCCTCCTCTCTCACTATTAGCTCTTGGGCCACGTCCACAAGACGCCTGGTCAGATAGCCAGAGTCTGCGGTGCGTAACGCTGTGTCGGCCAACCCCTTTCGGGCGCCGTGGGTGGAGATGAAATACTCGAGAACCGATAGACCCTCCCTAAAGGAGGACTTTATAGGTCGTGGGATCATCTCCCCTCTCGGGTTCGAGACCAGTCCCTTCATCCCAGCTATCTGGCGGATCTGCTGAGTATTGCCTCTGGCGCCCGAATCGACCATCATGTCCAGCGGGTTGAAGGACATGGCAGAAAGAGTGTGCTCCATGGCCCGGCCAACCTCGGAGTTGGCCGAAGTCCAGATCTCGATCTCTTTCTGACGCCGCTCGTCGTCTGTGATCACACCGCGCTTGAACTGAGCTTCGGCCTTCTCTGCCTCGCGCTCATAGCGATCCAGGATCGCTGCTTTCTCAGGCGGGGTGCGCACATCCTCCATGGAGATGGTAAGGCCCGATTGGGTCGCATAGCGAAAGCCCAGGTTCTTCACCCGATCGAGGCTCTCAGCGACGGCCTTTTTCGGATAGGCCATGGCAATCTCCTCGGCTATCGATCCGATGCTCGTGTGGCGCCTCCCGACAACGCCGTTTACGAAGCGGAATCCTTGAGGCAATGCGCTGTTGAACATAAGACGCCCAGGGGTGGTCTCAATCTCTTCCCATCCGCCTTCAGCTTCCTCCGAGCGACGCCGGTACCGGATCTTGGCGTGCAGGTCCACGTCTCCGCTGTCCAAGGCTTGCTCTACCTCGAAGAGATGGCGGAACACCTTTCCTTCGCCCTTGGCCCCATCCACCACAAGAGTCAGGTAGTAAGCCCCAAAGACCATGTCCTGAGTTGGGACCGTAATGGGCCTTCCGGTTGCCGGGGACAAGACGTTATTGGCTGAGAGCATGAGCACCCGCGCTTCGGCTTGGGCCTCGGCAGACAAGGGGAGGTGAACGGCCATCTGGTCGCCGTCGAAATCGGCGTTGAAGGCCGTGCAGACCAGGGGATGGATCTGGATCGCCTTGCCCTCTACCAGTACAGGCTCGAATGCCTGGATGCCAAGCCTGTGCAAGGTCGGGGCACGGTTGAGCAGCACCGGGTGCTCTTTGATCACGTCCTCAAGCACATCCCAAACCTGGGGACGGCGACGCTCTACCATCCGCTTGGCAGACTTGATGTTTTGTGCGTACTCCACATCTACCAGCCGCTTCATGACAAAGGGCTTGAACAGCTCTAGTGCCATCTGCTTGGGCAGCCCGCACTGGTGCAGCTGGAGGGTCGGGCCAATGACTATGACCGATCGCCCCGAATAGTCCACCCTCTTGCCGAGCAGGTTCTGGCGAAAGCGGCCCTGCTTGCCTTTGAGCATGTCAGAAAGGCTCTTTAACGGCCGGTTGCCCGGTCCGGTCACCGGCCGACCACGACGCCCGTTGTCGAACAGGGCGTCTACGGCCTCTTGGAGCATGCGCTTTTCGTTATTGATTATGATCTCGGGCGCACCGAGATCGAGCAGCCTCTTCAGCCTGTTATTGCGATTTATCACCCGGCGGTAGAGATCATTTAGGTCTGAGGTAGCAAATCGCCCGCCGTCCAGCTGGACCATGGGCCGCAGATCGGGGGGAATGACCGGAACAGCGCCCAGGATCATAGCCCGGGGATCGTTGACACGCCGGCCCGACTCATCACGCCTATTAAAAGCCGACACGATCTTTAGTCGCTTGATCGCCTTCTGCTTCCTCTGCACTGATAATGCCCTACGGCCATCGCGGCCATCTATGACCTCGCGCAGCTTTAGCTCTTCTTCATCCAAATCGATTCGATCTATGAGCTTGGCAATGGCCTCAGCCCCCATACCGCCTTCGAAATAGTCGCCATAACGGGATTCAATCTCACGCCAGAGCAGCTCGTCTTCAATGATCCTGCGGGGGTAGAGATTCTTGAGCTCGTCGAGGGCGCGCTTGGCCAGCTCGATCTCAGCATCTGCTCTATCCCGTATCGAGGCCACTTCACGATCGGCCTGCCTAGAGCGCGCCTTTATCTCAGCGTCCTTGGCACCTTCTGACTCGAGCGCTGCAAGCTCCTGCTCAAGCTCTTTGAACCTACGATCCACATCCAGGTCACGCCTGCGCTCCAGCTCTGCAACCTCTTCTGCCATCTCTATCTCGAGGTTGGGCATGTCGGCATGGAGCCGCTCCTCGTCAACCCAGGTCACGAGGTTGGCTGCGAAGTAGATGACCTTCTCCAGCTGCTTGGCCTTGAGCTCCTCGCGGATCTCGGTCCCCATAAGCAGGTAGGCCAACCAGGAGCGGGTCCCGCGCAGGTACCATATATGGACCACAGGTGCAGCCAGCTCTATGTGCCCCATCCGCTCGCGCCGTACTTTGGACCGGGTCACCTCTACACCGCAGCGCTCACATATGATGCCGCGGAACCGAACCCTTTTGTACTTGCCGCAGTAGCACTCCCAGTCCTTTGTAGGACCGAAGATCTTCTCACAGAAAAGCCCGTCCTTCTCGGGGCGAAGTGTCCTGTAGTTAATCGTCTCGGGCTTCTTCACCTCTCCGTTGGACCAGTTGCGGATCGAGTCCGCCGTAGCCAGACCGATACGGAGGCGATCAAAATTGTTCACATCTATCACCTAGAACCTCCTCTCCG
>JAMCQF010000070.1 GCA_023379605.1 Actinomycetota bacterium
CGAACTTGGACATAAAGGAAAACGATGTTCGCTGCAGCCACGCTTCTGCTGTTGGGCCCGTGGACGAGGATCAGAGGTACTACCTGGAGTCGAGGGGTATACCCACTGGCGCAGCAGAGAGGCTCATTGTGCTGGGGTTCTTCGAGGAGGTTCTTGAGCACGTTCATATCGCTGGAGCGCGCCAGGTCCTAAGGGACGAAGTTGCAGCCAAGGCCGATATTGCAGGCCTCCTGGGAGGCGGCGATGAGAGCGGCGGCACCGAAGCCACAGGGGAACCGACCGGGGCTGGCGGAGACCAGTCATGAGGCTATGGCCTGATTTGGCACCCAGCTTGACCGGTGAGCAACCAGAGGATTGGCATGCAAGGAGATGGCTTTATGGCTAGCTGGGAACGGGTGTGCTCTACGAAGGACCTGGAGCCCCTGGAGGCCAGGAGCTTCGAGGTACAGGGCCAGAGAATTGCCCTGGTGCGCACCGAGGACGGCTTTCACGCAGTGAGCGACCGGTGCAGCCACGAGGACTTCTCGCTATCGGAGGGAGAGGTGTACCCGAGCTCGTGTGAGATTGAGTGCGCCAAGCACGGAAGCATCTTCTCTCTGATAACAGGAGAGCCGCTCTGCCTGCCTGCTACCAAGCCGGTTCAGGTATTCGAGGTTCGAGTCGAAGGAGACGATGTCATGGTGATGATCCCATGAGCACCCTCAAGGTGGATGGCTTGCGCGCTGGAGTCTCGGGCAGGGAGATAATTACAGGGGTGGACTTGGAGCTAAGAAGCGGCGAGGTGCACGTTCTCATGGGTCCAAACGGCTCAGGAAAATCCACTCTTGCCAACGTTTTGATGGGCCGCCCTGGCTACAATGTTCTGGGGGGAAGTGCCTGTCTGGACGGCGTGGACCTGCTTGGGCTTCCCACCTGGCAGCGGGTCAAGGCCGGGCTCTTTCTCACTATGCAAGAGCCCATAGAGGTCCCAGGTGTCACCACCCTTGACGCCCTTAGCGCCGCGCTTGGCGATGGTGGGCAGTTGGTGGGCGGAAAGATGGATGTGAGTGGCTCTCTGGCTCGTGAGGCTACTCGGCTCGGCTTGGCCGAGCGGCTCCTGGCCCGACCATTGAACGTGGACCTCTCGGGCGGGGAGAGCAAGCGCAACGAGGTGGTCCAGCTGGCCGTCCTTCGGCCTCGCTTTGCCGTTCTGGACGAGATTGACTCAGGCCTGGACGTGGACGCTCTGTCTGCTGTCGCTCACAGGGTAATGGAGGCCACAGCGGAGTGGGGGTTGGGAGTGCTCGCGATCACGCACTACCAGCGCCTTTTGAGCGTGCTGCATCCCGATCGGGTGCACGTTCTGGTGAGGGGGCGCATCGTGGCCTCTGGTGGAGCAGACCTTGCAGAGGAGGTGGAAAGGACTGGCTACGCCGAGCTGGCTGGCCTGTGACTTTGTGCAATGGCCTTGCGCCAGAAGTTAACGGTGCCAGGATCACCTATAAGGTGAGTCTGTAGGTGATCGGAAGCTGATGAGCAGAGTTTGGTGGGCTAGCCAGCCTGGTTCTTCTGGACGACCCCGGCCTCTGCCTCGTCCAATCCCTGCGCAAGAACGTTCCAAGAGAGCGTCGCACACTTGATCCGCACGGGGAACTTGACCACTCCTTGGAGAGCTGCCAGCTCGCCAAGGGATTCCAGGTCCACTGGATGATCTTCGTCGCCAAGCCCTATTTCTTCCTCGGGGATCTTACCGCCGTGAGCCTCTTTGTCATCTAGGCCTACGGTCTCTTGTGATCCAGAGCCCGGCTCTGCCAGAGTGGTCTCATGGATGGACATCATCGCCTTAAAGGAGCGGATAAGGCTCCTCGCCTCGGCGACCGACTTTCCCTTTACCGCCGCAGACATGAGCGATGCCGAGGACTGGCTGATCGAGCACCCCTGACCGGCGATCTTCACATCGGCAACGGTTCCGTCCTCGATCACCAGGTACAGGACCACCTCGTCGCCGCAGAGAGGGTTGAACCCCTCCAGCCTCAGCGCAGGAGGAACTGGCAGCTCCCCCCTGTTTCGGGGGCTACGGTAGTGATCGAGGATGATCTCTCTGTAAAGATCTTCTAGGCCGGTCATGATCTAAGAGAACAACTTAGCTGCTTCGCCCAGCGCATCCGCTAGGGCGTCTACGTCAGATTCGTCGTTGTAGAGGTAAAAAGAAGCTCTTGCGGTGGCACTGACACCCAGGCGTCGCATCAGCGGCTTGGCGCAGTGATGCCCAGCTCTCACGCAAACTCCGGACTGGTCCAAGACCTGGGAAAGGTCGTGGGGATGTATGTCACGCAAGGCAAATGAGACCACTCCACCGCGAGCGCTCAGATCATTGGGGTCATCGGGACCGAATATCTTAATGTCCCTCCCGAAGCGCTCCGAGAGGCTTTGGAGGGCGTATGAGGTGAGCGCTCGGTCATGCTCTGCGATCCGCTCCATGCCCACGGCCTCTAAGTACCTAACAGCGGCTCCCAGGCCTACCGCCTCTGCGATAGGAGGGGTGCCTGCCTCGAACTTCCATGGCAGCTCTGTGGGGAGGAAACCATCGAGGGTGACGTCGCGGATCATCCCGCCGCCACCGATGAAGGGTGGCATTTCCTCCAAAAGCTCCTGGCGGCCCCAGAGAACCCCGATGCCTGTGGGGCCGAGCATCTTATGCCCGCTAAAAGCCAGGAAGTCGCACCCCAAAGAGGCGACATCTGTGGGGAAATGCGGGACGAACTGGGCTCCGTCTGCCACTACAACTGCACCTGCTCTACGTGCCGCATCAACAAGCACTGCGGCTGGCGGCATGGTTCCAAGCACGTTGGACATGAGCGTGAAAGAGGCGAGCCTCACCCCCTCCATAAGCCTATCGAGGTTTGAGAGGTTCAGCCTGTAGGCATCGTCTAAGCTCAGGTACCGCAAGTTTAGATCGCGCTCTTTGGCCAGCATCAGCCAGGGCACTAGGTTGGCATGGTGCTCCATCTCTGTGAGCAGCACCGCGTCGTTACGGACCAGGTTCGCTCGCGCCCAAGAGTAGGCGACAAGGTTCAAGGACTCCGTGGCGTTCTTGGTGAAGATGATCTCCCGCTCCGGGTGGGGTGCACCTATAAGCCGCCCGACTGCTTTCCTCGCATCCTCGTAGAGGCGGTCTGCCTCCTCGGCTACGGCATAGACCCCACGGTGAACGTTGGCATGGCTGGTCCCGTAGTAGTGGTCCATCGCTTCGATCACCGAAAACGGGTGCTGAGCCGATGCGGCGGAGTCAAGGTAGACAATCCTGTGCCCATTGATGGCGCGCCTCAACAGGGGGAAGTCGGCAGCGATAGCGGGAACATCTATCGGGTCCAAGCCGATGCCGGTCTTTTGTGGTGCCTGCTCGGTCAAGTTTGCCATGCTTGGTAACCCTCCTTCTCCAGACGTGCTGCCAGTTCCACGCCGCCACTTTCAACCACCCTCCCCGAGATGAGCAGGTGCACGTGGTCAGGGGCCAGCTCGGCGAGGATCCGCTGGTAGTGGGTGATGACGAGAACCCCGATCTGGCTCCTGGCAGCTCGTATGGTCTGAACCCCATGTGCGACGGTCCTCAGGGCATCCACATCCAGACCAGAGTCAGTCTCGTCGAGCACCGCCAGCTCGGGATCGAGCATCGCCATCTGAAGGATCTCGTTGCGTTTGCGCTCTCCCCCAGAGAAGCCGTCGTTTAGATGCCGCTCTGCAAAAGCAGGGTCCATCCCCAACCGGTCCATCCACTCCATGATCGCCACTCGCACCTCAAGAGCCGAGACGTCTGTTCCCCTGCGAGCGGAGACGGCCTGGCGCAGGAACTGGATGACGGGCACCCCAGGGATGGCTTCAGGGTGCTGGAATGCAAGGAACATGCCTGCCTTCGCCCGGATATCTGCAGGCCAGTCAGTCACGTCCTCACCTTTGTAGAGGATCCTGCCTGAGCTCACTCTATATCCTGGGTGGCCCATCAGCACGCTTGCCAGCGTGGACTTCCCAGAGCCGTTAGGCCCCATGAGCGCATGGACCTCACCCGCTCTCAGGCTAAGAGTGACCCCCCGCAGTATCTCTTCATTGCCAGGCGTGCCCTCGGGTGCGGCGTGGAGATCCTCTATGGCAAGCAGGATCGGTTCGGTCATGATCAAAGTCTAGGCGCGTCCTTAGATTCCCACTATCGCCATAGTGGAAATTATTTCCCTGCCTGACGCGAGCAGGCGCCACAGGTCAGGTATGCTCCCTGCGCTGTGAGCGATCCATGGGCTCGTAGCGGTCCGGTGGCGGTTATCGGCTCCAGCACCGGCGCCGTTACCCTTGTCGACGAAGCTACATTCTGTATATCCGATCGATCGGGCGACATCGTTCCCGGTGGGGCCCAGGGCCTGTTCCTCCAGGATATGCGCATCATCTCCCGCTGGGAGCTGCGCGTGAACGGAGCGCCGGCCGAAGTGCTGGCAGCAGTAGGAGACGATCCGTTCAGCACCTCTTTTGTCTCCAGGGCCCGCCCACATGCTGGCCAGGCCGACTCGACCCTTATGGTGTTCCGCTCCCGGTTCATCGGCAGGGGTTTGAGAGAGGATATTCGCCTTCGCAACTACTCAAACGAGGCCTCATACTGCTCGGTTGAGCTATTTGTGGGAGCAGACTTCGCTGACGTCTTCGCAGTGAAGGAGGGAAGGGCGACAGATCCCGATGGCGAGGTGAGAACTGAGGGTGGAGACTGCTGCCTGTGCTTTTCGTACAAGCGCGGCGGGGTGAGCAGGGGTGTCGAGGTGGCCTTTGGCGAGAGGGTCAGCCTGGCCGGGGACCTGGCAAGCTTTGAGGTGGTGGTGCCGGCTGGTGGTGAGTGGTCGACCTGCATCCAGGTCACCCCGATTGTAGAAGGCCAGAAGATCACTCCCAGGTACCTTTGCGGCCAGCCTGTCGCAAGGGCGGCTCCAGTGGAGCGGCTTGCTCGCTGGCGGCGCCAGGTGCCGGTCGTGGACACAGACCACGAGGGCCTAAAAGCTGTGATCCAGCGCAGCTCAGAGGATCTAGGGGCACTGAGGCTGTTCGACCCGGACTACCCAGATCGGGTGGTGCTTGCAGCGGGGGCTCCGTGGTTCATGACAGTGTTCGGGCGGGACTCGCTCATCACTGCGTGGATGGCGCTTATGGTGGACCCTGACATCGCTCTCGGCGTCCTGCAGACCTTGGCCCGTTTCCAGGGCACCAAGGTGGATCCGCTGAACGAGGAGCAGCCCGGCAGGATCCTACATGAGATGCGCTTTGGCGAGGCAGCCTCGCTGTCGCTTGGCGGAGGCAGCATCTACTACGGCACCGCAGACGCGACGCCCCTTTTTGTGATGCTGCTGGGAGAGCTGCGAAGGTGGGGCCTGGCCCGAGAGGCGGTCGAAGAGCTGCTGCCGCACGCGGACAGGGCACTTGACTGGGTCGAGCACTACGGGGATCTGGATGGCGATGGCTATGTGGAGTACCGGCGGGCGACCGATAGAGGCCTTGCCAATCAAGGCTGGAAGGACTCCTGGGACGGCATCAGGTACGCGGACGGCAGGGTAGCCCATGCGCCGATCGCTCTGGCCGAGGTACAGGCCTATGTCTATGGGGCCTTCCTGGCTCGTGCCCACTTCGCTCACGAGCACGGAGATGAAGCTACCCGGGATCGCTATGCGAGAAGGGCAGCCGACCTGAAAGCAGCTTTCAACAGGGACTTCTGGCTGGAGGACCACGGGTGGTACGCAGTGGGCCTTGACCCAGACAAAAAGCCCATTGACTCGCTCACCTCAAACATAGGTCACTGCCTGTGGACAGGCATAGTCGACGACGACCGCGCTGGGATACTCGCGGAAAAGCTCATGTCCGCAGAGATGTTCTCTGGCTGGGGCACACGGACTCTGGCGACATCGATGGGGGGGTATAACCCGATCAGCTACCACTGCGGTTCCGTATGGCCGCATGACACGGCGATCGTGGCCTCTGGGCTGGCCCGGTACAACTTTGTGGAGGAGGCCCAGCGGCTGGTTATGGCTCTGATCGATGCGGGCGCGATCATGGGGGGCCGGTTGCCTGAGCTGTTTAGCGGTCTGGGCCGTGATGAGCTGAGAGTGCCTGTCGACTACCCGACCTCGTGCTCTCCCCAGGCATGGTCTGCAGCCTCGTCCCTGCTTGCGTTGCGAACGCTCCTCCGTTTCGATCCGTGGGTCCCCTACGGCAAGACCTGGCTGGTGCCTATGCTCCCCGAGCAGATAGGCAGGCTCAGGGTGGAGGGTATCCCGCTTGCCGGTACCCGGGTCTCAATAGAGGTCGAGGGTGACAGTGTGAGCATTGACGGGTTGCCAGAAGGGATACAGCTTATGAGAGAGCCGCGAAATCCTGCCTCTGCCCTCCAGGTGGGAAAGAGTGCCGATCCCGGTCCCTTGGGGTAGCACTCAAGGAGTCAGCCGACCGGCAGGGATGACCTCGACCTACAGAGCCCCCAGGCGGGAAGAGAGCCGGTCGCCTACCAGCCTCGCTCGATCCATTCTTCCAGGTGTGGGCTTTCGGCTCCGACGGTCGTATCGGAGCCATGCCCGGGTAGCACCAGGGTCTCAGAGGGGAACCTTGAGAATATCCTGTCTTGTATCGATGTGATGATAGTATTGAAGTCCGCTCCGGGCAAGGAGGTGTTCCCAGGTCCTCCGGGGAAGAGCGTGTCGCCTGAGAAGAGGATCGGAACCCCACCGTGGCCCTCAAGAGCGAAGCAGGTCGATCCGGGAGTGTGCCCCGGGGTGTGTATGCTAATCAGGCGAACCCCTCCAGCTAGCTCTATCCCGCTGTCATCTTCGATTATTAAGTCATAGCTGGGAAGCATCGCAGCGTCCTGGCTCTGCACCGCCACGGAGATGCCGGCCTCACGCACCGCCGGAACCGCCTGTATATGGTCCCAGTGCCCGTGAGTTTCTATGACGCGATCCACCCCGAGCTTGCGACAGAGGTCCAGCAGGCGCTCATGCTCGTTGGCAGCGTCTATGAGCACCGCAGAGCCGTCAGTGCGAGAGCGGACGATCCAGACGTTATTATCCAAAGGGCCGACTACGACCCTATGCACCTCTACAGCGCCGTCTCTATAAAAGCAGGTATCCTCGTTTTCCACTTGACTAACTGGTCTAGTTGATCTCTGTCTGCTAAACAAGCCAGCTAGTCAGTCTACTAGCTCAAGGGGACAACCAAAAGTGAACTTCGCCTTCAGTGAGGAGCAAGAGGAGCTACGGCGTTCGGTAGGCCGGTTCCTAGATGACAAGTCGCCGATACCTGAGGTACGACGGCTTATGGAGACAGTTGAGGGGTACGACCCCAAGGTATGGACGCAGATGGGTGAGCAGCTAGGCCTCCAGGGGCTTGCCATCCCAGAGGAGTACGGTGGGAGCGGGTTCGGCTATGTGGAGCTCATCGTGGTCTTTGAGGAGCTGGGGCGCACTCTTGCGTGCCTCCCGTACTTCTCCACGGTAGGCCTTGCCGCAAATGCCCTGCTCAGCTCGGGTGATGACAGTGCGAAGAAGGACCTACTGCCCCGGATCGCATCGGGCGAGACGGTTGCCACGCTGGCCTACACAGAGGACTCCGGGCGCTGGGATATGGACAGCGTGACCCTGGCCGCAACCAAGGCAGGGGACGGCTGGACGCTTGACGGCCACAAGATGTACGTCATTGACGGCCATACCGCCGGCCTCATTGTCGTTGTGGCTCGGACTTCAGAGGGCCTTACGCTCTTCGCGGTCGAAGGGGATGCGCCAGGTCTGACCAGGACCCCGCTTGCCACGATGGACCAGACCCGCAAGCAGGCCAGGATCGAGTTCTCCTCCACACCGGCCAGGCTTGTCGGGGTCGAAGGAGGGGCGGCGGGCGCTGTCTCAAAGACGCTTGACCTCGGGGCAGTCGCATTGGCAGCCGAGCAGGTGGGTGGTGCTCAGAGATGTCTGGACATGTCCGTCGAATATGCAAAGACCAGGGTCCAGTTCGGCCGGCCCATCGGCAGCTTTCAGGCGATAAAGCACAAGTGCGCTGACATGCTCTTGGAGGTCGAGTCTGCCAGATCCGCGGCTTACTATGCAGGCTGGACGGCTGCTGAGGACTCAGATGAGCTGCCAGTGGTCGCGTGCCTGGCCAAGTCCTACTGCTCGGAGGCGTACTTCCATGCCGCAGCGGAGAACATCCAGATCCATGGGGGGATCGGATTTACCTGGGAGCATGATGCGCACCTTTACTTCAAGCGCGCCAAGTCCTCAGAGCTGATCTTGGGAGATCCGAGCTACCACCGTGAGCTGCTCGCCCAGCGAATAGGGATCTGAGGCCACCTCGTAGGGATCTTCAGTGCCTTTGGCCTGCTCCCGTGAGCTGCTTGCCCAGCGAATAGGGATCTGAGGCTGTCAGCCGTACTTCCCTCTTGGGCCGATGATGTTCGCCCAGCGCATCACCGGGTCGCGTCGGAGGGGGCTGGGGGAGGGGTCGCCCCCCATGAGAGATCTTTTTGAAATTGTTACGCGCTGGCGTGTGTGGCTTGCTAAAGTATGTGCACCAGGGAAAGGAGGTGGTCCAAACGCACAGTAGATTTTTTGGGACTCTGGAGGTGGCTGGCCGCTAGACGGCCGCTGGACCACCTGGTGAATCCCAGCCAGACACCGCCGGTGTGCCGGTCGGGAGCTAGTCCCGCCCGATGTGAACGGCAGCCGGTCATTTCCAGCAATAGCTAGGTCACGGGAGCGCGATGCGCTCCCGTGACGCGTCTAAGTGCTCTTGGCTTCTGCTCCCGCCCGTTGTGTTGCTATAGCTCGCTTTATGGCTTCTCGTAGTCTGCGAGCCGCGAGCGAAGGAGTGTCAGACTCGGTCAAGTATCTCACCACCACGAACCTGCTCGCTCCTGCTGCTGCGATGTCAAAGACCGTATCTGGGGTGACTCCGCCGGTCACAAAGAACGGGCGCAGAGCCCGGCGCTTCGCGTATTGGACGTAGCCAAGGCCGGTCCCTTCCCTGCCTGGCTTGGTGGGAGTAGGTACCACAGGACCAACTGATACGTAGTCCACCGGCTCCCCCTGGCTGTCCTCGAGCTCGCTTGGCGCATGGGTGGAGAGTCCCACCATTGCAGCCTCTCCAAGGATCCGCCGTGCGAGGGATGCGGGGGCGTCGTCCTGGCCGACATGAACCCCATCTGCCTCGCACTCAAGGGCGAGGTCGGGCCGGTCGTTCAAGATGAAAGGTACTCCGGCGTCAGCGCACACCCGCTTTGCCAGGCGGGCCCGCTTTAGCAGGCTCTTGGCTTCTAGATGCTTCTCTCTAAGCTGCACCACGTCAACCCCGCCCGATATGCACTCCTTTAGAAAGCGTGCCAGATCTTCCCGATCAGGCGTGCATAGGTACAAGCACCGGTCTGCTATGCGAGCGCTTGCGCCTTCGGGTCTCAGCCTCTACTCCTTGAAGGCGGTCGAGCGGACTTCGCAGCCGTTGAAGACGTCGAACCTTTTGCCTTTGCACCTTTGCGTGCAGGATTGGCCTTACTGCCTGAGGGAGTCCCTGACGGAGATGCACCAGCAGCTGCCTTCATGGCGAGCTTGTACTGGCGAACCGCTGCAAGCGACCCCGGGCTATCTATATCTGCAATCGAGCGATACGTGCCAGCCTCTCCAAATGGTTCGCAGGCTTGCTGCCAGCCTTTTGGCTTCACGCCCATCTGCTTGCCGAGCAGTGCTGTGAATATCTTGGCTTTTTGTACACCGAAGCCGGGGAGCTTCGCCACCCGCTCGACGAGCTCCTGTCCACTGCGCGCGGTCTTCCAGATCATCGAAGCGTCCCCGCCATAGTCCTGGGCGACGACCCTGCATAGCTCCTGGACCCGAGAGGCCATCGAGCTTGGGAATCGGTGCAGCGCCGGCTTTATGGAAAAGATGGCCTTCATTTCATCTGGAGGCATTGCCGCCATCGCGCCCGCATCCAGCTGGCCACCAAGCCTCATGCTCAGATCGAGCGGCGAGCGAAACGCTCGCTCCAACGGGATCTGCTGATCTAGGACCAGCGCTATTAAAAGAGCCAGAGGGTCGCGGCTGAGCAGGGAGTCGGCCTCATCATCCTGGGCTATATGAAGCTGCAATCTGGTAGATCCTCCAACCTCTTCTACCGGCGTCAACTCTCAAGGCTAGCTGGTGTTAGAAAGCGGAATACCGTAGACAAGACTACGGTTAATAGTAATTGTCTTCAACTGGTCCCGGCCAAACCGCTACAAGGCAACTTGGGTCTGTGCTCAGCGTCGAACCGGTACCTACGAACCTATGAACAGCAAAAAAAGTAGATGAGAGCCAAAGGAGAGATCATGGGAGCAACCACAACGGTCCCATCGGCGCTGCCAAGCCGTGACCAAGTACGCAGAGCTGTTGTAGAGGCAGCAAGAGCTCTTTTTGCAAATGGAGTGATGTCCCATAGCGGGCATGCCAACATATCTGGAAGAGTTTCCCCCGAGCAGATCT
>JAMCQF010000071.1 GCA_023379605.1 Actinomycetota bacterium
GGCAACTATCTCTGGGTTCAGCGCGTCGGCCGGTTCACTGCCTCCGGAGAGAACCAGCACGGCGCCTTTTCCGTAATGCTCTGTAAGAACCTTTGCCGCGACCGACCGTCCCGAGTTATGCACGCATGCATAGAGGAAGACCGGCCTTTTCGCTGTGTGGCTGGCATCGGTGTGGCTGGCATCGGTGTGGCTGGGGTCGGTGCCCATCTTCGATTTCATTTCTCCTTAAATGCAGCGACAAATGCAGCGGACCTATCTTGTGATCAGCGTCTTCTCACGCTCTTTACTGGCTTGCAACGCAAAGCCCTTGGGGCACAGAGCAGGTGGCAATCCTAGCATCACCACGGGTTAAGCCTTGGGGGGCACCCTCCTTGGCTGCGCTGGAGAGCCAAGGACGGTTGTAGCCTCCGCCATCGCAGGCTTCTTATGGTGGAGGCTCCTCAGCTGAGCTGGAGAAGGATGTGCGCACCGACATCTCTTTCCGGCGCACCGACATTTGAGCGAGCCGGTCGAGGGTTTTCCTATCCGCATCGTTCAGCCGAGTCTGTCTGAGCGATCTCGGCCAGAGCCTGTAGAGATGCACAACATTGATCTCAGCAGCGATGAGGGTGAGCTCTGCGGCTAGATATATCCAAGACATAAGAGCAATGACTATGGCGAAGAAGCCGTAGGTGGAGCTTGCGTGGGACAGCTCCCGGCTCACGTACCACGATCCGAGAACCTGCAGACCTTCCCAGAAGAGCGTTGCAACGGCAGCTCCTGGGAGCACGTCGCGCCAGGGAAGCTTCTTTGCAGTGAGGATCATGAACGCCGCAAGGTACAGCCCGAGATCCACGCCAATGGATCCGAGGAGAGCGAGCAGCCTTGTAGGTGCTCCGTGGAGCACCTCTGTGCCCAGGGCGGCAAGTGCTGTAGAGGACAGCACCCCCGCTGCCAGGAGTGCCAGGATGGCGAGGCCTCGTAGCCTGGACATGACAAAGCCTGGCCAGTCCTTGTAAGGAACGTTCCACACTGTGTTCACAGCGGACTGCGCAGTCTCGCCTATGCCCAAGGTCCCATAGAGCGTTCCCAGTATTCCGACCACCAGAGCAAGGCCACTGCCACTGAGGGAGTGCACGTTATGGCGCAGCTGGGAACCGATGATGGGAAAGTTAGCCAGAGCTGAATGCAAGACCGCTTGCTGAAAGCCAGGATGGCCTTCGAGCGCAAAGCCCAGTATCGTGGTGAGCAAGAGCAGAAGTGGGAACAGCGCGAACAGCCCGTAATAGGTGATAAGAGCGGCTTGGCTCCCCAGGTTGTCGTCGCTCATCTTCTTCATGACCGCAAGTGGGAAGCCGAGCACTGCATGGCTCTGTTGGAAACCATCTAAGTGACCCAAAGCCCGTCCAACCGCTTCCATCCCTTTAGCCTATAGAGTGTTGGAGCAGCGTCTTTGCTCGTGATTTGACCCAGCGGAGCCCAAAGCCAGCTTCACCGCTCTACAAGGGCTATGCTCTAGCAACTTGTGGGGAAGGACATGAGATGATGGGTTTGGGGAACTCTGTGCGGAGATTGATGCTTGGGGGCACCGAGGTCGCGCTCGTCGTCGCGCTGGTTGGCCTTATGGCGTCGCCTGCTGCGGCAGCCAAGCCGGGCAAAGGAGGTGGGTCTGGCGGCCAGTCGGTTCCCACCGGGGTCGATGTCTCCTATCCGCAGTGTGGCAGTGCTTTGCCGTCGGGAGAGGCCTTTGCGATCGTCGGAGTGAACGATGGGTTGGCAAACGACCTGAACCCATGCTTTGGGCCATCAGCAGATTACCCGGCGTACTCTCAAAGCGAGCTGTACTGGGCTGTGGCCAGCTCAACTGGAGCCACTGCACAGCCGAAAGCTTCACTGTATGTGAACACGGCGGATCCTGGGAACTCCTATGCCGGTGCACCCGTGGCTGATTGGCCCACGTCTGGGAGCACGCCATATGGTCAGTGTACGACCACTACGCTGTCGACAACCTCCGGTTCATACACGGTGGGGTCAAACTCGCCTGCGTGTGCCTGGGAGTACGGCCTCGACAAGGCGAGCCAGGACGCATCGTGGCTAGCATCTGCTGGCGCAGATATCAACGGGCAGGCTCCGCCATTGACTGTTTCGACCCTGCCAGGCTCTTATCCCTGGTGGCTCGATGTGGAGACTGCCAACACCTGGCAGTCGGGGAGCCAAGGACAAGCTATGAACGTGGCCGATCTTCAAGGTATGGTCTACGCTCTCCAGCAGTCCGCTGTCCCAACCAGCGCCATTGGTGTCTATTCGACATCCTCGCAGTGGGACGACATCACAGGAGGCACCTCCCAGTCCTCAGGGTCTCTTTACGGATTGGCAGATTGGATACCGGGAGCTCGAACGTTGTCCCAAGCCGAGTCCAACTGTGCTCTTGGCTCCTTTACCGGGGGCAGGGTTGCCCTCACACAGTGGTCAGGCCACACAGGCGACAGCGACTATTCCTGCTGAGGCTTGCTCGGCAAGCGATGTCCTCTGTGTTCAGAGCTTTCAGGCGCCCTGAGTCGTTGGCACGAGTCGCCTGTATAAGCTATTGATCAGTCAGATACCTTAGCCTCTTACGAGCTGGTCGCTTTCCATATCCTGGGACCCCGACGACCCACGCCTGGCCTTGGCTAGGTACATGTCCTGATCGGCGCTGGCAATCAGCTTCAGTGCAGCTTGGGCTGGGTCCTCGGTGGCGGTGATTGCCGAGGCACGCGCTATACCTACGCTCGCGCTGATGACCAGGTCATGGCCGAAGCAGTGGCACGGCGTGGACAGGCCGTTTCTCATGCGGCTCGTTATGTCCTCAGCGAGAGAGGGCTCGCTGTGCTCGAGCACTATTGCGAACTCGTCACCACCCAAGCGAGCCGCGGTGTCTGAGGAGCGCAGACCCTCTTGCAACCTGGTGGCGAGCGTCACTAGCACTGCATCGCCGGTCTGGTGGCCATAGGTATCGTTCACCGACTTGAACTTGTCGACATCGAGATAGATGACCGTGACCTCATTTCCGGCCCGCTGCCTACGTGCAAGGGCCTGGGTAAGCCTGTCTACCAGGAGCGTTCTATTGGCAAGTCCTGTTAGAGAGTCGTGCAGCGCCTGGTAGGCGAGCTTGGTCTCGGTCAGCTTTCGCTCTGTGATCTCGCGTATGTTGACCACGTAACCATCCACGGAGGGATCCATGCACATGTCTGTCACCACTGCCTCAACCCAGCACCAGCTTTTGGCCGTTGTCAGCAGGCGACATTCGATGACAAAGTGCATGCCTCTGGTCAGGCCCTTTAGGACCGTGTTGACCACCCGGGCATCATCAGGGTGGATGAACTCCATGATCCTTCTCTCGATGAGCTGCTGTGGCTCCAGGCCCAGAATGGCCATTGAGGCAGGGCTGGCGTATCGTATGTTTCCCGCGGCCTCCACTATTATGATGAGATCTGGCGCGCGCTGCACCATAGCTCTAAAGCGTGCTTCGGAGGCGCTGAGAGCATGTGCCAGCGCTTGGGCGCGATCACGGGCCGCCATGTGATTGCGTAGCTCCAGTCGCCGTTCGGTGGCTAGGAACGCGCTGAGAAGGGTTGCCACTCCAAGCGTGCCTAGGCGCACAGCCAGATTGGCGTCGGCCGTGGTGGAGCCGAGCACATGTAGGGTGGCCAGATAGCCTCCTGCAACACCGAGGTAGGTGACCATCTGGCCCATAGGTCCGTAGCAGGTGGCACCGAAGGCAACGACCAAGAAGTACAAAGACCACAGGGGAGAGGCCACCTGGCCAGTGATGGCGACCCCGACCGATATCAAGACGATGTCTACAAAGCTCCAGGAGCTGAGCAGCACTATGCCAGCTCTGCCGCCAAAGAGCGTCTTCCAGGGAAGCATGCCCAACCCCACTGATGCGATCGTGGCAACCCCGAGCACGATGAACGCGGCAAGGTGGGAAAAGGCCGTCGGCGGGCTTAGGAGAGTGTAGACAGCGACAACTGCGATAGCGGTGAAGCTCGCGAGAAGGGCTGATCTCACAGCTCGAGCCAGGTAGGCAGGTGTGCTGCCCTCCAGCCAGGCCCTTTTCACCCTTTCTGCACCCCCGGAGCTCATTGGGAACAGTATCGGCAGGACAGGTGTCCAGCTGGAGCAGTTTTTGCCGCTGGGTGATCTCAGCTATGGAGTCTCTGCCAGCCGGCAGGCTTCTTTAGCGGTAGTGGTGTGCAAGCTGAAGTGGTGATAGGACCCCATTCCCGCGCCTGGAGTAAGCCGGGTCCTTTAGCACAGCTATGTCCAATTGAGCTCAGCTATGTCCAATTGAGCTCAGCTATGTCCGAGCACAGGGTGTGGGACATAGGGCTCTTCTAAGCGCTTGATCTCTTCATCGCTCAGCTTCAGCTTCTCGCCCTCCAGCGCTTCTTTTATATGGTGCAGCTTGGTGGATCCGACAATAGGCGCTGTGACGCCTGGCTTGTGCAGCAGCCACGCCAGTGCTACTTGAGCCGAAGACACCCCGCGCTCCTTTGCCACCTCGCACGCACGCTCTGCCACGTTGAAGTCGGAGTCGTGATTGTAGAGGTGTTCGGCGAAGCTGTCGGATCCTGCGCGCGTGGTCAGCCTTGCACCGTCTCGTGTTCGGGTACCCGCCAGCAGCCCACGCGCCAGCGGGCTCCAGGGGATCACACCCACGCCCTGGTCCACACATTGGGGGATCATCTCCCGCTCCTCCTCGCGGTAGATCAAGTTGTAGTGGTTCTGCATCGAGATGAACTTGGTAAGGCCATGACGCTCCGCTGCGAACTGTGCCTTGGCAAACTGCCAGGCGAACATGCTTGAGGCGCCTATGTAGCGCGCCTTTCCTGAAGCCAAGACCGCATGGAGGGCCTCCATGGTCTCTTCTATCGGCGTTCGATAGTCCCAGCGATGGATCTGGTAGAGATCTACATAGTCCATGCCAAGACGGCTCAACGAAGCATCTATCGCTGCAAAGACGTGCTTCTTGTTTAGGCCCCTACCATTTTCCCCAGGCGTCATGGGCATGAAGACCTTGGTCGCTATCACAGCTTCCTCCCTGGTCAAGAACTTGCTCACAAGCCGCCCGGTGGCGATCTCGCTCGCGCCAGCCGAATAGGTGTCAGCGGTATCGAAGAAAGTCACCCCCCCTTCGACAGCAGCTCTTATGATCGGCTCTGCCTCGTCCTCGCTTATCACCCACGCTCGGTCACTACCGTTGCCGATACCCATCATGCCAAAGCAGATCCTTGACACTCGAAGACCGCTTGATCCAAGGTTCACATAGTGCACCAGTTAAGCTTATAGGCTCTCTTCACACCGCGGGCTGGGCACCGTGGGGAGTTCGGTTGGCTGTGCTCAAGAGCGCGCGCTTTCAGTGCTCAGCGGTGCTTGACCCTTCCGTGCAGAGCCAGCAGGGCAAGGGTCATCGTGATCACACCGAAGCAGCTGACAGCGACGAGGGCTTCTACAAGAGCTGCGGGATTCCAGCCCGATGACTCCAAGGATCGGAGCCCTGCCAGGAGATATGTCATGGGATTGTATGTGGCCACATCTGCCATCCACCCTGCAAGAGCCTGCTTGGGGACAAAAGCAGTGGTCAGGAAAGTGATGGGGAAGAAGAGCACGAAGCTGGATCCCACCGCAGCTGGATTGCCTGTCTTTAGGGCTATCGAGTAAGGAAGACCGGTGAACACGAGCCCCCAGAGCCCAGAGAGGACTACGAAGACGACCATCCCCGCCGCACCTGTTGAGAAGCGGACTCCATATACGAGCCCGAGCGCCAGTACGGGGATCGACAGGGCCATGACCAGCACCAAATCGGCCATCATGAGCCCGAGCAGCAGGGGGAGCCTTCGCACGGGAGTGATCAGCAGCCTGTCGAAGTAGCCGTTTTGGATGTCGGTAACCAGCGCTGTCGCCCTTGACACACCCGTTACAGCGAACACCACTGACAGGGGGAGCTCGAATGCCTTGAAATCGATCCCCGCCGCCAGGTGGGTGACCTTGGCAAGCGCCCCGACGTTCATCACGTAAAATACTGCTGGCACGAGAACCGCCGGTATCACTGCAGCCGGGTCGCGTGGGATCTGCCGTATTGCACGCCCAGCGATAGATATGAGATCTGCCAGGAACCCGGCAGGGCGAGGATGAACCTTGATCACGGGCTGGCTGGTCATCGCGACGTTTCCAGGCTGGTTCCCCCCACAGTGCAATGCGAACTGCCAAGCTCACGGCCTACCGACTGCTCGGAAAGTGCTCGCATGCTGGCAGATTCACCTTCAACGATCTGGTCATCTTCAAAGTGCATACCGGTTAGTTGCAAAAAGACGTCATCTAGCGTAGGGGTTCGCAAAGTGAGGCTCTTCACACCTGCCGCAAGCTCGTGCAAGGCTATTGCCACAGGGCTCATGGCACCAGCTCCGTCACGGGCATGTATGGTGAGCTCGCTTCCAGCAACGGTCACCTTGTCAACGAATGGCATCGTGTTCAAAGCAGCTACGACTGCATCGCTTAAGTTCGTGGCATGGGCCACGATTACATCATCGCCCACTTTGCGCTTTAGCTCAGATGGTGTGCCCTCCGCCACGAGCCTGCCTTTGGAGATAATGCCTACCCTGCCAGCAAGCTCGTCGGCTTCCTCAAGGTACTGGGTTGTGAGAAAGATCGTAGTACCTAGTTCAATGTTCAAGGCACGCACTTCGTGCCATACAGCCGCCCGGCTGGACGGGTCCAGCCCCGTTGTGGGTTCATCGAGGAACAGGACTTCTGGGTCATGCACCAAAGCTGCGGCCAAGTCGAGTCGGCGTTTCATCCCGCCAGAGTAGGTTCCTATCGGCTGGTCAATGGCACCTTGTATATCCACCATATCCAGCACCTGGGATATCCTTAGTCGTCTCTCATGCTTGCGCAGGCCGTACAGGCGCGCTTGAAGCTCCAAGAGCTCTCGCCCGGTTTGACGATCGTCAAGCGCTGCATCCTGGAGAGCCACGCCTATGTGGAGGCGTACCTTTTCCGGCTGGTGAGCGATGTCGTATCCGCAGACCATTCCATGACCCCGCGTCGGGCGCAGCAGGGTGCACAACATCCTAACCAGGGTCGATTTTCCTGCTCCGTTGGGACCGAGAAAGCCGTATATCTCACCTCTTGATATGGAAAGGTCAACACCGTCGACAGCCCAATGCTCTCCAAAGGACCGGGTGATCCCCTCAGTGCATATCGCAGTCTCTTCCATTTCGGTTTGATCCAGAGCGCGCTAGCGAGCTTCGCTCGCTGCGAAGTCCCGCTCAACTAGCCAGCTGAGCAGGCGTGGCCAGACCTCGTATGGAGAGCTGCGTCCTGAGATCAAGTCATCATGCCCGTAGTCCACCGAGAAGCCCTCTTTTGTGCCTGCCAATAGGAAGGTCTTGTCCTGGCTGCCCAGCGCCTCATAAGTAGCCCTGGTGGCTGCAGCTGGTCTTTGGAGGTCAGCTGCACCGGTTGCAACAAGTACTGGAAGCCGGACTTCATTCAACCGGTCAGACCACACTACCGAACCGCTGAGATCCCGCATTGTCTGGTTGTCCATCCAGTCTGTGAACTGATCGGCCAGAACGGCCGATTCGTCAGGCACCCCGTAGAGAAGGTAACGAGCTGGGACAATGCGATCGCAGTTGGACGGACGAAAGCTGGATTCCAGCTCCTTGGACCTGATCGCCGCGAGCAGCGGCCCACCGATCCTCGCACCGGCTCGGAAGGGAACCCTGCCGAGGATGTGCTGGCGTGGGGTCGCAGTGATGCCGGGCACCTTGGCATAGCGAGGAGTGAGAGCGGGTGATCCAAGGGTGATTCCAGCGTGCACTTGGCTGGCGGTTCCAGAGATCGCCGCTGCGTACAGAGCCAGGCCACTCATCTCCAGCCCGATCCAAAACGCATGCGATGATCCGGAGATCTCACAGGCACGCCTTAGCACTGCTGGCAGGTCGTGGAATACGAAGTCGTCAAAGCTCCACTGCAGGCCACGACTAGGGCCGCTGTCTGGCCAGCTCTGCCCGCGCCCGCGAAGGTCTATGGCATAGACGTCAAATCCCTCCTCAGCCAGGTACCTGGCCAGACTCCTGGAAGGCCCGAGGTCGTAGCTCAAGTGGCTTCCAGCAAAGCCGTGCGATGCCACGATTGGCAAGTGGTGCCTGCCAGCAACATGGGGGCGGTAGCGGTACATGGCAATGCTCCACCCATCGTCGGTATGGGCTCTCACCAGCTCGTCCTCATCTGTCTCGAAGCGGAGCCGGTTGCGCGCCTGGCGCACGCCCGCTGCTGCCAAGCCGGTAGCCGCTGCAAAAAATGTGGTTTTTCTAAAAGCTGACACTTCTGTCACCTTAGGCGAATTTGCACCTCGGAGTACAGCCTGCACGGCTGCTTTCTACTCCAAGGTCCGTCTACCCTTGGGGGCTGTCTCAGCTTGCTCCGCGCTGGAACAGAGTGCGATGGCCTGCGAGCTTTGTAGATCTCACAGGTGCAGGGCCATCAGCCTTAACTGCTGCCACAAGAGGGGAGTGCGCCAAGGTGACCACACCTATGAACAGAGCTAGCAGCGCAATTGCCTCGCCGGGGCCACGGACGCCCGAGGTCATAAGGCGGTCGCCGAAGAGGCTGATGCCGATGAGAATGCTGGCGAGCGGATCTACTACCACCAGAGCTGATTGTGAGATTGTGATAGGCCCTGCGTGGAAAGCATTTTGCGCCAAGAACATCGAAATGAGCCCGGAGAGCGCAAGCCCGTATATCTCCCAGTGGCCAAAGGCCGCGCTCCATCCCCCCTCGTGAAGATGGGTCGTGGTGGCCTTTATGAGAGAGGCGGTGAAGGCAAAGCCGAGTGCTGCTGCACTGCCAAAGAGAGCAGCCCTGCGCTTTGGGTTGCCGCGGTGAGCAAGCAATACCAACGCGGCGACTACGACAAGTATGGCTGAAGCCATCTCGAGCCAATTTTCGACCCCAGGTATTCTATCTCCTCCGCCTGGGGCTGAGGCGAAGAGGAATCCAGCCAGGCCGGCAGAGGTTGCAGAGGCTCCTACAAGCTCATGCCAGCCCAGGTGCTGGCGAAACCAAAGCCCGACGATGATCACCAAGAACACCAGCTCGAAGGTGAGAACGGGTTGGACAGTGTCGAGGCCGCCGAAGTCCAAAGCAAGGAATTGCAGCACGAACCCAGCTGCCATCGTGGCGAAGCCAGCGAACCATACTGGCTGCTTCAAGGCATGCGCTATGAGGCTCCATCGCATCGACGAGCCTGGGGGAGCCTTCTGGACCCCGAGACGTTGCAGGATCGAGGTGAAGGCATTTGCCAATGCCGCTGCCATCGCCAGCAAGATAGCCATCTATTCCGTTATACACCGGGTACCGCTGACAACACTGCATCAGTCTCCAATAGATCCTGTGACTTCACCTGTCCGTGGAGCACGCTGGTGTCAGATCGTTAGAATAGCTATCCATCTCGGAACACACCTATTCAACGATGCTAACCACTAACCTCCGCTGGCTGTACCTAGGCAGGGCGCTGCGTAGCTTCGGCACTGCCTTTCTAACCGTGGTGTTCCCGCTCTACCTGGCAGTTCGTGGCGACAGCGCCACCGAGATAGGGGCAATCCTAACAGGCGGTACCCTGCTCAGCGCGGCACTGACGGCGGGCCTCGGGCTTGCTGGGGACCGCTTTGGCAGGCGGCCGATGCTCATAGGCCTTGGGTTGGCAGGTGTGGTAGGTGGGCTTGCGCTGGCAGGCACGGCCAACGTTGCGGTTGTGGTCCTCGCAAGCGGCCTAGGGGGCGTGGGCCGGGGTGGAGGTGCGGGCAGCGGGGGCTCGTGGGGCCCGTTCTTTCCTGCGGAGCAGCCCCTTTTGACCGCGTCGGTCACCCCAGAGCGCCGTACTGCAGCATTCGGTCAGATTGGTTTCGTCGGGGTCCTGGCCGCAGCCGCTGGGTCGCTTGTTGCATGGATACCTGCCAGCCTCCACTCTGCTGGGTGGTCCTGGGTTGCTGCGTACCAGATGGTGTTCCTCTTGGGAGCAGCAGTGTCAGTGGTCGTTGTCATGGTGTCGCTTCCGCTTAGAGAACCCAGGGTGTCCAGGGTCCTTGAGCACGAGCCCACAAGGGCAGCGCAAGCCTCCTCAGCCAGGTCCTCTGATGCCTCTGGAGCGGCTGAGGTGGCAGATCCAAGGTCCCCCGCGGGCCTTTCCACGCGCCAGCTGGTGGGCAGATTGGGCCTGACCAACGCGCTTAATGGTCTGGGTTTCGGGTTCCTGGGCCCGCTCCTTACCTACTGGTTCCATGCTCGATATGGCGTTGGTCCTGCGGAGCTGGGCGTGCTTTACACGGTGGTGAACCTGGTTACCGCGCTTCCATACCTTGGCGCCGCACGCATAGCACGCAGGCTCGGGGCTGTTCGCGCCGTGGTGCTCACGCGAGCCATAGGCACTGGGTTCATACTCGTGATGGCGTTCATGCCCACCTTTGGGCTAGCTGGGGCTGTCTTCGCCGTCAGGATGGCTCTTAACTCCCTGGGCCTGCCCGCGCGCCAGTCTTACACCATGGGCGTAGCTGACGAGCGGCGTCGCGGTACCGTGGCGGCACTTGGCGGGCTTCCTTCCATGGTCACCTCCAGCATCTCCCCCGTGGTCGGTGGGGCATTGATGGGGGTGTTCCTAGAGACGCCCCTGGTGGGAGCGGCTGTGTTCATGGGAGCCAACACCATCGCTTATTACATGGCCTTTCGTCACAACCCTACCCCCGAGGAGGCCGAAAGGAACAGGCGAGCGAGCCATGAGCGTTCTGATCCGGAGCGAACTTGGGCTCCTGACCCTGAAGAACCTTCGTAAGTGGTTCGGTTCATGCTTTCAGATGATCTGGGTCCTCAATGGAGCCAGCAGAGTCCTTGCTGGCTCCAGCGGTGTCATCTAGATGCTCGCGCGCTAATGGGGAGCGGTCCACAGCCGCTGTGGTGAGCGGTATGACATCGGTCCTGCTGACAAGTGGGGACCGGGCCAGGGTGATCACACCAGCGATCATGATGACCGCAGAAGCCAGCTCTATGGTGAGAGGCAAGGCCGCAGTGCTCAGGTGCTCTCCATAGACGACCACTCCGAGCAAGGAGCCGACAACAGGCTCCAGCGCGCTGAGCGACGGCTGGGAGGTGCTTATCGGTGCCAAGTGATAAGCGGTCTGCTGTAGCAGGAAGGCGGCGGTGCCGGTTGCTAAAAGGGCATAGAGCTGCCAGTGCTCCACAACAGCTAGCTGTTGGGCATCGATCAGGCTGACCACGCTCTTTACCAGCCCATCCGCCATGCCGTAGAAGCTGCCTGCCAGTACTGCCAATGCTGTAGCCCTGGGTCTCCTAGGGAGCAGCCTTGGAGCTCCTGCAATGGAGACCAGCAGGACGAACCCGACTACCGCCAGGGGCACCATCCAGTGCGAGAAAGTTGGGCGTGGCACACCTCCGTGTGGCTTTCCAATGGCAAGAAAGGCCCCTAGAGCTGCCACGGTTGCCACTGCCGCTATCCAGTCCTTAAGCCTCATGCCACGGGCCCCTAGCACGAGCGATAGGCAGAGAGCGAAGACGAGGCTTGTCACTAGGAGGGGCTCGACAATTAGAAGCTTGCCAAACCCGAGCGCCAGCGCCTGGAGCACGTAGCCACCTACCATGGTCAAAACGCCCGCCAGCCACAGTGGATGGCGGGCCAGCTTTACCAAAAGGCGAGGGTGCACCCCTTTTTCGACAGGCGCCGATCCCGCCGCTCGCTGCTGGAGCACTGCAGCACAGCCGATCAGCATGGCAGCCAGCACGGCAAATGTCTCAGGCATGCTGGGCTGGCTCCTGGCCATCCAAATAGGCGATCTCCCAGGCTAGGAGGCCGTTACACCTGGTCACTGCTGTTGGGCCCCTGCGAGCTTGCGGTAGGTGGAAGGTGGAGGCGCCATCCTGGCAGCATCCCACGGAAGAGAGGTCTGGCGCAGGCCATCGGATCGGCAAGCCAGGCAGTTGTGTCGGTAGAGGTCCCGCTCGCCGGCGACATGCACACTGGCCATCGGATCGGCAAGCCAGGCAGTTGCGTTGGGGCAGATAGTATTGGCCGATGGCACGCCGCCAGCCACGGGTGAGAGACACAAAGGACCGTATCCTTTCAGCTGCGCAGCAGGTTTTCGCAGAGCGAGGCTTTTTTGCATCCTCAGTGGACGAGATCGCCGTCCGTGCCAACGTGACCAAGGGCGCTGTGTACTACTACTTCACTGACAAGGCGGATCTGGCAAGAGACCTCCAGCGAAAGCTATGGGACCATCTTGCAGCTGCCGGCATGGAGGCTTTCGATGCTGACCTGTCGGTCACAGAGAACCTGAAGCGATGCTTTGGAGCCTATCTGGACGCTTTGCTGAAGCTGTCTGACGCGCAGGCGTTCCTTCTTGAAGGATGGCGGGTCGCACCCTTGGACCTCTCCGGTCAGAGCGTCCAAGATGGCGCTGCCAAGCCAGTGCGAAAGCTGATCGAGCAGGGAATTGCCTCCGGAGAGCTCGCCGCAATGGACGGGGAGGCTGCAGCCCAGGTGATAGTCGGAGTGTTCGAGGAAGCCACCCGCCATATTCTTACCACAGGAGACCCAGGGCCTACCCTCGAGGTGGTCCATAGGCTGGTGGATGGTTTGGCAGTGCGCCCGATACGGTAGAGCATTTCGAGCTCTGACCACTCTGACCAGCTCAGTGAGAAGCGGTGAGTAAGGAGGGTTGCATACGGTGCAGCCTCGGTGCTAGCTGACCACCGTGACCAAGGTGCCTATGCCGACAATGTGCCATACGGTGTCCGCTGTTGGGATTGGGAGCTCCACGCAACCCACGCTCTGGGGGAAGCCATAGCTAGCCCGCGGGTATCCATGCACTGCATCGCTGCCATGGAAGTAGTTGATCCATCTGACATCAGGCGCCACGTAAGAGACGCCGTTGGGATTGACTCCTCTCATGGTCTGGGCTGTGTAGCGCAGGTAGATCGGCCATGTCCCATCTGGGGTTGCGGCTCCTGCGATCCCTGTGTTGCAGGGCGAGGTGAGCACCACACTGCCATTGCGCCAGAGCGTCAGGGTCTCAGGAAGGGTCTTGGAGACGTGGATGTAGGTGTACGGAGAGGCGTCCTGTTGGCCCGTGGAGCTGGCTGCAAGCAGCGCAGACCAGATGTGATAGCCCGCGTTGCCATCGCTTTGGAGCCCATGTGCCTGAGCGAAAGCCATCACAGCACCCTCTGTGATCTTGTTGGGTTTGCCGGGTTGCCAGAGAGCCTGAAGTGACCCAGGGGTGCTCGCCCACCGCCAACTGAAGGTCCCCTGCTGCGGAGCTGCTGAATCGGCTCCGGTCCCCCCTGGCACAGGGCTGCCTGCTGGCGGTAGGGATGTGCTCGGCGGAGACCCTGCCGGAGTCCATGTAAGTGGCATGTAGCCTAACTGGGCTAGCAGCTCTTGGAGCCTCAGCGTAGAGCCGGGCTCCACTGTGAAGCTTGAGGTGATTGTCTCTCCAAGCTCCCCGCCATGCTCGCCGCGCACACCGGAAGGCCCTCCTGGGATGGTGATGCTCTCTTCAGCGTAAGGGGCAAAGGATATTGAAGGGGTAAAAGTAAGAGTCTTGGGATTGGTCCTGCGCCAAGTTCCTGGAACAGACGGCGAGAGAGTTGGGGTAGGCGTCCTGGCTTGGAGCGGGCCGCTGAAGCTCACGGTCAACGAGGTGTTGTAGGGAACCGCTGTGCTCCCAGAGGCTGGCGTCACATTTGTCACCTCCAGCGGCGTCACTGGATCTGGTGCTTTATAGGCAGATTGGGAAGCGGACACTGTAGAGCTATCATGTATCACGATGAATGCGACGACTAGAGCGGCTATGAGCACTCCCACTGATGTAAAAGCCATCCTGCGGTCATGCTGTGGGGACCTGGCCGTCCCTCTCATGGCCTCACCTCCCTGCTCCACGATCTTCCTGTTCCACGCCATATCCAGGTGCCCTTCCACGCCATTGCCAGCTGCTCCCTGGCGGCAGCCGGGCTCGTACCTAGAGCTGTCATCGCTCCCGAGACGAGCTGGCCTGATGGGATTTGTGCACCATGTGCCAGATCCCAGCGACTACTGCGACTAGCAGGGCGATCTTTACCACGTCCCAGGCGAAGCCCACCACGACCGAAACAAGTGACATGGCAACCAGGGCTACCAGCACGACCGCTCCAACGGCGACACCAGCCTTGATCACCGGATGGCTGCTTTGGCGACGAGTCGGTTCTAACATGGCAATCCTCCTGTCAACCCAGGCGGCCGCTCAAGGTGAGCACCCCGGGTTTGTACCAACTTTAGGTGCTTCCCGCCCTGAAGTGGGGGCAGGCAGTTCATGGTCGGGGCCTGCAGGGAAGCTAGCCTAGCTTCTCGGCGGGTAGAACTGCTGCCTTACGGCTGGCAGGAGCTACCTTGCGGGCTAGCCTCCAGGCGGGTAGAACTGCTGCCAGTTCGTCACTGAGGGGTGGAGCACCCCGGCAGGTCCCTGCCCGAAGGCCGCAAGGAGGTTCGCGGTTATCTGCCTCAAGATCTTGTAGGGACACCCAGGGGTGCTCTGAGGGCATGGCGACAAGGCTGGGATCCAGTTATTGGTGCCGCTCTCGAACACGCCTGCTTTGCTTGCAGGCCAGGTGTAGTATGTCGTATCAGCATAGAGCTGCTTGCCGTCAAAGCTCACGGTGACCGGCGAGTGGGTAAGTATCTGCACATCCGGAGGGTTGGGACGGCTGGTGTCGTAGTAATCGAAGTCCTGCTTCAACACGCCGTTAAGTACTGATCCGTTGGCCAGCCCGGTGTGGTCGAACAGCCATGACGACGCGTCCACCACCACCATGTTGGCCGAGCTGTCATAGCCCCCGTAAGTTGCACCGACCAGCGTGCTTGCAGGGTCGCTCGCAGGCGGCTGACCCCACCAGTTCTGGGTCACTTCGGCGTTGTCCTTGCCATAGAGGGGATCTGCCTGAGGATCCCGGTAGTTGACCTCCTCCATGTTCGGTCCCAGCGGCGAGGGTTGGAGACGGACCTTTCTAAGCACGGGGCTGGCACCGAAGAAGATGAGGTTGACACCTGCGTCACGTGCCCTGGTAGCCCACTGTCGCATGCGCAGCGACCACTCTTCGTCGTGTCCAAGAGACAAGAGTGCCTTGTGGTTGGTGAGAAGGTTGCCATGAGTTGCGAGCGTGATGTCCGTCCAGTAGGTGACATCGAGGCCATGCTTCTCGGCAAAGCGAATGATCGGGTACTCCTCGCCGAGGAAGGACGCAGCTCCGTCGCCATAGCCATAAGGACGATCGAAGGAGAGCACTCGGGCACGGTCTGGATCGGGATAGCCCTTCAGCCCTGGCGGGCCCCCCAGGTAGAGGTCGTAGCCACCGTATGGATTGAAAGCCTGCCAGGTAAGAACCGCAGCCATGATCACGTAGGCGGCATGGCTGTTTGGGTCCCAGATCGTGAGCGGGACGTAGCTCTGCTGGCCCTGTGAACCTATGAGCTTGAGCAGGTAGTCACCTTGTACCCAGGCGGAGGTCACCGTAAAGCTCAAAGATGGCGTCCAGGAGCACTGGACCATGTTGATCCCGGGGGTCACCGGGCAGCTGGGCTGGGACACGCCTGGGATCTGTGCGGATCTCCACACGAGCCTGGCACCTTTGCCCTGGTAGTAGCCCATCCTAAAAGCGTCTACGTGAAAGCTGGGAGCCTGGGTGGACACGTACAGCGTTACCTTTTGACCATGTTTTGCCTGGGGCTGGCTGGCATATCCAAGGATCCCGTTGGGCGACTGGTTGCCAGTGATCTGCCATTTGGTAGTACCGGGAAGCTTGTTCTGAGCGATCACCCAGCTCGCCTCCTCACCGTCGGGGCCGGGGAAGGTGCGGTTGGACTGTAGAGCTTTGGACGTCGGCTTGGCCGGAGCTGATGTGGTTTTGGGTCGCTTAGTGGTGGTCTTTGCCGCGCTTGGGGTGGAGCTTGTGAGCCTTGGGAGGAGCAGGGCTACAAGAAGAGCTACAAGAGCACCGATCCCGAGCAGGGCTGCGGTTGTTCGCTTTCGTGGACTAGTAGGTGATGAGTGCTTGCCTTTCTTGCCCATGGGCTTTGAGCCTAAGCGCTGGTAGTGGTCCGATGCTGAGCGCTAGCCGCTCTTTGGTTTCGACCACCGCTGGCTATGTCAAGCCCGCTCATTTGCTGCTGCGAAGCTGATCCTTTCCCGCAGGGCGAAGAGAATCTCTGGATCTCTCACCTTTCGCCCATCTCGGGTGCGAACATAGAAGGCGTCGACGACCTCGTGTCCCATCGTTGCCACCCGCGCAGATGCCACATCCAGATCGCATGCCGCTATGGCCCTGGAAATACGGTACAGCTGTCCAAGCCTGTCTGGAGCGTGCACCTCTACGATGGTGGCAAGCGGGGAAGCATCGTTGTCAAAGGTGACCGAGATCTCTGCGGGCAACGCGCAGTCCAAGCGCTGCGGCTCATAGATCTTTGCACGGTCGTCAATCCGCTGCTCCAGAGGGAAGCGGTTCTCTAGCACTGCAGCGAGGTCTTTCTCCAGGAGCTGCCACTGTGGCCACCTGCCTCGGGACGGCTCTACGTGGAACAGCTCCACAGCCATGCCATCTTCTCCTTTTATGTCGGCTGACCGCACGTCTAGACCATGGATAGTCAGGGTTCCGGCAACCTTTGCGAGAAGCCCTGGCTGGTCAGGCGCCGTAACAGTTAGGGTCTCCCCGTCCAGCAGTACTTGCAGCCGCCTCTGTGACATTAGCCGCCTCTGGGCTGGGGTTGGGGCTATAGGGTCGGTTACAGGTCTCTGTCCGGTCAGGAAAAGCCTTACTCGACCGGCTAGCTCTGCTACGAGCCGTGCCTTCCAATGACCCCAGGCAGCGGGACCGGTCGCTTTGCTGTCGGCCTCTGTGAGCGCTTGGAGCAGCTCCAGCCGATCGCAGTCGCCGACCGCGTGAGCTACTGCCTCTATGGTTGCGGGATCATCTAGGTCCCTGCGCGTCGCGGCGTTTGCGAGCAGGAGGTGGTTGCGGACCAGGGAGGCAAGGACAGCTACATCCTCCTTCGAAAAGCCCATCCTGGTCGCCAGCTCAACGACCACAGACTCTCCTTTAAGAGTGTGGTCGCCAGGGTAGCCCTTGCCGATATCGTGCAGGAGCGATCCAATGACCAGCAGGTCTGGGCGGTTCACCCTGGCAGCGAGCTCGCCTGAATTGGCTGCGGTCTCTAGCAGGTGGCGATCTACTGTGAAGCGGTGATACGCATTTCGCTGGGGCAGGTTTCGCACAGCTCGCCACTCTGGAATGAGCTGGCAAAGGACGCCGAACTGATCCAGTGCCTCCATGGCGCGCACAGAGGGGCGCCCTGCGAGCAGCGTTCGCACTAGGTGCTCTCTCATCGCTTCTGGCCAGGGGTCTAACAGCGTGGTGGCGTGGCGACCGAGCTCTTCCAGACAGGATCGTGAGATTGGAAGGTCCAGCTCGCTGGAGAGTGCTGTGGCCTGAAAAGCCAGCTCCAATGGGTGCTCAAGCTCGGTCTTTGCAAAGGTCAGCTCACCGTCTTGGACCCTGAACGCCGTACCTGAGAGCTGGGTGGGCTCTGAGCCAGGGGGTTCTTTGCAAGCCCATGGCAGCTGTGATACATGGCCCGTATTGTCGCGTCGGAACAGGCGCAGGCGACGGTGCTTTCCTTGAGAGTGGCTAAGAGCGTGCAATATGCGCCGCCAACCATCATCTGAGGTCCAGGCTATCGTTCTGGCGGATTGTGCAATACGCGCCATCAGCTCATCGGCATCCCCCATGCCCAACAGGGCGGCAACACCGTCCTGCTCCTGCAGCAGGAGCCTGTCCAGGCTACGGCCTGCCAGACGATGCAAGGCTACGCGAACCTCTATGAGCAGCTCGCGTGGCTGGGCCAGCTGATCGAGGTCGATATCGTCCACCAGGGATACGATGGCGACCTTTGCCGCACTTAGTGCCGCGAGGTCTCGCAGCCCCCCATGACACTCCTTCAGATCGGGCTCGAGCAGAAAGGCCAACTCGCCGGCTGTAATGTGGCGCTTGGTGACCAATGCCGACAGCTCAGCAAGCCAGCTCGTCGCCATCTGGCGCCACTGCGTCCCGGCAGTTTGGATCAGCTGGGCTGCCAGGCCTTCATCTCCTGCGATGTGGCGGCTGTCGACAAGGCCCAGGGCGACCCTGATGTCACGCTTGGCCATGGCCAGCACCTCATTGGGTTGGCGCACGCTGTGGTCGAGGCGTATCCCCTGGTCCCAGACGGGGTACCAGATGGCGTCGGCCACCCTGTCATGATCACCTCTACGGTGATGGACCATGACAACATCGAGGTCGCTCCACGGGCACAGCTCGCGCCTGCCATAGCTACCCACTGCCAGTAGCGCTACCCCCTCGGTGTCTGAGCGGGTTGCATGGTTTAGGAGCTCTACAAACCAAGCATCTGCAGCCTCGGAGTACGCTTCACAAAACGCCAGACCACCGGGTTGTCCTGGAGCTATGAGCGCGTCGCGCCGCTCACGCAGGCTTGGTGACGCCGGATTGGAAGAGGCGCAAGACACTTAGGAGAGTACCACCGCGGAGCTCATCGGCCTCCCCGGACTTGTCATCTCGCTGATTTTACCTCCGGCAATATCCCCATGGTGGTTACCCAGCACAGATACCACAGAGCAGCTTGCCGGTGTCTCTCGGATTACCTTTGTAGCTCATGGAGAAAACGCGGAGCTGGTGGGGCTGGGGATACGAGCAGTCCGCCCTTTCGGAAGCTGAGCGCTCGAGCCTTGCATCGCTTTTGGGCGAGTCCTTCGGAGCTGACCTTCGAAGGACCATCCCCCCGGCGCCCGAGGACCTTGTGCTGCCGGCGCCCAGGGTCGTGGTGCCTGAGTCACTGGGGGCCATCACGAGGACCGACGCCAGAGACAGGGCCTCGCACAGCTTCGGCAAGTCATATCGCGACGTGATCAGGGCGGTACGGGGAGAGATCACCCACCCGCCTGATGCCGTTATGCACCCCAGGACAGACCAGGACGTCGTTGACATCTTGGACTGGTGCTCGAGTGCTCATGTTGCCGCGATCCCCTATGGCGGGGGATCTAGTGTGGTCGGCGGGGTCGAACCTCTGGTCGGCGAGGGGTACGCAGGGGTGGTGTCTGTTGACCTTGGGGCCCTTGATCGGGTTCTCGAGATTGACACTACCTCTCGAAGCGCCCGGGTTCAGGCAGGCGTGTTGGGTCCTTCGCTGGAGGACCAGCTGCGGGTCGCCGGCCTTACTTTGCGCCACTTCCCACAGAGCTTCGAGGTCTCAAGCCTTGGGGGTTGGATAGCGACGAGGGCCGGTGGGCACTTTGCCACGCTGTACACCCATATAGATGACCTTGTGGAGTCGGTGAAGGTGGTGGCTCCTTCGGGCGTGGTGGAGACGAGGCGGTTGCCAGGCTCTGGTGCCGGTCCTTCAGCGGACCGGCTGTTTATCGGATCGGAGGGAGTGCTCGGTATAGTAACCGAAGCCTGGGTCCGCCTTCACGCAAGGCCGCTTTGGCGCGCTCAGGCCACAGCCAGCTTTGCCGAGCTATCCTCGGGTGTCCAAGCCGCGAGGGCGCTTTCCCAATCAGGTCTGTTTCCTTCGAACTGCAGGTTGCTGGACGGGCGTGAAGCACTGATTGGGGGAGCAGGAGACGGGAGCTCTGCTGTCCTACTTGTGGCCTTTGAGTCCGCAGATCACCCACTCGAGCCTTGGATTGCCCGTGCTATAGAGCTTTGCAGGGACTATGGGGGGATCGTCGAAGGTCCTTTTTATAGATCTGAGCCAGGACACCCAACGCACGCCTTTGAAGCCAAGAGCAGCTCGGTACCTGCTACAGGCGGCATGGAGCACCCAGGAAAAGGAGCTGCAGCCTCGTGGCGACGCTCGTTCATGCGCGCTCCGTACGTGCGTGACGCTCTGGCTATCTCAGGGGTGCTTAGTGAGACCTTTGAGACGGCTATCACCTGGGAGCGGTTCTTCGATCTTTATGCGAGAGTGAACCAAGCCGTAAGAGAGGCTATGGAGGAGGTGGGCGCTGGATCTGGGTGGTTGACCTGCCGTTTCACCCACCTTTATCCTGACGGCCCAGCTCCGTATTTCACAGTCGTTGCTCCCGCGCGCTACGGCGACGAGCTGGCTCAGTGGCAGGTCATCAAAGAGGCTGCTTCGGCAGCAGTTCTAGATGCCGGTGGCACCATCACACACCATCACGCAATAGGCAGAGACCACCGCCGGTTCTACGATGCTCAGCGGCCACCGCTGTTCGGGCAAGCGCTTGCCGCAGTGAAAGCAGTGCTGGATCCAGCGGGCATTTGCAACCCGGGAGTGCTCCTGGACCCGCAGATGCCCCATTCCCCATGACAGTAGGCAATCGCAACGAGCGGTCAATCTGGCTTATCGATCGAGTCTCGCTGCGACGCCGGCTTGATCAGGTGCGGGGACATCGCAACGAGCGGTCAATCTGGCCTATCGATCGAGGATCTGGCTGAACAGCTCCAAATGCTCTTCTACCATCCTGCTGGTCGAGAAGTATCCCTCGACTGCCGCCCGGCAGTCCCGGCGGTCCAGCGACCCCAGGCGACCAAGAGCCTCGACCATCTCGGCTTCGTCTGCACAGATGAAGCCGGTCACGCCGTCGCGTACGACCTCTGGCACCGATCCCTCGGGAAAGGCAAGCACTGGTGTGCCACAAGCCAGAGCCTCTAGCATCACCATGCCGAAGGGCTCATCCCAGCGTATAGGGAACAGCAGTGCCGATGCGTTGCCGAGGAGCTCTATTTTCTCCTCGTGAGGGACTTCTCCCAGGTACTCAGCGTCGGCTCCCAGGTGGGGACGCACCTGGTCCTCGTAGTACTCGAACTCCCAGGGTTCACGCATCTTTCCGATCAGCTTGAGAGCGATACCGGCCTTGCGAGCAACAGCCAGTGCTCTGTGCGCGCCCTTGGTGGGTGCCATTCTCCCGATGAAAAGGCAGTACCCGCCCTGGCCGTTGCCAAACGGGAATCCCTCAACGTCAAGACCATGATGGATCACCCGGGAGACAGGAATCTCCCCGGCGCTGCTCGCTTGGGAGTGCGATATGCACACAAGATGAACCCGCGGTGTCACGGCCCTGTAAATGTCGCTGAGCTCCTCATTGAAGGGTCCGTGGATGGTGGTGACCACGGGCAAGTTCGCAAATCGCTCGGAGTAGACGGGTCCCATGACCGTGTGGTCATGGACTATGTCATTGCCGGCGACCGCTTCGTAGGCGTGAAGGACGTGGCGGATCTCCGGCACCGCCATCCCTATTCGCTCGCCCTCAGCAACGGGGAGCACAAAGCGGCGTGGTACTGGGCAGGTTGAGTCGCCGGTGGTGAACAGGGTCACTTCGTGCCCTGCGTTCTGGAATCCTCGAGCCAGCTGGTCTACGACAAGCTCGATGCCCCCATAAAGCGGGGGAGGGATAGGAGTCCATGGAGGTGCAATGAGACCAATGCGCATTCCAAGGATTCAAGCACGTTGGAGGCACCCAGTAGGTGAACAGGCACTGTCGCTGTGACCTTGCTGGTCCACCAAGCCCCCAGTGTGCACAGAGAGGTCGCAGGAGGACTAGGGTGGACGGCTCTGGCGGCGTGGCCGAGTGGTTTAGGCAGGGGCCTGCAAAGCCCCGTACACCGGTTCGATTCCGGTCGCCGCCTCCAGGGTTAGACCTGCTCAGCGCCTTGAGGCTAGCCTCGATGCCGATGCTGGGGTCCACCGATCAAAAGGCCAGCCCTCCAGAGGCTAGCAGTGCTGGTAGTAAGCGTAGCCATGGTGGCATGCCATTTGCGATCGAGCTTAAAGCCGTCTCCAAGAGTTTCGGAACCGTCCAGGCTTTACGGGGGATCGACCTCGTCGTGACTCCAGGTGAGGTGATGGCCTTCCTCGGGCCAAATGGAGCTGGCAAGACCTCAACTATCGATATCGTCCTTGGCCTCTCGCACCCGAGCTCAGGGGAGGTGAGCGTTTACGGCATGGAACCTCGTCAGGCCGTATCCAAAGGACTTGTCTCCGCGGTCATGCAAACCGGCGGCCTGCTCAAGGATCTCACAGTGGCGGAGACGGTTAGATATATCTCAAAGCTCTTTGGTCAGTCACGTCCTGCTGCTGAGGTGATGGAGCGAGCTGGGATAACCGAGATAGCAGAAAGGCGGGTAGGCAAGTGCTCCGGCGGGGAGCAACAGCGGCTCCGCTTTGCCATTGCGTTACTTCCCGATCCAGAGCTGCTCATCCTTGACGAGCCCACCCAGGGAATGGATGTGGAGGGACGCCGGGAGTTTTGGAAGGCGATTCGCCAGGATGCGGCTAAGGGGCGGACCATAGTGTTTGCCACCCACTACCTCGAAGAGGCGGATGCATACGCTGACAGGGTAGTTCTCATAGCAAGGGGCCGGATTGTCGCTGATGGCACCGCAGTGGAAGTCAAAAGCCTTGCTGCTGGCAGGACTGTACGGGCGACTCTCCCTGGAGCCGACCCTGTGGCTCTTCGCGCCGTCCCGGGAGCAGACAGCGTGGAGGTACGTGGCGATACCGTGCTGATCCACTCAAGCGACGCTGACAATGTGGCGCGCTTTCTTTTGAACCAGACAGCTGCCTATGACCTCGAGATCACTGCGCGGGGCCTTGAAGAGGCGTTTGTAGCCCTGACCAGCGATGGCGACGGGGAAACCAGCCCGAAAGAGTTCGTGCCGTGACCACTGAGACAACCTGGCGCCTCGTCAGGCTGGACCGAAGGACTCCCCCAATGGGGGGTTTCAGTTTTTCGGTTGTGAGCCTTGAGGTGCGTCGGCTGCTGCGCAATCGAAGGACTGTGATCTTTACATTGGTCACGCCGGTCGTGTTTTTCCTGCTCTTCGGGCTGAACAGCGCATATGCGAACCAGAGAGCAGGTCATGGAAACGTTTCGGCCTTCATCATGATCTCCATGGCTCTCTATGGTGCGGTGGTGTCTACCACCAGTGGAGGGGCAATGGTCTCAGTGGAGCGCGCAGCAGGCTGGAGCCGTCAGCTAAGGGTCACGCCACTTTCACCGCTGGCCTACATAGTGATCAAGATGCTAACGGCCTTGGTGCTTGGGCTTGCTGCTGTGATTGCGGTCTACGCGGCGGGCGTGCTCACCCACAAGCCGTCTATGCCCTTACATCTGTGGGTGATAACGGGGCTGTGCGTATGGATTGGATCGCTGCTGTTTGCTGCCTTCGGGCTGTTCATCGGCTATCTCTTACCCTCGGAGAACGTGATGCAGGTAAATGGCTTCATCTTGATGCTTTTCTCATTTGGCGGCGGCTTGTTCATCCCGCTCAGCCAGTTCTCGCCTGGGATCCGGACAGGCGCGGAGTTCACGCCACTGTACGGGCTGAATCAGCTCGTTCACTATCCCCTTGTAGGGGGGTCCTTTGCCTGGACCTGGGCGGTGAACCTTGTGGTATGGCTGGTGATCTTCGTGGCCGGGGCGGTATGGAGGTTTCGCCGGGACACAGCTCGGGTTTGAGAGGCAGTGAACCCACTACCGAAGTGGGCGAGACGCACTTGGTGGGCGCTGTGCAACAGCTCTTGGTCTCGGATCGGTAAGACTATGTCTTGGAATGGACTCAGAGCCCACGTTTGGTGAAGGTGATGTCATGGCCGGGCGCTACCGGATCGGTGAGCTCCTCGGCAGAGGAGGCATGGCAGAGGTCTACAGGTGCCACGACGAGCGGCTGGACAGACCTGTAGCGCTTAAGGTCCTGCGAGCCGAGCTTGCAGAAGATGTCAGCTTGCGGCTCCGTTTCGAGGTGGAAGCCCGCATGGCTGCAAGGCTGTCGAATCCCAATGTCGTTGCGGTATATGACGTCGGAGAGGAGAGAGGGCGTCCGTACATAGTGATGGAGCTCCTTCCCGCACATACCTTGGCAGATGTGATCCGAGCCGGCCCGTTGAGCGAAGCCGACGCGATCCGGCTGGCTACTGAGGTTCTTCACGCCCTATCTGCCGCCCATGACGCAGGACTTTTGCATCGTGACATAAAGCCGTCCAACATACTTATCACGGCCGGTGGTTCAGCCAAGGTGGCAGACTTTGGCATAGCTAAAGCCATTGAAGAAGGCTCGCTGGAAGGCGATCTCACCAGCACCAATCTCATACTTGGGACGCCGTTCTATCTGGCGCCAGAGCGGGCACAGGGGCGATCCGCTGGCATCGCCTCCGAGCTCTGGGCGGTCGGGGTCGTGCTTTATGAAATGCTGGCAGGTCGCAGGCCATTTAATGGTGCCACCCCTTTGGCAGTGGCACTGCAAGCACAGCGTGGCCAGCCTGAACCACTTGGAGAGCTCCGTCCTGGGTTGTCACCACAACTGCTCGCAATCGTAGATAGAGCACTAAAGCCCCAGCCAATGGAGCGGTTTGGCTCTGCTTCAGAGATGGCGGCGGCTTTGACAGAGATAACAGATCCAAATACCCCAACAGCATTGAGGCCATCTGGTTTACTTCTCGCAAAGAAACCCCCCTTGGGGGCTGGCGCCTCAGGAGTTCTTCATGCAACAGAGCCGCTTGGCATGGCCGATCTCCACTCACAAGAGCTGGCTCTCACAGAAGGTCTTAAGCCGGTTCACGAAGAGTCGCTGACCACAGAAGGTCTTAAGCCGGTTCACGAAGAGTCGCTGCCCACAGAGGCCATGGCTGTGACTCAATCGGCACTACTGCAAGCCGGAGCTTCTGTGGAGCCGGCTTTGGTTGGAGCTTGCCGGTTTCCATCATGGCGTAAGGCTTGGGTTGGAGCTGCCGCCGTGGTCGTTATGGCCATAGCGGCCTTTGGGATGCTGAATTGGGTATCTGGTGGTCCAACTCGCAGGATGGTCGTTGTGTCACACCCGACGAGGACCTCTTCGGTGCGTTCTCCGACGACTACCACGACTACGACGATGCCTGAGCACAGCGCCAGCTCTTTGGATGTGGGCTCACCTGGGACCGAAACCTCAGCGGTCAGATCCTCTCCTACGCCTCTCACCACCACCACCACTACCACTACTCCATCTGGCACCACACCCCGGCGACCCGCCGCACCCGCCACAACGGCTCCACCGCTGGCAATACCCGGCCCGTCGCCAGCTAACCCGGCTAGAGCGCTTCCCCCGTCCACCACTCCAGGACCGTCTCCTTCGAATGGGCCAGGGCCAGGCTGATGCTGGCTCGTGGCCGTCTAGTACCATGATCTGATGTTCAGGTCTGTCCAGGTCTGTTCAGGCAGAGCAATCACGACCAGATTAACGCCGGCGAGATACGTGGGCTGGCAGTGTGCGAGCAGATTTTTGCCTGGCTACCGAGAGCCAAGGAGGCAAGCAAATGGTTAAGCGCGATGAGATCGAAGCCCAGCTTACCGGGCCGGGAGGCGCCTTCGAGGTTGTAACAGAAAAGGTAGGAGACCACCTGCTGAAGGTCTACAAGCAGCGGATGGGTTCGCTGAGAGAGGTCTCGCGTCTAGCCGCGTCCAGGAGCGACGACGAGATATGCATAGTCTATGGATCCAGGCGCATCGGCTACAGGAGCTTCTTCGAGGCGGCAGACAGGTTCTCATCTGTTCTGGGGAGGTCGTTGGGTGTCAAGCTGGGCGACAGGGTCGCGGTCCTGTCTGCGAACACTCCTGAGTGGTGTCTTAGCTTTTGGGCCACCGTCGATATAGGCGCTGTGCTTGTTGGCCTGAACGGATGGTGGAAGAGGGATGAGATCATTTTCGGATTGGCAGACTGCGGAGCCAGGGTGCTCGTGGCTGACAGAGATCGGTTCACTAGGGTGGCTGGCAGCATCAGCGGCTTGAAAGAGCTGGAGTCTGTTCTGGTGACCGGGGTGAGCCCGGAGGAGGCCAATCAGCTTTCCAAGGGTGATCCGAGAGTTCACAGCTTTGACGAGGTGGCGACCTCGTTAAGAGAAAACGCTCTGGTCGCACCAGAGGATCGGGTGGATGAACCGCTGGAGCGTTATGTCGATGAAGATGCCCCGGCAGTGATCTTCTATACAAGCGGGACTACTGGCCACCCCAAGGGAGCAGTGTCCACTCACCGCTCAATGCTTGCAAACTTGCAGAACACGATCTTTCACGCAGTGGCCTCGGCCATGGAGAGCCCTCAGGCCGGTCTTGTCCCACAAGGTGGAGCTCAGCAGGTAGCACTTCTCACCTCGCCTCTCTTCCACGTCTCAGGCTGCCATTCCGGTCTCGTTGTGGGAGTGGCAACAGGGATGAGGCTAGTGATACCCAAGGGTCGATTCGACCCTGAGATCGCCATGGACCTGATTGAAAAGGAGAAGGTAACTGTTTGGGCAACAGTACCCACGATGGTCTGGAGAGTGGTGAATCACCCCAGGCGTGGGGACTTTGATCTGTCTTCTGTGAGGTCGGTCGCCTACGGGGGATCGCCAGCAGCGCCAGAGCTACAGAGAAAGGTCACTGAGACCTTTGTCAACTTAGCCACGATGGGCAATGCCTATGGCCTAACAGAGTCAAGCTCGGTTGCAACCGTGAACTCTGGCGCGCGATATCTCGAGCGTCCAGAATCAGTCGGTCGTCCACTCCCCGTGGTAGATGTAAAAGTTGTAAATCCGGCAGGAGAGGAGCTTCCGGCGGGAAGCACCGGAGAGATCCTTATAAGAGGCCCTATCGTTATGAAAGGGTATTGGGATAACACCGCTGCGACACAAGAGGCTATATCCGATGGTTGGCTTCACAGCGGAGATATTGGCTATCTCGATAGCGATGGCTTCTTGTATGTTACCGATCGTGCAAAGGACATGATCATCCGAGGTGGAGAGAATATATATTGCGTAGAGATAGAGAATCTTCTAGTTGAGCACCCTGGCATCGCCGAAGCTGCCGTCATAGGAGTTTTCCATGCCGAGCTGGGAGAGGAGGTGAAGGCCATCGTGGTCCCACAACCCGGTGGTACCATAACAGAAGACGACGTACGTGATTGGGTCGCTCAGAAGCTGGCAAACTTTAAAGTTCCCACCTACGTAGAGATACGGACCCAGCCACTACCGAGGAACCCGTCTGGCAAGGTTCTAAAGAATGTGCTCAGAGGTGATGAGAGCTCTTTGGCAGAGCTGCTCTGAGCTTTGCCAGCCCTGTAAACAGATCTGAGAAGCTGCCTATCTGGCCGGTTTCGGGGATCGCTCCACGGTTGCCAAAGTGTGGCACTCAGGGAGTCACTTTGGCATAATCCCAGATAAGATTCGCATCACGATCGTCACCGAGGAGTGCTTTCGCAGGGTGCTGCTTGTCAATGTGGCCGATCAGCCCATTATATATCGAGTAGCCCACTAACTCCTGTAGGCGTCGGGGGAACTTCCTGATAAGCTCAACTGGCAAGCCCAGCTGCTGGTTCTCCTGCTGGCGTATATACCCGGCACAGTAGTTCATGGCGACCCCGATCCTTCGCTGCTGGGTGAGGTTGGCCCCACCACCATGCCAGAGGCTTCCCACCCAAACGAGAACGCTGCCCTTGGTCATCTCGGCTGGGATGGTTGGGTAATGCTCCAATGGATTGGGGGAGTGGTCCGCCAGGTGTGAGCCCGGGACGAGCCTGGTTGCCCCGTTTTCCTCTGTGAAGTCTGTGATAGCCCACATGGTGTTGCAGATTATTGGCGGATGCGGCTTGGGTAGAGGGATGAGCTGGTCGTCGGAGTGGATGGGTTGCTCGCTTTGGTCGGGTCCAATGGCTATTGAAGAGAGCGTTGATATGAGAAGGCCGGGATCGAGGACCTTCTCCACCAGCGGCAGTACTTCGGGATGGAGCGGTATGGCTTCATAGATAGGTCCATGGGCAAGAAGATTGTAGATGCGCGTTGTGTGCACGCCCTCAAAAAGGTTGTCCCCGGTGGATATATGAAGGTCGCTTTCCAGACGCAGTAGGTCCTCTTGGATCTTGTCGATGATGTCCGGGTAAATCACTCCTTCGAGTATGGTGTAACCTTCCACCTCGATCCGCTTGAGGTGTGCTTCCATGGCAGTGTCATCCACGGTTTACCTCCGCTCTGCCTTTTCTGCGCTGCTTCGGTCATAGTACAGCTGGGGATCAGCTTGGATCGTAGCTCATGGTCATGAGACGCGCCTGCAATCAGCATGACCGGCAGGTTTCGGCGTTACTTTCGGCCTGGGTGGGTGCTATCCTGAGCGGACCGGGCCGTTGGCGCAGTTGGTAGCGCACTTGCATGACGCGCAAGGGGTCAGAGGTTCGAGTCCTCTACGGCCCATAAGTTCGTCCGTCCGGCATGAACCGGTCGGGGGTGCCTGCGTCGGCGGCGAGCGGTGCCCTCGGCGTGCTGGGCGTGGCAGTG
>JAMCQF010000072.1 GCA_023379605.1 Actinomycetota bacterium
ACAGGGTGCCCCTGCCTGTAGCGGGGCCGGCTGCCGTGGTGCTTGCCAGATCCCTGGGCAGAGCCGGGCTGGTGCGAACTTGGCGATGAGCTGGCCAGGGGAGCTGAAAGCGGCCCTCTGGCGGGGGGTGGAAGTGGGGAACTTCCAGATGGCGTGCCAGATTGCGAAGGGGATACAGGCCCAGTTGGATCGAAGGGTCCCGGTGGGCCAGCGCTGAAGCCGTCAGGCAATCCAGGGTGTGCGCCGTCGCTCACCGCACCATGCTAGGTGAATGCAAACGGCAAAGGGCACCCTCGCAGGATCAGCCAACCCCCTGGCTGGTCCGGCGAGGTTAGGATTTTCTAACAGACCATCCAAGGGAGGCTCAATGGCAGTCGTGGCATACGTGTTGATCCAAACCGAAGTCGGCAAGGCAGCCGAGGTAGCAAAGCAGGTGGGCGCTATCCCAGGCGTTGTCTCAGCCGAGGATGTGACGGGCCCCTACGACGTCATTGTGCGTGCGCAGGGAGCCACGGTGGACGATCTCGGGCGCATGGTCGTAAGCCAGCTCCAGCTCATAGAGGGCATCACACGCACGGTGACCTGCCCTGTGGTGAACCTATGATCGACCTCAGGGCTTATGCCTGCCGCTCCAGCCGCTGGCGGCGCTACCGGCGGCTCCCTGGTCCTTTTTAAGCTGGCGGGCAGGCAGCTCTGGCGGCGGGCAAGCTCTGGCGGGCGGGAAGCTCTGGCAGGCAGGCAGCTCTGGCAGGCAGGCAGCTCTGGCGGGCAGGCAGCTGGCTTAGACAATCGCCCCGCTACGGCGGAGCTGGTCCAGCTCCTCAGGCTTGAACCCCCAGTCTGAGAGAGCTTCGTCAGTATGCTCTCCGGGAACTGGCGGCGGCCTTAGGATCTCCCCGGGCGTCCTTGAGAACCTGGGAGCGGGTGCGGGCTGGGTAACGCCTCCCACCTCCACAAAGCTGCCACGAGCCCTGTTGTGGGGGTGCTCAGGTGCTTCCGAGAGAGAGAGCACAGGCGCTACACAGGCATCGGTCCCCTCGAAGATCTGGCACCACTGGCTCCGAGTCTTTGACCTGAAAACCTTGGCCAGGATCTCTCTGGCCTCATCCCAACGTGTCCGGTCCATCTGGGCTGGCAGGCTTTCTGGGTCCACTCCGGAAAGCCTGATCAGCTCTGCATAGAATTGAGGCTCTATGGCCCCAACTGCTATGTGATGGCCGTCAGAGGTCTCATAGACATCGTAGAAGTGCGCCCCGGTGTCGAGCAGGTTCTTGCCTCTCTCATCGGTCCACATCCCCATGGCCCTCAGGCCGTGTATGAAAGTGGTCAGTACGGCTGCCCCATCGACCATCGCAGCATCTACGACCTGGCCCTGACCTGAGCGTGACGTCTCAAGCAGCGCGCACGCCATCCCGTAAGCGAGCAACAGCCCACCCCCGCCAAAGTCACCAACCAGGTTGAGGGGCGGCACAGGAGCTTGCCCTGCACGCCCTATTGGGTGAAGCGCGCCTGCCAGGGCTATGTAATCGATGTCGTGACCCGCCGAGTGCGAGAGAGGTCCGTGCTGGCCCCAGCCTGTCATCCGGCCGTAGACCAGCCTGGGATTGCGCTCCAAGCACACCTCGGGTCCGATGCCCAACCGCTCGGCGACTCCGGGCCTGAACCCTTCTATCAGAGCGTCAGCGTGCTCTACCAGCTGGAGAACGGCTTCCACGCCGGCAGGGTTCTTTAGATCCACAGCAACCGAGCGCCTCCCCCGGTTCATGAGGTCCAAGGACAGCCCTTTGGAGCCCTTCGCCCCAGCTGCTGCGACCCTGTCCACCCTCACCACGTCTGCACCGGCGTCAGCCAGCATCATCGCTGCAAAAGGGCCCGGCCCTATGCCAGCTATCTCCACGATCCGAACACCCTTAAGTGGCCCACTCACCTTCCGTCCTCCTCCTCAAGCTGGATCTCCTCGTCGATCGGTTGAGCTGCTGTAACGCCAGGCTCTCAAATGAGGCTTCCAACCAGGCTACGCGCCCAGACGCATCTCGCTCTCACTGCCCGCTAAGCGCTACTGCTCCACCTGCGCCAGAAGACATTTCCCCATGGGGACCTCTAGGTGCCAATCGGGGATCGGCTATTGCCGCATTGTCCACAATTAGCTGGGCGATCCTGCTCCAAAGCTGTGGGGGCAGGTCATGGCCCATCCCCTCTATGATCTCCAAACGTGCTCTGGGCACCGCTCTGGCTGTGGCCTCTCCACCGCTTGGAGCTATCAGAGGGTCCGAGCCACCATGTATGACAAGGGTGGGCACCTTTATCTCCCCAAGGGGCACTGTCCTATCCTTTGCAGATAGAATGGCAAGCAGCTGGCGTTGAGTGCCCTGTGGATGGTAAGCCCGGTCGAACTCAGCTTGTGCACGGTTGCGCGCATATTCCTCATCGAAGGGAAAGCCTGGCGAGGCTATGACCTTTGCGCTCTCCAGCGATCCATCTATCACCTCACTGCGAGTGGTGCCCGCTGGCCGCAGCAGGATCTCAAGTGCCCGGGCAGTTGGGCTGCCCACCCCTGGCTCCCCGGTGGTCGACATGATGGAACACAGGCTTGCCACCTTTGAAGAATGGCCTATAGCGAGGAGCTGAGCAATCATCCCACCCATGGACAGACCCACAACATGTGCCCTGGCAATGTGAAGCTCATCGAGCAGGGCTGCTGCATCATCTGCCATGTCCTCAAGGCCATAGGGAGCTCCAAGCTCCAGCCTGCGCTCCAGCGGCAGCCCCTCGCCAGGCGCATCGTCTAAGATCGTAGAGAGTCCAGCGTCTCTGTTGTCGAAGCGCACTACCCGAACGCCGCGGCGTAGAAGCTGGTCACAGAACCCTCGGTCCCAGTTTATGAGTTGGCCGCCGAGGCCGTTGATCAGAAGCACGGCGGGCAGGTTCTGATCGCCCGACACCTCATAGAATATCTCGATCTTGTTGACGGCGGCTCTGGGCACCCAAGGATCGTGGCCCCAGTTGAGCTCGGAGTCAAATGCGCTTGCATCCATCTAGGATCATCCAGCAATGACCAAACAGGGCCGAAAAGCCCACTGCTATGGACCATCTAGGCCGCCCAGGCCTAAGCCAAACCTACCCGAGCAGTCACGCGTTGCCTTCGCTCCAGGCCGGGCCAACTCGGACGCATTACCAAGCATGCCAACCCCGCAGTCACGCGTTGCCTTCGCTCCAGGCCGGGTCAACCTGATAGGAGAGCACACCGACTACACAGGCGGCCTTGCAATGCCCATTGCTATCCAGCTGGGCACGACTGCGGCGTTCGAACCCGAGCTCAGCTCATCGCGCCTTGAGCTCAGCTCAGATCAGCAGGCCACGACTGGATATTTAGACCTTCAGTTCATTGCCAAGTCCACCACAGACTTGCCCGCGATACGACCTGGGTGGATTCGCTATGCAGCGGGTGTGGCCAGGCAGCTCTGGGTACAAAAGCGACTTGAGCCAGTGGGTGGTCGCATTAGGATCTCTTCGACGCTTCCCCAAGGAGCTGGCCTCTCCTCCAGTGCTGCCTTGGAGCTATCCATTGGCATTGCTTTGGGCTTCGAGGGCGAACCAGTAGAGCTTGCGCTTGCCTGCCAGCGCGCTGAGCAGCTTGCCACCGGGGTGCCGTGTGGGGTGATGGACCAGCTGGCTTCTGCCACTGGGGTAGCGGGATGTGCGCTCATGATGGATTGTGCCCGGCTGTCAATCGATCCGGTGCCGATCCCTGACGGCATTGAGATCGCTGTCATCCACAGTGGCCAGACCCGTAAGCTTTCCAGTTCCGCCTACGCTCTGCGACGGGCTGAATGCGAGCAGGCACAAAACGTGATAGGACCGCTGTCTCGTCCCGGCATTACCGAAAGCGATCTGTCCGATCTTACAGACCCGGTCCTCAAGCGACGAGCGCGCCATGTGGTAACCGAGAACCGCCGGGTAGCGGAGCTGGCGCAAGCTCTCAAGAGCGGGGACCTGGCTTTGGCAGGCAGGATCATGCTTGCAAGCCACAAGAGCCTCGCACAGGACTTCGAGGTATCCACGCCGGTGTTGGACGCCATGGTAGAGAAGGCCATGGCAATCCCAGGTACTCTGGGCGCTCGCCTGACTGGAGCAGGATTTGGAGGATGTATCGTAGTGATAGCAATGTCTGGAAGCCTGGACAACTCCAGCTTCCCCGGAAAGTTCTTTGCAGTACAGCCGAGCCAAGGGGCGAGGCTGCTCAGCTAGTCGATGAGGGCTTGGTACACAAGCTGGCGAAGCTGGCTGCGGATCGGGTAAGTGCTTGAGGGTAGAAGCTGGGTCAAGAACAGTGTGGTGAGCTCTTCAGCCGGATCCACCCAGAACAGCGTGCTCGCTGCCCCTCCCCAGCCGTACTCTCCTGGGCTGGCAAGGACCTTGTTGGCAACCGGGTCCTTGAGGACGGAAAACCCAAGCCCAAAGCCAACGCCGCTGAAGCTCGTCTCTGCGTACAAAGGCCTGCCGAACTCCTGCAGGTCCCGGTCCCCTGGGAGATGGTTCTTCACCATGTATCGCAACGTCCGTGGCCCAATCAGTCGAGTGCCACCCAGCTGACCCTCTCCGAGGAGCATCTTCATGAACCTGTGGTAATCAGCCGCAGTCGAGATCAGTCCCCCGCCACCGGAGAGGTAGCCTGGAGGCTCCAGCGCCAAGGCGCCGAGAAGGTCATTGCGCTTGGCTAGCCCTGTCGCAGGTTCCGGGCTGTAGAGAGCTGCCAGCTTTTCTTTGTGCTCTGCAGACACCCAGAACCCTGTGTCGGTCATGCCGAGCGGGTTAAAGATCTGCTCTGCGAGGAAGCTGTCCAGGCTCTCTTTGGAGACCACCTCGACGACTCGTCCCAACACATCGGTGGCCACAGAGTAGTTCCACTCGCTGCCAGGCTGGAAGAGAAGCGGCAGGCCGGCCCAACAGTCACAGCAGGCCGCCAGGTCCATGCCCCTGGGGTGGGTCCACTCAAATCCCGCCTTACGATATAGCTCATCTACGGGATGGGCATAGTGAAACCCATAGGTGAGCCCGGAGGTGTGGGTAAGCAGGTGCCAGATGCGCACTGGCTCAACAAGTGGCTGGGTCACCGGCACAAGGGATGACCCTGTATGCCATACTCTGGCATCTCCGAAAGAAGGGATGAACTTGCTCACCGGGTCTGTGAGCTCGAAGGCGCCTTTCTCATAGAGCATCATGGCGGCAATCGAGGTGATCGGCTTGGTCATCGAGTAGATGCGAAAACGCGTGTCGGTCTCCAGCGCGAGCCCGGCCTCCATGTCCCTTTGACCGTATCTGGCTAGGTACACGACCTTCCCAGCCCTGCTTACCACGACGATCCAACCAGGAAGCAGCCCTTTGTCGACATAGCCTTTTAGGTGATCCTCTACGCGCAGCAACCGCCTCGTGTCCAGACCCATCTCCACTGGGTCTGCCTCTAGGTCAAGCGCTGTCACAATCAAACCTCCTCAGGACCGCCGGCTGCCTCTAGCCAAGTGCACCAGATAGCCATATGAGAGCACGAGCATGGACCTAGGAGCTGCCCAGGTCAGCTATGGCTCCAACTAGAGCCGTTCGAGCAGTTCTTTCTTCTTGGTTGTGAACTCCGACATCGAGATGACGCCTCTTCTGCACAGCTCATCTAACTTCTCGATCTGCTCTGGGATTGAAAGTGGTACGGGGGCTTCCGCTCCTGCTGCCGGCAACCCAGAGGACGCCTGCCCAGGTAGCTGCTGTGCAGGCATGGGCGGGGCTGACCTCATTCCCGTAGGATCCCGACCTGAGCGGATCAAGTTGATCTCCCTGTTGATCACCCGCTGAAGGACCCCAGGATGGGGCATATGAGCAAAGGACAGCTTGCCAGCCTGTCCTCCGGTATCTACCACAACGGTGCCGGTGGAAAAGATACGCTCTAAGATCGTCTGGCGGTATCCAACGCTGTCCAGGCGATCAAGGCGCACTTCCTCCATTCGATGGGTGATGACCCCCTGGCGAAAGATCACCCGCGAGGTGGTAAGTGCCAGGGTCGTCGTGACCCACCGAACCCACCTGCCAGCCAACCAGATAGCAGACAACCCAATCAGACCAAAGAGAAAGTAGCCAAGCGCCACCGGGGAATGGCCCAGCTCGACAAAAGAGGCGACGGTGACGGCAATAGACCCGGCTACTGCGGCAAGCGGCCACCCGAGAAAAGACCAGTGCGGACGGGTGTCCAGCACGACATCTTCTCCGTCAGCCAGCAGCCTCACCGGTATTGTCACGCTTGAATGCTACCCCTGGAATCGCCGCAACCTTGCACAAAACCAGCAAACCTTGCCATGTCTGACCTTCCCAGCTCAAGCGGCTTTGGCTGATCTCAGGCGAGCTTGGCTGCTATGGAGCCAGCGCTCCTTAGCACCGTACCGTCGGCCCCGCTGGCCGAGAACCTATGGGTCGGACTGTGGATCGCCTCTTCAACCAGGTCCGACATGAGCTGAGTGAATGGAACCGGTGGATCGACCCAGAGATACCTAGCGAGCGAGCCCGGTATCGTGTTCACCTCATTTACGTAAAGCTCCTCTTCGCCGTCTGTTAAGAAGTCTATCCGAGCAATGCCTCTAATCCCTGCTAGGACAGCGACAGCCAGAGCTGCCTGCCGGATGGCAGAGACCAAGCTGTCCGGGAGCCGCGCGGGAAGCTCCCGAGGGGCACTCACCATCCCCTCGCCACCCACGTACTTGTCCAGGTATCCGAGGAACTCCGCTGAGGTTGTGCTCCTGAGCGGACGCTCGATCGCCGAGAGCTGGAGGTGCGGCCAGGTTCGGACCGCTACCTGTGCATCGAAGAGATCTGACCGGTAAGGCTCCACTACCGCTCCTGCTTGCAGGTGCCTGTTGGAACGAAGGCGTGCTCGGGCGGTGGCTTCGTCGGCCACCACCTCTATGCCGATCGAGGAGCCGCCAAAGCGCGGCTTTAGGATGTAGGGACCGGGGAAGCCAAGGGAGCTGGACTCGCCCATGAGCTCGCGCTTGAGGGTGGGTAGCCCCGATGCTGCCACCACCGCCCCGAACGCCAGCTTGTCCATTCCAAGGCCAGCTCCCGTAACAGTAGGTCCTGTGTAGGCGATCCCAGCCAAGTCGAGTGCCGCTTGCAAAGTCCCATCCTCGCCAGGTCCCCCGTGGCAACAGTTGACTACTGCTTGAGCCCTAAGAACCTTGTCCCCACTGAGGCGGCCTCCCCTCTTGCGAAATCCGCCACCGCTTCCGAGCTGCAGACGCAACTGCTCGGCACCATCGGGGACGCCGTCCACGAACGCGCCTGCCTCCAGGTTCGGGGGGATCTGGAAGAAATCGCCACCTTTCGACCAGTAAAGAGCCAGGGGAGCCTCTCCGCCCACCTGGTGGAGCACCCTTAAAGCCTGCAGGCCCGTGAGTATGCTCACGTCGTGCTCGGGTGAAGGCCCGCCAAAAATGACTGCGGTTGAGGTCATCGTTTCTCCATGCTGCCAGGATCGTAACCTCTGGTGGACTCAGGCAACGAACCCATCAGGCAGGTAGAAGAGCCAATCCGCATCCAAGCCGCAGCCCGGCAGATGAGTGGACTGAGGCAACGAGCCCATCAGGGAAAATGATCGGGCAGGTCGTTCTCGTAAAGTACCGCATCACCCGCCACCAGGTTGGCTCTGACCCATTCGACAGCTTCGTGCCTATCTGCGAGTACCACCACCTCTGCAGACCTGGGCAGGTCGTGGCCTTTGACGCCTGAGAGCAGCGCAGAGCGGTTCGTTCTGCCCACCACCACGAGCCAATCCGCCACTTGAGCCACCATCCGGGCAAAGGCAGCGTTCTCCTGAAACTGCCTGTGACCCAGCTCAACCATGCCGGGGGTCACCACGGCCTTCTTGCCACCAGCCACGCGCGCGAGCTGTGTCAACCCTGCCCGCGCTCCAGCTGGATTGGAGTTGTAGGTGTCGTCCAGCACTATGACCCCACTGGAGGAAGTGAGCACCTGAAGCCTGTGTGGAGCCACCGGTAAAGACGCGAGCCTCCCAGCCACTTCCTGAGGCGCGACGCCAAGCTCAAGAGCTACCGCCACAGCGCAGGCGATATTGCTAGGAGCACCGGGCAAGCCCTCGTTGATTGAAATGACCTGGCCATTGGCGCTCACCACGCTCTGTGTGCCTTTGCACCAGACCGACACATCCAGGTGCTGGCCCTCGGCTCCAACCAGAGATGGCCCAGGGCGACCCATCAGCTCTGAGGTAGATTCCGAGCCGGTCGGGGCTGACGGGGCTGGCTCGGAAACCTGGCGGCCCAGCAGCTCCAAGGTAGATGAGTGGCCGGTCGGGGCTGACGTAGGCTCTTCCCCCGGGCAGGTCCCACACCTTATGACTTGAGTGCCTTCCTGCTCGTAGCGGAGCGCGAGAGACCTCAGCCTCTCGTCATCTACGTTCAACACCACAACCCTTGCCTTTTTTCCTATCTCTGCCTTGGCTTGCACTATGGCCTCCTCGGAGCCGAACCTCTCCAGGTGAACCGGGCCTATAGCCGTGATGACCGCAATATCAGGGGAGATCCACTCGCACAGAGCTGCGATCTCCCCTGGCCCATAGGTGCCCATCTCGGCTACGAAAACCTCCGTGCCTGGCCTCAGATGCTCGTTTACAGCCCTGGCCAGACCCATGCGGTTATTAAAGCTTGCCGGGCTTGCCACCACCTCCAGCGACGCTCCTGCAAGATGGGCTATATAGCCCTTCGTCGTCGTCTTTCCATACGATCCTGTGACCCCCACCACAACCGGGTTAACCTTTTCCAGGTGCGCTCTGGCCTGCTCCACAAAGCGCTGTCCTGCGCGACGCTCCAGAGGGGCTGTAAGGGCTGTTGCGCCATCTACAACGACGGGCACCAGAACAACAGCCAGCGCACCCGCAAGCCCAATGGAAGCCCCTGCGGACCAGGCGAGAGCCCCCAGTGCCACTTCCTCTAGGGCGCTCACCACCGCAAGGGTTACCAGCCGCCGAGTCCACCGCAGGGGCGCCGATCGGCCTTTGATGCCCAACCCCAGCGGTCCCAGCGCAACTGCAACTGCAGTGACAAGGCCCGCCAGCGGAAACAAGCCAGCCAAGACCAAACCGCCCATCGCTGCAGCCAAAAGGAGGGCATTGCCCGGTATGCAAAGCCACCACCGCCATGCAAACAGAGTGACGCGACCGGGGAAGTAGTGCTCGCGCTGAGCTACCCTCAACCAGCGCAGCCCGGCCACTCCAACAGCTACCAGGGAGCAGGCACCGATCAGCATCTCGACCAGGAAACCGGTCATGGCCGGTGCCGGTCTATGGCACTGCGCAGCTCCAAAGGCGCTTCGAGCGGCAGGAGATGGCCCACCCCCTTGCAGCAGGTGACCACGGGAGCCGGAGCCCTCCCGCTCGCTTTGATTAGCTCAGCTGCTTTGAGGGCTAATTGTAGGGGAACAACGCTATCTTGGTCACCCCAAACTAGCTCCATCGGGCAACTGATGAGCTCCAGGTCGGCTTTATAGCTTTCTGCCAGCACCTTTACCAGCACGTCGCGCATCACGCCGCTGGCTGCCTTGTAATCAGCCGACCCATAGCGCTGGCGAGCGCGCTCGATTTGAGCATCGCTGGCCAGAGCTCTTCACCG
>JAMCQF010000073.1:0-2901 GCA_023379605.1 Actinomycetota bacterium
TGCAGGGTAGTGTTGGCCTGTGGGGAGAACACCGATGCCTTTGGGCCCGAGCTTATAAAGATCTTTGCAAATCGCATATCTCGCTCCTCCATAGTGATATTTCCTGGCCTCAGCCACTTCGGCCCGCTTGAAGACCCTCAGGCCGTGGCCTTCTCGGTGATAGGCGAGCTGCAACCTCCACCTTCGAGCCCAGGCCCGAAGCGCAAAGCACTCGGTCAGGAAGCCAGATGAATTGGGTCGCGCTGCCAAGACGGCACCAGCTCCACTCCAGGGTCAGTAAATGACGCGAGTTGGTGGTGGTGGTCGTAGCGCTGTTGGATGGCGCTAACATAAGCGCCGACCATTTGCTCACCTCCAGCAAAGCCAGCGGTTGCGTAGGCAGATAGCGCTGGGCTGACTCCGCTAACCACAGGCTGGCCGCCTGGGGAAAGCACCCCCTCTATCGAGAATGCGCCTGTTAGCGCAAGCGCTCCAACCACTGCTTCGACCATGCCTGCCAAGTCTGGATTCACAATCCTCTCGGCTGTGGCCAGCGCAGCGCGCCCATCCCGCATTGGCAGCACTGCCTGAGCAAAGGTAAGCACCGGACCTATACCGGGAGCCACGACGTCAACCACGAACGTCCTTCCGGGAGTTTTCGTGACCACGAGCGGAGATCGCACCTGGGCCATCGCGGCTGCGAGATGGCTGGCAAAGGCCACCTCAAGAGCTGGCGAAGATCCTCTTAAGTACCTGGGTACGACCGTCCATGGACCAGGGATCCCCCCTGAGCTCCCCAGGGCTGCGGCTGGGACCTGTACGCCCGCATTGGAAAGCACCTGGTAGAGAAGCCACCTGTCGGCACAGGCAAGGACAGACCCAGGTGCCGGAAGCAGCGTCGCAATTCCGAGGGACCTCAAGCGCTCACTGGCACGAGAGAGCACCAGCACTTCATATGGATCGGCAGGCACGAGCAGGCAGGCTGTGGCGGTCCTGGTCTCGTCGGTCCTGAGCGCGAAAGCGTCACTGGCCCAAGAACCAGCCACGTCCGGCAATCCAGCGCTTGGCTTGGAGGATGGGCCAAACGCCCTAAGGCGGCTGTCCTCCCCAGCAGCTGAAAGCGCTCCGGCACTGCGGGCTGCTGAGATAAGTGCCTCGACAAAGCTCGCATCAGTCGCAGGTGGCATCCCTATTGTCCCATGATCAGTTCGTCTACCGATGAAGGAGGGATTTGTCTCCAGGGCAACCACCTTGTAGCCACACAGTCGCAGCCTTCTCACCATCCCCGGTCCAGCAGGGCTACCTGCACCCGTGACCACTACCACCGGAACCCTCGGACCCTGCTGTTGCACCAGGGGGCTACGCTGCCTGTTGCTGGATTCATCTCCATCCTGTCTGGAAGCGTCTGCTGCCCTCTGGCGCCTTCGCTCGGGGCCGGTCCAGGCCTTGGAGACCTGCGACCACGGCCTACGGCGATCCGGGCCGGTCCAACCCCTTGTGGCCTGAGAGAGCAGGCGGCTCGCCCAAACCCTGAGCTCTACCATCTTGGAATCGGTGACAGGCTCCCACTGGTGACGTAGCACGACCTCCGCAAGCGCCCGCTGCACCTCCGGGTCAGTCTCCACCTGGCTCCGTTCCCGCAAGACGTCCGCGTGGTCAGCTATCCCCCTGCTTGCAAGCATGTCGACCGCCACTATGCGCGACACCGGATCGGGTGCTACAAGAGAAGCCTTTAGGGCGAGATCCCGGCGGTGCCTGGCGCGCAGGTGCCAAAGGTAGCCCCCTATGACTGCTGCGATGCCGGCAATCCCAGCGGCAAGATGCACTGGGTTCATCTCCTCACGCCCCCTCTCCCCGCCAGCACGCCCTCTTGGACTGTGTCTATAGCGCTCAGCCCGCCCGGCACGCTCTGGGCTTGCGGCCCTACAACCACTAGAGATGCCTGCCCAGGGGTTCCATCCAAGCCACTTGGGCTTAGGGTAGCGGGGCTGCCACGGGCAACCATCTTTGAGGACGGCATCATCAGCCAGAGCATCGCCATGAACCCACCGAGGGTGTAGGCAAAGCCGAATATGGAGCCCACCCAGTTGTGGAACAGCACCAAGCTCGCCCTACCTGCAAACACTCCGACCACGATTGAGCCTGCCATGCGGATGATGTTGCCGATGAACACAGCGATGCAGGCCGCGCTCACGGCAAACAGCCTCGACCTTCCTCTCGACAGAGAGGAAGGCAGGACTGTGGCCAGAAACACTATAGCAAGTATCGAAGCGAGAGAGGAGCACGCGGGCTCTATGATCACATAGAAAGCCGCATGATGGTCAGGAGAGACCAGTATGTTGGTGCCGCTCGTGAAAGGCACGTTGCGTGCCATACCAGCGAGCCTGACCACCTCCGCAGTAACCAGGGTCTCTACTACCCGCATCTTGTACTGTAAAACGATAAAACCTGCCACCACCCCTACTGGGACCGCTAACACCCTCACCCATATGCCCGCTCTGGAGCGCATCAGAGATCACCACCATCTCTGGAGAGCTTGCGTGCCCTCGACCTAGCCAGCCGGACGGCCTTCAGTGCAAGCAGGGCCCCGAAGAGGAGCGCGAGGGCCAGCCCCCCGATACCTCCCAGGGGAAGCGGGTCAGATGCGAGGTTCGATGCGCCCAGATTGCACGGGACAGCACCTCCCCCAGCACCTGCACCAACTGTTGTGGCAGTGGCAGAGACGCCAGATGATGCACACCCCGCGCCGCCTGCTCCATGGGCGCCCGCGACCACCAGGGCTGCAAGCAGCCCAACAGCGACGATGACGACCGTCCAAGCCTTGAGGTGCCTTAGAACCTTCATGACGCTCATCTCGATCCAGTCGCTCCAAGCTGCCGGCGGCTCGCCTGCACGGACCCAATCACAACTACTGCCTCTTAC
>JAMCQF010000073.1:2970-3463 GCA_023379605.1 Actinomycetota bacterium
CACGGACCCAATCACAGCTACTGCCTCTTGCCTTCAGGCCCCCCAGCCCTCGAGACTCAGCTCGTAGCGCCAGAGGTGCGTGGACGGCGCCTGCGCCTCTGCACCACCAACAGCCCTCCTCCAAGTGCCACAGCAAGCACTCCACCGCCGATCGCTGGGTTGAAAGGCAGCACTGAGGAGCCGTTGTATGTAGCGCTCATCGGCCAGTCATAGCTGTCCTCATTTCCGTCGGTGTCATGGACGGTTACATCCACGTGGTACTTGCCTGGAGAGAGAAGCGGGTCGGGAAGGGTCATAGTTAGGTAGTCCTGGTAGTAGGTGTTCTCCGATCCCCCGTTACTGTCCACGTAGGTTGGATCGGCAACGATTGGAGGGCAGCCGCCGTTTGCAGCAGTTGGCGTCACCGTTACTGTTAGCGTCTTGGAATAGCCGTTCGGCCCATAAAGCGTGGCAGTTGGAGCCGAGCTGGCAAAGCCACTGGCGCTATCTGCGA
>JAMCQF010000074.1 GCA_023379605.1 Actinomycetota bacterium
ACCTCCCTTCCAGTTGTGCCAGCGGCCTCGCCAATAGGTGGGTTGTGCGTGCCAGCGGCCTCGCCAATAGGTGGGGCAGCCTTCAAGGAGGCCTCCTCAATGTGGACGGGGGCGGCTGCCTGTGTCGCTGGCACCTGTAATGGCTCTGTGGGAGCTGCAACTGTTGCCAGGTGTGTCTCTTGACCCTTGCCCACAGACTCAGCTTCGGTTGGAGCCATGGCAGGCTGTACCGGCTCGGTGGTCACCCTTGCCGCGACCTCCTCGCTTGGCTGGCTGGACTGGGCCGCCCTGTCAGCTGTGCCCACTGAGGCACGCATTGCAGATGATATATAGCGTCCCTCGGCGACCGCGTCGGCCATGACCCTGCACATTAGAGATCCAGCCCTTATAGCGTCGTCATTGCCCGGGATCACGTAGTCGATCACATCGGGATCGCAGTTGGTATCGACCACCGCAACTATAGGGATCCCGAGCTTGTTGGCCTCGGTCACCGCGATGTGCTCCTTTTTCGTATCTATGACAAAGACAGCCTCGGGCAGGCCCGACATGTCCCTGATGCCCCCAAGGTATCGCTGGAGCTTGTCCAGCTCCCTGCGGTGGCGCAGGGCTTCTCGCTTGGGCATGAGGTCGAAATCCCCGACCTGCTGCATCGCCTCATACTCCTGGAGCTTCTTCACCCTTCCCGAGACGGTGTTGAAGTTCGTAAGCATGCCACCCAGCCACCTATGGTTCACATAGGGCATACCGCAGAGCCGAGCGTAGGCCTCAACGGGATCTTGGGTCTGCTTCTTTGTCCCCACAAAGAGCACACTGCCTCCCTTGGCCACCAAGTCCCTAACGAAGCCGTACGCGGTGTCCAAAGCTTCCAAGGTCTGGTGGAGGTCGATCAGGTAGATCCCGTTGCGCTCGGCAAAGATGTACCGGCGCATCTTCGGATTCCAACGGCGTGTCTGATGGCCAAAGTGGACCCCGGCCTGCAGTAGCTGCTTCATGGTGACAACGGCCACCCTTGCTCCTTCCATCGGTTGCTCGTCCCGAGAGCGCGCATGGATGCGACCGTGGAAGCTCCCGGTGTGGTTTACGGGCCAGGAGAGCCATTGGCAACACCGGGCCGCCGGCGGGCTGCCGACCCCAACCACTTTAGCCTGGACCGCACCTTCGCACGAGCTCATTGACGGGCTCGTGGTCAAAACAGCTGAAATCAGCTATACAGCCTTCGCTGAAGGTATGCTAGACTAGTATCTCTCGCTCCTGGCACATCAGCACAGAGCACCAGCTAGCAAGTTGCTGCTGCCAGAACCTCAGGCGGAGTGACCAAGCAGGTCAGTGCGGAGGTCGGAGCCATCGCTGCGGGTTATCGTCATCTTGGCCCTTAGCTGCAGAACGGCCTTTGTATGGATCTGGCACACCCTCGACTCGCTCACGCCGAAGATCTGGCCGATCTCAGAGAGGGTGAGTCCTTCGTAGTAGTAAAGGGTGAGCACTGCCCTCTCGCGCTCGCCCAAGCGAGTGACCGCGTCGGCAAGGAGACGACGCGCCTCTTTCAGCTCTACGATCGCAACGGGACCAGCTGACTGGTCGGCTATGGTCTCGCCCAGCGTCGTGTTGTCCAAGCGATCGCCATGACCAGCAAGGACCTGGTCCAAGGCAGCAACGCCAACGAAGGATATCTGGCGGAGCACAGCTGCTAGCTCAGACTCAGAGATCCCCATCTCAGCTGCCACCTCCGCATCAGATGGGGTGCGCAGCAGGTCAGCCTCCAACTTGGCATAAGCCTGCTCAACAGCCTTGGCCTTGGAGCGCACAGAGCGTGGCACCCAGTCGATAGCTCTCAGCTCATCTAGGATCGCCCCTTTGATCCTGGGGATCCCATAGGTCTCGAACTTGACCCCTCTGGCAGGGTCGAACCGGTCTATAGCGTCAATGAGGCCTATGACGCCATAGCTGACGAGGTCTCCCTGCTCAACGTGCCTTGGCAGCCCCGCAGCAACACGACCTGCCACATACTTGACCAGCGGGGCGTAGTGGACGATCAGCTTGTCTCGCACCTCCCGGCTCGCGGAGCGCTTGAACTCCTCCCAGAGCTGTTGAAGAGCGGGAGGCACTGCGGTTGTGGGATTTTGATTGGCGGTGGCCCTGGCCCCATCTTGGCTCACCACTGCGCTCTCATGCACGGGGGTGGCTCCTCTCATAGACTTCCACAAGTCGCTGTCGGCTCACATGAGTGTAAACCTGGGTGGTCGCAAGGCTCGAGTGGCCGAGCAACTCCTGGACAACCCGCAGGTCAGCGCCCCCATCCAGCAAATGGGTGGCGAAGGTGTGCCTGAGCGCGTGGGGATGGGTGGGACGCTCGGCGCGCCGATCGAGAATGCGCCTTACATCTCTTGGACCCAGCCTGCGAGATGCCATGTTCACAAAGCATGCCTGAGGAGGTGTATCGGCGGTGATCATGGCACCTCGGCCCTCCTCGAGCCAGGACCTGACTGCCTCCACGCAAGCGGAGTTCATGGGAACCTGGCGCTGGCGCCCGCCCTTGCCCCAGACGGTCACGAGCTTCCGACTCATGTCCAAGTCCCCCACAGACAAGCCACACAGCTCAGATACCCGTAGCCCGCTCCCATAGAGCAGCTCAATGATCGCGTCGTCTCTCAAGCGAGCCGCCCTTGAGCGGTGCTGCCAGGCGGTCGCTGGCTGGGTCGAGCGCTCGCCATCAAGTAAGAAGCCAAGCTCTCCCTCTGTGAGAACCCTAGGCAACCGGCTGCGGCCCGTGGGAGAAGACAGCGAGCTCGAAGGGTTCGTTCCTATGAGACCTGTGGTAGCCGCCCATCCGAAGTAACGCCTTAGAGCAGCGGCTTTACGTGCCACGGTGTTAGTTGCCATGCCTCTAGTGTCCAGGAATGCCAGGTAGCGCCGTAGCACCAGCCGGTTCACAGCAGTGGGATCTGTGATCCCTCCGCGCCCTGCCCAGGTAGCAAATCCCTCCAGATCTGAGCGGTAAGCCCTTACGGTCTCTGCCGAGCAGCTCCTTAGAGATTGGCAGAACTGTTCAAAATCCCAGCTCACATTCATACCGTATCGCGTCGGGCGGCCTCGCGACGAGTACAGACGCTGGGGACCATTCGATGTGGGTAGGTGCCCACCTGGGCATAACGCTATCGTGTGCTCCTTGGGTTGGTAAGGGCAGAGGCTGGGCGCATCCAAGCCAAAGCCAGCGCCACAGTCCTAGCAGAGCCATTGGGGGAGCCATGTCAGAGCCGATCGACCGAAGGAAGTTCCTGAGCCACTCGCTACGCCTGGCGGCGGGCACAGCCCTGCTCGGAGGGGGGGCTTCTAGCCTTCTAGCTGCCTGTGGGAGCTCGTCTTCTTCCTCTTCTGGAGCCAGGGCCCACAGCTACGACGGAGTCTCCACAGAAGTTGGCCGCCACGGCGGCCAGCTCACCTTTGGGACCGAGGCAGAAGAGACCGGGTTCGACCCACATTCAGACAGCTGGGACGAGAGCGGGATCCTCTATGCGCGCACCGTCTACGACCCGCTCGCCATCGTGGCAATGGACGGCACCATCCAGCCCTACCTGGCTCAGTCCATAACCCCCAACCAGGACTACTCGGTCTGGAGCATCCAGGCCCGACCCGGAGTGCTCTTCCACGACGGCGTCCCTTTTGATGCCCAGGCCCTCTATGCCAACCTCACGGCGTCCAAGCATGCGCTGCTTACAGGCATCACCCTTGGACCCATGGAGTCGGTATCCATCATCGATTCGATGACCGTCTCTGTAAAGATGAGCCAGCCCTGGGTTCCATTCGACGCGTACTTGGCCGGTGGGATAGGTGGGCAGGTGGCCTACATGATGTCGCCGGCCATCTTGGGCACCGGCAAGGCGACTACCCATCCAATCGGCACCGGCCCGTTCGTCTTCGATCAGTGGGTCCCAAACAGCCACTTCACCGCCACTGCCAACCCACACTACTGGCGGCCGGGCCTTCCCTACCTCTCACAGATCACATACAAGCCGATACCCGATGCCCAGGCTCGCCTAGCCTCGCTGGAGTCCGGCGCTGTTGACATCATCCACACCTCCACAGCTCAAAGCATCCTCCAGCTACGCTCTAAGCTTGGTTACGGTTACGTCGACGACTCAGGCAAGGTGGTGGGCGAGACTGACATGGGTTATGTGATGCTGAACGTGGGTAAGTCTCCTTTTAACGACGCTCGAGTGCGCCAGGCAATTGCCTACTCAACCAACTACGCGCAGTACCTATCTGTGGTGGACTCCAACGTGAACGAAGGCTCCATTGGGCCCTTCGACGCTGGAACTCCCTACTACGGCCCCACAGAGTACCCCTCATATAACCTAGCCAAGGCCAAAAAGCTCGTTTCTGACTACGAGCGCACCAACGGCAGGATCTCCTTTGAGCTTTCCACCACTGATAATCCAACGAACAGCTCCATACTCTCTCTGCTCCAAGGGATGTGGCAACGGGCCGGCATCTCCTCCACCATCAACCTCGTAGACCAGGACACCTTGATAAGCAACGCAGAGAACGGGGGCTTCCAGGCCAATCTGTGGCGCCAAGGTGCGGCGGTGGACCCTGACCTCAACTACATATTCTGGAGCTCCACCACGGTAGGCAAGGAAGGCGGCCTCTCCATCAACTTCGCCCGCAACGCAGATCCGGTCATGCAGGCAGCGCTGGAAAAAGGCCGCACTGACCCCGACCCTCAGGTACGTGCCGAGGCATACAAGCTGGTAGCACGTAGATTCGCATCTGACCTGCCCTATATATGGCTTGACCGCACGGTTTGGGCCATAGGCGCTGACCCAAAGGTTCGAAATTTCAACTATGCCACGGTGCCTAACGGAGGTCGAGGGTTTGGGATGATGGAAGGGATCATCTGGCCAACCCAGCTCTGGATCGCACTGTGAGGTCCTTGGGAAGCCTCAAGAAGGCCCTGGTATAGCCGCGGTAGCCCTATGAGCTCGCGCTGGCTCCAGTTGCCCAGCAAGGCGGTACCGTTACTGTGGAGAGGAGGGGTCTTTGGCCACTAGCCGCATCCTGATAGTGGAAGACGACCGGCGGATCCGGACATCGCTCCGCCTGGCTCTGGAAGACGAGGGCTATGACATTGCAGAAGCCGCCTCCGGTGAGGAGGCCTTGGAGGTCTTTGGCTCAAGTCCCGCAGAGGTCGTGCTCATAGACCTCATGCTTCCTGGCATGGACGGCTTTGAGTGCTGCAGGCAGATACGCGCCGTGTCTGACGCCCCGATAGTTATGGTGACGGCTCGATCCGATACCCGCGACGTGGTTGCAGGCTTGGAGGCCGGAGCAGATGACTATGTGACCAAGCCCTTCGTTACAAAAGAGCTCTGTGCCCGCATCAGGGCCCTGTTGCGTCGCTCCCGCCCCGCAGGGACCCTCGGCGTGCCGATCAGGTGCGGCGAGCTCGAGATACTCTCTGAGGAGGGCGTCGTGCGGCGAGCTCGACAAGAGGTTCACCTCACAAGGACCGAGTTCCGCCTGCTGTGTGAGCTGGCCGAGAACATGGGCAAGGTTTTCAGCCGGGAGCAGCTGTTGGACAAGGTGTGGGGATATGACTACTTCGGAGATGGAAGGCTGGTGGATGTCCACGTACGGCGCCTTAGAACCAAGATAGAGGCTGATCCAGCCGCACCCGAGCATCTCCTTACCGTAAGGGGTCTCGGGTACAAGCTTGTCCCGTGAGCAGGGCAGATCTCGTACCTGCCCCGCGCGTTAAGCGCGCGCCTGGCCACAGCTACGGTCGCGTGGCACAAATACTGCATGTCAGCTGGCCAAGGCTTGCAGCCAGGAAGCCTGCCAGCGAAGAACCTGCACGCCAGCGCCACCACCGCATGGGTCTGCGCGCGCGGGTGACGACCACCTTTGCCCTTGGAGCACTCGCCGTCTCTGCAACGCTGGCCGGCGTCACCTACTTTACCGCCCGCCAGTACGTCCTTCATCAAAAGGAGGTGACAGTCCAGCGCCAAGCCTATGCAGATGCCCTGCTCGTGCGCAGTGCGCTACGCTCGCCCAACCCCGACATCCCTGAGCTACTTTTGAACCTAGACAACGGCCCTGGCACAGAGTCGGTCTTGGACGTGCGAGGTCAGCTCTTTGCCTCAGGGGTCACCCAAAGGGCAAGCCCGATACATGCCACTATCAAATCGCTTGTTACCAAGGGAACCCCTGCCACCCAGGTCTACACCCTTGAGAACATCCCCCAGTACGTGGTAGGAGTGCCGCTCCCTGCCGTGGACGCGGCTTACTTCGAGGTCTCCTCCCTAGGGGATCTCGCCAGAACCCTGGACGTTCTTGCCCTCACGCTCGCTCTTGGGGCGCTTGCCACCGCGGTGGCGGCGGCCCTGCTCGGCCGCTGGGCAAGCGGCCGAGCCCTCAGGCCTCTCACCCGCGTCGCCTCGGTAGCTGCAGCCATCGCTGGAGGAGACCTGGGCACTCGTCTGGAGACAGGCGATGCTGCTGACCTTTCCGCGCTCGCCTCGTCGTTCAACCGAATGGCAGACAGGGTCCAGGAGCGCATAGAGCGTGAAGCCCGTTTCACCTCCGACGTGAGCCATGAGCTCCGCTCGCCTCTTACCACCCTTGCCAACTCCCTCGACGTGCTGGAAAAGCACAGGGACAGCCTCCCCGAGCGGGCGGCTCAAGCCCTGGATCTCCTTGGGGACGAGATCAGCAGATTCCAGCGTATGGTGGGAGACCTGCTCGAGATCTCCCGGTTCGATGCCGGCTCAGCTGAGCTCTCGCTGGAAGAGGTGCGCGTCGAGGAGCTTGTGACCCACGCTGTGGCTGCCGCGACCCGAACCGGATCACCCGGCTCGCGCCAGGACGGAGCAGGCGAAGGTCATGACCAAGCTCCTCCGTTTGCGATCGTCATGGCGCCCGACCTGAGTGGAGCGCGCCTGCGTGTCGACAAGCGCAGGATGGAGCGAGTGATAGCCAACCTTGTGGAGAACGCCCAGAGCTACGCGGGAGGGGTGACCCGTCTTCTTGTTGAGCGCGGCCCGGGCACTATCAGGATAGCCGTCGAGGACAAAGGCCCTGGCATACCCGTTGACGAGCGGGCCAAGGTCTTCGACAGGTTCTACCGGGGTCCAGCATCGCGTCGCCGTGAAGGCAGCGTCGGGACCGGGCTCGGCCTGTCGCTCGTAGCCGAGCACGTCCACCTCCACAAAGGCAAGAGCTGGATCGAAGAGGCTCCAGGCGGCGGCACCCGCGTAGTGGTCGAGATACCAGAGCTCGACCAGCCGCAATGAGATCACCAAGGGCTCTCATAGCCGCAGCGGTGCTCATTGCTTCAGCTGTTGCGCTGAGCGCGTGCGGGATCCCCACTGATTCCTCACCACACCCGCTCACAAAGTCCGACATCCCATTTGGGCTGCTTAAGCCGGCCAGCACGACCACAACCACCATCGTGCCTGCAGTGTCAGTGCCAGTGACGGTCTACCTTGTAGCCAACGGAGGTGCACACCTAGATGCAGTGAGCCGGAAGGTGTCCTTCCCTGGAACTCTGGCAGAGATAATCGACGCTCTGTTGACAGGACCTACCAACGCCGAAGCTGCCGCCGGGGTCCAGACCGCAATAGCCGCCCAGACCAAGCTCCTCTCTGTGGCCACGATGGGTCCGATCGCCACTGTCAACTTAAGCGACTCCTTCGGAAAGACGGTAGGACCTGAGCTCATCACTGCAGTGGCGCAAGTGGTGTACACCGTCACCGCGGTGCCAGGGATCGCAGAGGTCCTCTTTGAGCTCGGTGGCCAGCCCGCGTCTGTTCCGACAGCGACAGGAACCCTGGCCTCAGGACCGGTCAGCCGCGCCGACTTTGCCTCTCTTGCTCCCTGAGGCTGGCTGTGAGGCTGTCGACTGGTACCTTAGAGAACTGCTGCTCCTCCCCTAGGGGCCTTCCCCATGGCCTCACCGCATCGCCAGGTGTCGCAGTAGCTCGTCGGCGTAGTCGGTCCTCCCCCATGGCCTCACCGCATCAGCGGATCTCCCTCAGGCTTATCTGCGCTGCGTCCCAGTCCAAACGAGGTGCGTCGGACCACAATCGCTCCAAGTCGTAGTAGTCGCGGGCCTCCTCTAAGAAGATATGCGCCACCACCATCCCATAGTCCATAAGGAGCCAGCGGAGATCGCCCCGTCCCTCCACGAAGCGGGGCAGCAGGCCGTGGGCTTGCTTGACCTGAAGCTCGACCTCCTCTGCAATGGTCCTCACCTGGCGCACGTTGGTCGCACTCGTTATCACAAAGGTGTCCACTACCCCAAGCAGCTGGGTCATCTCGAGCACGACCGTGCGCTCACCCTTCTTGGATGCGGCAGCTCTAGCGGCAGTGACAGAGCACTCTATAGCGCTTACCCCAAGCTCACCGCCACCTCCAGGGAGGCCAGCCGTGGTGCTGGTGGCCCTCACCGCCACTTACTGCACGCCGCCCACGATCACACCCGGGGGCACCACGGGCTTTGCAAGACTTGGCACAGCCGCAGATCTAGAGATCGAGGCCGGCTTGGGCGAAGGAACAGAGCGAGCCTGGTTGAGCATGGCGACAGTCACAGCGAGCACAGCGACAA
>JAMCQF010000075.1:0-13116 GCA_023379605.1 Actinomycetota bacterium
GTATAGGGCTCGGCATCCTTTTGGGCGGGGATGGGCTTTTGGGCAAGTTCGCTCTCCGAGCCTCATTGGCCTGGGGTCTCATTGTCTGGGTCATAGGAGAGGCGCTTGGCGGCATGGCGGTAAGGGGAGCGGGGTGGCTCCCAGGCTCGCCTGGCGGTGTCCTGTTCTACATGCTCGCTGCCGTGCTGCTGCTGGTTCCCGTGTCGGCCTGGCAAGGCGACAAGCTCGGCAGGCGGCTGCTTCAGGCGGTAGGAGCGTTCTGGATTGCGATGGCCTTTGTCCAGGCCTTGCCATACGAGGGGTGGTGGAGGCCAGGGGCCTTACATTCTGAGCTTGCGAGCGCGGCGAGCATGCTCCCTGGAGTCCTGCGCTCGCCGGTGAGTGCGCTAGCGAGCGCGAGCACCCATGGCCCCGATGTCTGGAACGCCGTGATCGTGGCGATCATGGCAGTGATTGGGCTGGGCCTGCTATCGGGCAGGAAAAGAGGGCTCTGGGCAGGGATCACTCTGGGCTGGGTGGTGGTTACCTGGTACGTAGGCATGGGACTTGGGGTCTTTGGGGGAGTGGGCACAGATCCTAACTCCGGTCTTCCGCTTGGCCTGATCGTCGTTGCCGCACTGCTTGCATCGAGACCACTGCAAGTGGGCGAGCTGGCTGGCATGCAGGCAAAAAGCGCGCACCAAGCAGGCTACCAAGCAAGGAGGTTCGGCGGCCCCGTAAGGACCATAGCCAGCGTGCTCGGTGCAACCACGTTCCTCTTCGGGGTGGGAGCAGCCCTGCTTGCAGCGCCTGCATACGCAGCTACTGACCCGGCGACCTCTGCAATCTTGCAGAGTGGGGCAGCGCTGTTCTTCTCTGCACACCCAGTGCCAGGGTTCACCCTTACCAACCAGTACGGAAAAAGGGTCTCTCTTGCCAGTTTCAGGGGCAAGGCAGTGCTGCTCACGGATCTCGATCCGCTCTGCTGGAGCGAGTGCCCCCTGCTCGGAGCCGAGCTGGCCCAAGTGGATCGCCAGCTGGGCAGCGAGGCCAAGCGGGTCGAGCTGGTGGCGGTGGTGGCAAACCCTGACCTTCACTCTGTTGGGGTGTTGAGAGCCTTCGATGCGGAGCTCGGCCTGGACAAGCTGGCAAACTGGGAGTACCTAACAGGCAGCACTGCTCATCTCCGTCGCGTATGGAAAGCTTACGGCTGGTATATAAAGGCGCCGCAATTCGGCATGGTCAACCACCCCTCGATCATGGAGTTCCTCAACCCATCAGGCCTGGAGGTGGCCAACCTCGGGCTCTCTGACAAGTTCGGCTACCAGACAGAGTCAGGAAAGCTCGACGGCGCTTACGTAAGCCTGATCACCGAGATCCTCAACCGGGTGCTCACTACATCAGGGCCGTCGGTGCGGCGTTGAGGCCGCTTGGCAGCGGGCGTGACCGAGGGATCGTGCGGCCTGGCATCTTCCCCATGTATAGAGCCAGCGAGCTGCATGGCACGCCTTGTCATCGCGAGCTCTTTAGGCCAACGACTGTGGTTGCAGGCCTGTGTGCAGCGGTTGCTGCCCTTGGATTAGCTGGGTGCACAAGCCCCACCAGGGCAGCCTTCTCAGGACCAGAGCTCCCAGCGGCTGTGGTGTCCCCTGTGGCATCGCTTGTGCCATACGAGCGGTTGGACATGGTCACCCCTGCGCAGGGATGGGCCGTTGTGCCACTCAAGCGCACATCGTCAAGCGTCTACTGGGCGCTCTACATGACAAGCGACGGGGGTCGGGTGTGGAGCGATGTCACCCCTAAAGGCATCTCCACCTCTGGGGGAGTAGTGGGGGCATTCGGCCGCTCCCAGGCCTGGGTGGCAATTGACCCCTGGCGGTTCGAGCATCTCGGGGTCTTGGCAGAAAGCACAGACGCCGGTCACCTCTGGAAGGAGAGTGTGATCCCAGGCCTTGTCAACGACCCCGTCCCACCAGGACCGGAAGGAATCTGGAGATCACTTCCCCCGGGCGGATCCGGAGATGGGGAGCTATGGCTCGTCGGAGGCACAGCAGGACCTTCAGCAGGACCTTCAGCGGGACCTAAGGTGCTTTTCAGCACTGACGCAGGAATGAGCTGGTCGGCGGCGACCGTTCCCAGCACTGCCGGCCTTAAGGGATTTCGCTCCCTGGCCGGGGTCAGCACATCCTCAGGAGCGCTCTGGTTGGGCGGGATGGACTCAGATGGGGTGCCACTTGCCTGGGAAAGCTCCAACTCCGGCCACTCCTGGGTGAGAGTTGAGTTGTCATTGCCAAACAGGTCACCAAAAGCTCCGGGCAATGGCGGGACGGGTGTGAGCGCAGACCGGACCGTCGTGGTCGAGCCTCCGGGCAATCCAAGCTTTGAGAGCCGGTCTTCTCTTGAGCCATCGCCAACATCGGTGACCTTTGCGATGATCACATCTGGCATCCTGCCTCAGCTCTGGCTTGCAAATGGTCCGGCAGCGGGCCCGTTTGAGGTGTCTCAGCCGCTTGCCCTATCGCAGGAGCACGGCGTGTTCAGCGTGGGTGATGGGGGCGCCTGGGCGCTTGGCGCAAGAGGGCTGTACCACGCCGTCGGGTTCGCCAACGGATCGGGAGTGACATGGGAGCCGATGGCTGCAGGATTTCCCCTGGCAGACATTGCTGCGCTTGACCGCACAGGTCCCGGGAGCGGATACGCCTTGACAAAGACCGGGACCTACTCCTTTGCGCTGTGGTCTACCACTTCGGAAGGGAGCTCTTGGACAAAGCTCGGCTCTATCAAGCTGCCGCCTCTGCCACCTTGAGCCACTGGGCAGCGGAACCTTGTCGGATAGGACACGAGCTGCGAGCGTCTCCACAGCGGTGCTCAGCGCGTGGCGCGGACCTCCTCAAGGAAAGTGCCCGAGGATAAGTCGAGGAAGCGCAAGCCGCCAACCTGTGCGAAGGATCGGTCCGCCGAGGCCAGCGCCCAGGCCCGGTCGAGAGCGGTCGCGGCGAGCACCGAGTCAAACGGTCCCAGGCCCTCCAGGTCTCGGAATAGGTCGAGCCCGCGAAGCAGGTCCACTCGGTCGGGCATGGCGAGAGGCGAGAGGCCCAGGGCGTACTGCTTCGCCCGGGCCGTTGCTTCGTCTCGGCCTTGGCGCCGAGCGCGCACATGAGCGAACTCCTGGACCACCTCGACAGTCGCCGTCGCTTGTACCTGGCCATCCCGGACCAGCTCCAAGAGCGCCCTCGCCGGGGCACGCAGCTGGTGATCGGCCCCGAGCGCGTAGACGAGCACCGTCGTGTCTAGCAGGATCACCAGGGCTTATCGTCACGGAGGGTATGGAGCTCCTCCCGCAGTGCGCCGGGGTCGGGGACATCCATCACCTCGGCGTCAAGAATCGCCTGGAGCGCCGCTTGGCGCACCTCGCGATCTGCCGGGAACAGCTCGTCGATCGCCTCCCTCACCAAGGTCGCCACCGGCACCCTTCGACGGTCCGCTTCTCGCTGAAGGCGTGACCAGCGATCCTCGTCTAGGAGCACCTGCAGGCGCCGAGTTAACATGCTCATATATTAGCATGTCGGAACTGGCACGCTCTTCGTGTTGAGCAGCGTCTTGTGTCGTGTGCCAAGGCGCCACCGGCACCCTTCGACGGTCCGCCTCTCGTGCTCATTCTCCGCTGCAGCGACTAGCCTCTTGACCCGCTAAGCAGGTCCTCTGGGCTCCAGCTCCCGCTCGGCGGCGGTTGCACCCGAGCGCTTAGCCCTCTTGACCCGCTAAGCAGGTCCTCTGGGCTCCAGCTCCCGCTCGGCGGCGGTTGCACCCGAGCGAAGTCAGCTTTGAGCAGAGGGGGCTGTAACTGCGGGCGTGGAGGATCCCGGGGCCATCGGTGGATGCGTGGAGGGCTGCGTTGGCGGTTGTGGCACCAGGCCAGGTATCAGGTCAGGTTCTGGTTTGCCAGCTGGATGAGGGAGCTCGGACTCCAGCCTCAGCATGAGGGCCATGGCCTGGTCGTAGAGCTCCGATCCAGGAGGCACCGACGCCAGGGTGCGCTCTATCCAGTGCCACTCGTGTGGCACGCCGCCCCTTGTGGCCACCCCGGCCCCGTCACCTATCGCGCCGGCGTCTGCTCTCCTGGCAGCCCGCTCGTCGCTTTTGATCCACTGTAGGAAAAGGATGAGAAGCGCCGCAACCGTGAGCACGTCCTGGGCCCCCCAGAGCACCTGGCCCCCTACGTACCAGCTGTGTGGAGAGTAGGCCGGGTCAAGGGGCCTTGAGGTGCTCGAAAGTATGATGCCGAGGAAGCTCTCAAGCGGTATGCCTATGACCAGGGAGAAGAATTTGCCGCCGAAGTTCGGCTTCCAGTGATGGATGTCGTCCAGCCCGACGATCGGCCACCAGAAGATGATGCCTCCTGCCAAAAAGACCACGTTCAAGATGTCCATGAACCACATGTGATCCATGGCGATCTTGATGAGCGGGGTAAGGAAGAAGACCCACATGATCACGTAGTACAGGCAAAAGACGACCAGGGGGAAGGTCAGGTAGTGCAAAACAGAGCTCTTGAGCAGCCTCAGGATCCGCCGGCGGAGGTCTCGGTCGGCCCACTGCAGAAGCAGGGTGACTGGAGCGCTCAGGGCGAGAAGCGTCGGCGCGACGATCATGAGCAGGAGGTGCTGGGCTATGTGGTCGGGGAAGACGTACATCACATAGATCGACACGCTGGACTGCAGCGCCACAGCCACTGCAGCCAGCCCGGCGAGGAAGGCAACGAGGCGCTTTACGGGCCATATCCTGCCCTTGCGCTGGAGCTGGCGCATGGCTTCTACGTACCACGCAGCAAGTGACAGCTCTACCGCTGTGCATAGCAGCGGAAACGGTGAGGTGTTCCAGGTGATGAGGTAGTGAAGAAGCTCTGAGGGCGAGCCCACAGATGTTGTCTACCCCGAGCTGGCCAGAAGTTCAAGTCGTGGACCACTGCCCAGGCTCTTGCCTATGCTCTCTTGGATGAAGGGCGTGATCCTCGCCGGTGGCACCGGCACAAGACTTCACCCGCTCACCAGGATAACCAACAAGCACCTTTTGCCCATCTACGACCGGCCGATGATCAGCTACGCCGTAGAGGCACTGGTCCAGGCTGGGATCACAGAGATCATGGTGGTGACTGGGGGCACTCATGCTGGAGAGTTCCTGAGGCTTCTCGGCAACGGACACGAGCACGGGATTGACAGGCTCTCCTACGGCTACCAGGAGCGCCCGGGAGGGATTGCAGAGGCTCTGGGGCTTGCCGAGCGGTTCGTGGGGGGCGACCGGGTGGTGGTGATGCTCGGGGACAACATCATCGAGCGCTCGCTTAGACCCGCAGCTGAGCACTTCGAGGCCCAGAGATCCGGCGCGCGCGTACTGCTCACCGAGGTGAGCGATCCCTCCCACTTGCGCCACTTGGGGGTCCCTCAGCTGGACGAGCAGGGAAGAGTGGTCCATATCGTCGAAAAGCCGGAAGATCCCCCCAGCAACTACGGGGTGACCGGCATCTATTTCTACGACTCCGACGTCTTTGATGTGATCCCCACGCTGGAGCCCTCTGGCCGAGGCGAGCTGGAGATCACCGACGTCAATAACCACTACGTTCGCCAGGGAACCATGGAGTATGACGTGCTCGAGGGGTTCTGGGGCGATGCAGGGGAGTCAATTGACGCTTACTACCAGGTAAACGATTTCGTTCGCCTCCATGGAGCGAACAAGGGCTAATGGGCCAGCCGCTTGGCTAGGCCAGCCGCGGAGCACTTAAGGAAGAAAACTGTTGACATTCTACCGTGGGTGGCCTAGCGTTATATAGTGGCAACGCTAGGTATAAAGCGATATACTCGTGTCACGAGCGTAGTCTTGGGGGTAAGCCTGCTTCTAGGGGGACTTTATACGCTCGCTTTCGCATCACCGGCCCAGGCAATGAGCGGTGCCGGCGACTACATTGCGATCACGCCGTTCAGGGCATACTCCGAGGTGCCTATCGGCCCGGGCCAGACGATCAACCTCAAAGTCTACGGGATCGGCTCAGGGGCGGCATCGGTTCCGAACGCGTACGTGGAAGCGGTGGTGGTCACGCTAACGGCCGCATCGGCAAGCGCGACATCGTGGCTCACCGTCTATCCCACAGGCACGTCCCGTCCTCAAATCAGTGACCTGAACGTTCGCCCCGGAGCGAGCGTGGCTAACTCTGTCGTTGCTCAGGCGGGAGCCGGTGACCAGATATCGATATACAACGCTGTAGGCACCACGACCATAGACCTGGACGTGGACGGCTACTACCAGACGGCAGGAGCCACCACCCCAGCGTCGAGCTTCGTGCCGCTGCCTAGGATCGAGAGGATCATCAACCCACTCGGAGGGACTGCCTTTCCCATAGGTCCAAACCAGACAATTGCAGTAGCGATTGACGGGGCAGAGGGAACAGGCGTGCCCAGCTCCGGAGTGACCGCTGTGGCTTTGAACATCACAGACGGCTCGCCCAGCGCGACCTCCTGGCTGACTGCCTGGGCAGATGGCAACCCCCAGCCTCCAACCAGCAACATGAACGTGGTCGCCGGCCAGGACCAGGGAGTGCTGGCACAGGTTCAGGTGGGGGCCAACGGGAAGATAGACGTCTACAACTACGCAGGCACCGGCACGCTCTACTTCGATGTGGAAGGGTATTACACCTCCACGGACTCATCTGGCAGCGTCTACACTCCCATCCCACCGATCCGTGTGACACCAGGGACGAGCTTTTCCTCCTCCGCGCCCTATAACATCGACCTTCTCCAAAACGCCGGCATAACCGCTAGCGGGGTCACAGGGGTGCTTGTGAATGTGACCGAAGCCAATGCCACCGATTCCACCTGGCTTAACTCCTACCCCGCCAGCACCTCCTCTTCTTCCTCTGCTGGTTCAACAGGAGCTGTGGGCACCATCCTCAGTGGCTTGGAGGCGGGCACGGTATCATCCAGCCAGACCGCCGCTGCCCCTCCTACGTCCATTCTCAATACCGTTCCTGACGCAGGCAATGCCGTTGCAAGCACTATGGTCGCCTCCGAGCCCAACGGAGGAGGCGAGACGACCGTGACGATCGCATCGGGCAGCGCCAACCTCTACCTTGACGTGCTCGGCTACTACACAGCACCGCCACCAAGCAGCTCTACCACAGGCTCGGGCACGGGCACCTCAAGCTCCGGCTCGGGCTCTGGCACAAGCTCCGGCTCGGGCTCTGGCACAAGCTCCGGCTCGGGCTCTGGCACAAGCTCCGGCTCGGGCTCTGGCACAAGCTCTGGCTCTGGCTCTGGCTCTGGCACCTCTACCACAGGATCCGGCTCTGGCACATCGGGCACGGGCACGGGCACCTCAAGCTCCGGCTCGGGCTCTGGCACAAGCTCCGGCTCTGGCTCTGGCTCTGGCACCTCTACCACAGGATCCGGCTCTGGTGGGTCCTCTGTTACCGATCCTCCATTCCCGGGCAACACGACAAGCCGGTACGCCAACGCTCAGCCTGAGACGACCTCTACAATGTCGGGTTATGGGTGCGCTCAAGCACATGCCCAGGAGACCGGTAGCCCCGAGCAGGGGCTCACCGTGCTCGACTTTGGCGCACAGTACGACCAGTCAGGCATCCAAGGTGCCTATCCCCCAGCTGCCAACTCATACTTTTATCCTGATACAACGATTATTAAGTTGGTCGATGCCTATGCCAACAGCTTTGCCAGCTGTGGCGGGAAGCACCTGATCGTGGCAGTAGGAACCAATAACAGCGCTGGGTACATGATGGCAACCACCGGCGGTGACCCAACTGCAGCAGGGAAAGCTTGGGCAGAGGTGGTTACCGGTGCCGAGACCGGCCTGTCGCCTTCTGCAACTTTGGCAGGGGTATCTGTGGCTGGCGCCTCAGACATGGAAGAGGGCGGCAACTGGTCAGGTCCGAGCGGGCCGGAGACATGGGCAGCCACCTATGGTATCGAGTCCCAGGGAGTTCCCTACTACGACTATGGAAGCGCGAACTCCTGCCCTGCAGTCACCGCCGCGGGCCAGAATCCCAACTGCGACAACTCATGGAACGAGTCAGATGTGTGGGAGGTAAGCGCAGGCACGTACGTGAACGGAAAGCAGATCTCGATCCCGTTCCCGGAGATCTACTACCCCGGAGACAGCGCAGATTGGGTGAACGTCGCTACATACGGCTGGTACAACACGGGCAAGCACGCCAACTTTGCTGGAGCCTTCAGCGAGGACCAGGCAACGGGGGGAGCTGGGAACACTCCAACCCAGGCCTGGGACCAGCTCTACTCGGCTCTCAACTCGAATCAGATAACGGCACAGAGCTCGCTGCCCTATGAATCAGACATCACTTGGGACGACCCGAGCAACGAGTGAGAACGGACTACCCGGCCAGCCGGTCTTCAAAGTCTCCAGGGATCTTGGGTTCTGGCAGAGCTTCGGTTCTGGCAGCGCTTGCGCTTGTAGCTGTCCTTGCTGCGGCCTGCAGCACGCCCAGCACCTCCCAGGCAGTGAAGCGCGCCAGGAGAACCAGCTCGGTGACCAGCTCTGCACCGGGATCCTCCCGCTACAACGACACGACGCCCTCCACTTCCACCACCACAACTATTGCACCGCCTACTACCACAGCCCCAGCAGCCACCTGCACCACTAACCAGCTGAGCCTGGCCGAGTTCAGAACTGAGGCGGTGGGGGCGGGCTCTGCCTCTGCCACCTTCAAGCTCGCCAATACGAGCTCGACCACGTGCTCGCTCTCTGGATATCCCCAGGTTACGCTCTTGGACGCAGCCGGCAATCCGATGCCAGAGACCTCGGTCCAGTCCAGCCAGTATGCGGTGGTCACGGTGACCCTTGTTGCGCATAGCCCTACAGGGGTGGGGGACAATGAGCTGGCAGGATTCGGCGTGTACTTCACTGACGAGAACGCCAATCACACGCAGTGCTCGGGAGCCACCCTGGAAAAGCCCGAGACCTTGCGGCTTGACCTGCCAGGAGGAGCGGTTCTCACCACGCTCAACGATCCTCACCCAGGGTTCCCGCTGGCTTCGTGCAACGGGCGCATAGCTGTTACAGCTATAGCCCCTGGGGCTGGCAGCTAGCAGACCTCCATGTGCCACGCGTCCGCGGACGCGTGAAGGCACCTGTAGCGGCAGTGTTCATGTTCATGCTCCCCGGCTGTGGTCCTACATCGACGACGCGTCCGCGGACGCGCCCGCAAGCGACACCGAGCGAGGCGGCCTTATATGGCTCAGCATATGGCAGCTCAGCTGAACACGACGTGATGGATGTAGGTGCCGCGGTCCTCGAAGGGCATCGCCAGGCAGGGTCCAATCACCCCACCGGTAAGGGAGCACACTGAGCTTGTGGGATGTGGGCGCCGCCATGAGAGCATGTCGTTGGTGTTGAACCTCTCGGCTAACACCTGGAGGGCCCGGCCAAGGCTAGCTTTGAGCACCTCTGTACGGCTGCGACCGGAAAGGTAGTCATATGACGGCCTGAGCGACGAGCTGGCTGGCTCCAGGATGCGCAGGGCCAGGTTGTCGATAGGCTTGATGTCGAATAAGTGGATGCTCGGCTGGTCGTCGGCTGCCACCACTTGCGCCGGCAGGAAGCCAAACAGCTCCGATCGCAGTGCAACCACGAGCTCGGAGAAGATGGTAGGAGCGGGCCCGTCGGTGGTGGTCGTGGACACACCCATCTCCACCCCTGCAGGCGGGTCGTAGGCTGCATAGTCCCATGAGGCAAGCAGTGAAAGAGCAGCGCGCTCCTCAGCGCTCAAGTCTTTGGTCCTTCGCAGACCCATCACGAGCGGGACCAGTGAACGAGCTCTGTGATCGGTTATGCCAATGTATCGGTCGATCGCTGCTAGGTCGCTGAATGTGAGATCGTTTCGGTTGGCGATCATTGATGTGATGTCTTGGACGCGCTGGACAGCGCCTGCTGGCTGCCCGGGTGCAGCCCCAGCTTCCTCCAGCCATGCAACCGAGGGCTTGGTGTTCCAGTTGGCCAGATATCCCTGGGCCGGGTTGATGGCATGGGGCATCTCATTGGTGGGGATCATTCCCTCCCACTCGTAGCCTCCTGTGCCAGGGGTGGGAAAGCGAAGGTCAACCTTCTTCGATCGCACAGGGTACAGCCCTGGATGCCAGTAGGCGATGTTCCCGTCTGCATCTGCGTACATGGTGTTCTCGTTCCATGTGACCCGCTCCATGCCAGCAGCGAACTCCTCTAAGTTCTGGGCTCTGTTCCACTGCAAGATCCCAGACATCGTCTGGAGCTCCCGGTATCGGATCGCAAACGCCCATGAGCGCGCAAGCCCGCCCGTCGAGCTCTGAGCGGTGGCGACGATCGGGCCGTGATGGGTCCGACACACCTCAACGGAGACCGACTCCGCAGGGGGTCCCACAGGTACGCCGCCAGGTGCCAACCTGTAACGCACCGTCTCGGTCCTGCACTCCTGGTCGAGCCAGCGGCCGTTAAAGAGGTACTGGGGTGGACCGCCGTTCGGGTTGGGGCGCGTGGTCTCTATGAAGCTGTCTATGGTCTTACTCTCGCCAGTGGTAAGTGCCCAGGCGATGCGCGTGCCATAGCCGATACCCACGACAGGCAGGCCAGGCACTGTGGCTCCCCGAGCGTTGTAGCCGCCGCCGTGGACTTCAATCTCGTACAGCTCGCTCGGATAGGAGTAGCCAAGCTGAGGCCCGCTTATGAGCATTGCAGTGCCTGTAGCAGAGCGCTTGGGAGATATTGCCACCTGGTACGATCCTCCATGCAGAGCTCGCCCCCACGCCTGGAGTGCGGCTACAGCCCGTGACACACCTGCACGAGCTGCCTCGGGCAGCTGCGCGTTGAGAGCGCCGAGCCCGCCGGGCACCCCGGGCAGGGAGGCTGGCTCGAAGCCAGCGGCCATCGGTGCAGACGATGCGCTCGAAACAGGGCCCAGGTTGCCAGGCGCAGGGAAGGCCCCTGTTCCTGGCCCGTTTGCCAGCGAGGACGGCAGGGAGGTCGCATAGTCTGCCATGGCCTCGAAGGCAGCTCTCTGCTCGGATGGGGACTGGAGGCTGTTTGGGAACCTACCGGAGGACTGAGGCACGGTGGTCACGGCTTTGGCATCCTCCAGCCAGAACAGGTCCTGAAAGATCCCGCGGGCCGTGCTCACCTCAGGGAAGGCCTGCTCGAGAGCCACGAGGTTTGCCACATTTTGCATCTCGTTACCGCCAGCGCTGGCAACGCTCAAGACGATGAGCACCCCACTGGCAAGCACGTCTACTCGCTCCCAGCGCTCGGGCAGGCTCGAGAGAAGTGCATATTCAGCGGGCAGGAGCTGGAGCGGATCGGAGAGCACCTTGTCGATCCACGCGTTTATCCCAGACACGCAACCCTCAACGGCCAGCTGGTCCTGCTTGGTGAGCAGCTCGGAGAACATCGTTTCGTACTCAGAGCTGGTGTAGCCCAGCACCCTCGCTTGGACGTCTCCGGGAACCGCGCTCGGACCGGTGAGCTCGGCAAGCCTACCGGTTGCCAGACGGCGGATCGCATCCATCTCGAAGAGCCTGTCCTGGGCAAAGGCCCATCCGGCTGCGAACCAGACATCGAAGGCGCTGTCGCCGTATATGACTGGCACGCCATACGCATCTCTATACAGCCTCGCGCCTGCGGTTGGCTGCTCGGGCTGGCCAGTTGGCTTGGCAAAGTTTCCCGGCTTGTAGCCGAAGGTCCAATAAAGCAACCTCTGGTTGTCCACATTTGCTCCGTAGGAGCCGGGTTTGCCGGTGAGCTTTCCCAGCGCTTCACCTTCGAGCGAGAAGAACCCGGACTGGCCCGGCGGAGCCACTGTGATTGCCTGGAGCTGTTGAGGAGGCGGGACGTCGGTCGCCGGGGCAGGATTGCCTGCTTGGTCGACGGGCGATCTCGATGAGCTCAACCTGCTGGGCCCTGAGCGACCGGGCTGGCCTGGTAGGAGGCGCCTTATCGATGGGATAGGCCCTACTGCAGCTGCACCTGCGGCAGCAACGCCGGCCTGGAGGAGCCGGCGCCGGCTGATCCTGGCGTGCTCTTGCGTCTCTGGCGTCTCTGGGGTCGCAGTGGGTGCCTGCCCTGGGATCGGGGAGGATGCCTGCCCTGGGGTTGCGGTGGATGCCTGCCCTGGGATCGGGGAGGACTTGGGGTCAGCATCTTTTAGATAGTCGCTCTTTGAAGCGGCACCGTGGAGCGCCCTGGTCTCTGGCTCTGGATGGCTGTGATCTTCGTTCACGCAATAGGAAACGAAGATCGGCCAGCTGACTTGCGCTCAGGAGCACCGAGGTTTGTGGCAGGCCACTAGCTAGGCAAGGCGAGCGCGCCTTGTAACAAGAGGCCCAGACGTAACAAGAGGCCCAGACGCACTAGAAACTGAGAGCATCTGTGGGATATCACCCAGAGGAGCGCACCCAGGCTTCTGCCTCTGATTTGAGGCGCTTGTAGTCAAGCTTGCCAGAGGGTGAACGCCCTATTGCGCCCACCGTCATCACATGCCTCGGGGCCTTATATCCTGCCAGGCGGGACTTTACGTGTGCAGTTAGGGCCTCAGGGTCAACTGTCATACCAGGATGCGGCTCCACCACGGCACAGATGGTCTCGCCGAAGCGCTCGTCTGGCACCCCTACCACCGCTGCGTCCCTAACGCCTTGAAAGAGCTTTATAACTTCCTCCACCTCTTCTGGGAAGACCTTCTCCCCGCCAGTGTTTATCACGACAGATCCTCGTCCAAGCACATGTATGGTCCCATCTGCGTCCACAGTCGCAAAGTCACCTGGTATCGCGTACGATACACCATCGATGCGGCGGAAGGTAGATGCGCTTTTGGCCTCGTCCTTGTAGTAGCCGATGGGGTTGCGTCCCGCCAGTGCGAGCATGCCCACCTCGTTGGACCCTGCAGCGATCTTCTTACCGTCTTCGCCTATGACGCAGGCATCCTCACCCATCTTGAACTCGGCGGTGTGGCTCGTGGACGCCCCCGAGGAGATAGAGGTTCCCATGCCTATAGCCTCCGAGGAGGAAAAAGCGTCCACCGCAAGGAAGTTGGGGTGATGGCGGAAGAGGCTCTTTTTGGTCTCCTCGCTCCACATCACCCCAGATGAGATCATGGCG
>JAMCQF010000075.1:13131-18395 GCA_023379605.1 Actinomycetota bacterium
TAGAGAGGTTCCAGCGCTTGGGATTGCGGTCCAGCTCGTCGAGGATGGGCTTTGCGAAGGCATCGCCCACGATGACGATCACGTTCACGTGCTCGCGCTCGACGGTGTCGAGCAGCTCAGCGGCATCGAAGCGGCGGCTCTCCAGGGTGACCACCGAGCCTCCCCCAGCCAGTACGCTCATGGCTGTGTAGGCACCGGTGCCGTGCATGAGCGGGCACGCTGGAAGCAGTACCGGTCCGGGTCCGCTCAACGTCGCAGCCACTCCCTCAAGACCCTTGTCATCGGGGAAGCGCACGGGAGAGGAGGCATTCAGCCTGGCAAAGAGGTCGTCCTGGCGCCACATGACCCCTTTTGGCATGCCGGTGGTGCCACCTGTGTAGAGCAGGTAGAGATCGTTTCCGCTACGGCCCCAGCTAGCGCGTACCCGCTCGGATGCTGTCTTTGCGGCGTCCTCATAGGCGATAGCCCAGTCGGGGCAGGGTCCGGACCCGTCGTCGACCCATATCCACCCTTTTATCTTTCCAAGCCTGGGGCGCAGCCGCTCGATCCTCTCGGTAAATGCCCCGTGGAAGACCACGGCCACCGCATCGGCGTTGTCCCACAGGTAGAGAAGCTCCTCGTCGCCGTAGCGGTAGTTGGTGTTGACGGGCACCAGCCCGACCTTGAGCATGGCGAACATGGACTCTAGGTACTCGGGGCAGTTGTAGAGGTAGTGAGCGACCTTGTCCTGATAGGCCACACCCAGCTCAAGCAGTGCTTTGGCAATGCCATTTGCCCGGCGCTCGACCTCGGCCCAGGTCCTGTGGATGGGCCCGTGGATGAGAGCAGGGGCATCGGGAAGCTTGTCTGCCACTACCTCCCAGACGTCTGCGTAGTTCCAATCAGTCACCTGCTTAGCCTACGCTGAACGCCATGACCCCTGTTGCATCAAGCCAAGGCACTGCATCCGCCCAGTCCCAGATAGAGTCACACCCTGCAGGGGCGGAGGTGCGCGCCTGGTTGGCAGATCACCCCTCTCCCAGCGCCAGGCAGCTGGCTGAGGCGGGGTATGTGGCTCCTCACTGGCCAGCACCCTGGGGGCTTGGCGCGGATGGGGCAGCTCAGCTGGCCATAGATTCAGAGCTGCGCCGGGCAGGTGTAAAGAGGCCCTCCAACCCCATAGGGATCGGCTGGGCCGGTCCGACGATCCTGCACGCTGGCACCGAAGCCCAAAAGCAGCGCTACTTGATGCCGATGCTGTCGGGTGAGGAGATCTGGTGCCAGCTCTTCTCCGAGCCAGAGGCCGGCTCGGATCTTGCAGGGCTTTCGACAAGGGCGGTGCGTGACGGAGACGAGTACGTCGTGAACGGCTCGAAGATCTGGACCACCCTCGCTCACGAGGCACGCTTTGGGATCCTGCTAGCAAGGACCGACCCCGATGTGCCAAAGCACGAGGGCATTTCCTATCTGATATGTCCCATGGACGCACCTGGAGTGACCATCAAGCCGATAAAGGACATGACCGGGCTGCACGCCTTCAACGAGGTATTCCTTGACGGGGTTCGAATACCTGTCGGGAACAGGGTGGGAGAGGAAAATGGTGTGTGGCCACTTGCCAAGGTGACCCTTGGAAACGAGAGGGTCTCTCTTTCAGGAGAGGGAGCGATCTGGGGCAACGGGCCCACGGTCGCAGACCTGCTGGAGAAGGTGCGCAGATCGGGAGGGACATCGGACCCTGTGATGCGCCAAAGGCTCGCCGGTGCCTACGTGGAGGCAGAGGTCCTAAGGCTTATCAGGCTCCGGACGGTATCTGCAGCGCTGCAAGGTCGCCAGCCCGGACCGGAGGCCTCTGTGCGCAAGGCCATGGCAGACGACCACGGCCAGAGGTTGATGGGCCTGGCAAAGGACCTCGAGGGAATGGCCGGTCTGCTTTCAACTGGAGCCGTCCCCTCGGGGCGACCAGCAGGGGAGCCAGGAACATGGGGTGAGGAGATATGGTCGTTCGGGTTCCTGTTCTCGCCAGCGCTCACCATTGGCGGGGGCACCGCCCAGGTCCAGCGCAACATCATCGCTGAGCGCGTGCTTGGCCTACCCCACGACCTGGATGTGGAGTCCAAGCTCAGCTGGTCCGAGTCACACCGCAGGGGAAAGCCGGCCTGAGAAGGAAAGCCAGGTCGAGAGGGTAGCCGGGGCGGGCCGAAGCGACCAGCCAGGTCGAGAGGGTAGCTGGGGCGGGCCGAAGCGACCAGCCAGGTTGCGAGGCGATCAACTGGAGCTGGATCGTCAATATCCTAATGCCGGGTGGCGATCGAGCTTTTGAAGCAGGTCTTCTGCCTCAGATCCCTCTAGCTTGTCGTGCAGCAGCTGGTTCCACTCAGCCAGTGAGTAAGCGAGCTGCCGGCCTGCTTGCGCAGCGCTTTGGCTTTTGCGCTTCGGAGCTGAGTGCCGGGCTCTTTCAATCTCGTCCAGGCAGCGCAGGTAGCTTGCAGCAAAGCCGATCCACATGTCGGGCGCCGTCAGCATCGAAGCGAGGACGGTTGCAAGTGAGGTTTCTTTCTGTGCCACCCGACCGTCTCCGATGCGGGTCCACCCATGTGGTGACTCCCAGGCGATGAGCTGCGGGGCGCCGCGAGCTGCAAAATCCGAGAAGCCCCAGGTATCTCGGATGCGAGACCACATGAGCGCCACGGCATCCGATACCACGAACCGGGCCGCCTCGATGGGGTCCTCGGAACGGAAGTAGTCATACGAACGCATCTCACACGCCAGATCCACAAGCAGCTCCATCACAGCCACCGCATCGGCCAGGTCCTCTGGGTCCGCGGAGCCAAGAGCGCGCTCTGCGTCGGCAACGAGGCGCTGGAACCTAAAGCGCCAGCGGGTGCGTTCACGGGGTGAGACACGCCGGTTGCCTGCTATGTATGCGCCGGAGCGGGCGAGCTCGGCAAAATCTGTCACCTCATCGAGCAGCCACTGCGGATCGACGGCCTCCTTTTCGGACTTTGAACGGTGCACGGCTGTCTTAGGGCCGAGCTCTGCCTCGATGCGCTGGCGCATGGCAGCAGACCCACGCCAGTAGAGGTTCCAGATGGACTTCCTAAGCTGGGCGTCATCGCTGCTTGCCATGAGCGCGTAGAACTGGTCCTTATCGAGCCGTTTCGGCATCACACACGGAGGCTATCTCGGAGAGGCATCCAGGCACCAGGATCGACAGAGGCGCCCATAGCTGCTCTGGTGATACTTTAGGTAACGGCTGGTAACTGCTCTTCCAAGCTGAGCTTTGCTACTCGAAAGTCTCGCTTATGAGAAAGGTCACCCCTCCTGTTGCGAAGTTGCCCACGTCCTGAGCAGCTGCCTGGCCCGCAGGAGAGCCCATGGACTTGTGAAAGTGGTCCATGTCGTCAAAGAGGAGCTCTGCGATCAGGTAGTACGTGGGCGAGCTGCCATCTGGAGTGCCAGTCACCTTGGCGGCCTCGAAGCGCTTCACGTCGGGTATCTTTGCTGCGAGGGGGATATGAGTGTTTCGGTAGTGGCTGTCGAAGGCTTGTGGATCCTTTGGCTGGCCATAGAGCACGGTAAGCTTGATCATTGAAGCAGGATAACGCGAAATGAAGGTTGCCGGCCTCTGACAGCTGCGGTCCTTGCCATCGCTTGGGCCATGCCCGGCTTTCCCCAAGGTTCAGCTGGAGTAACCCAAGTGGTTGAGCGAAGCAACAAGTGGCATAGCTGCAGGAGAAGGCACGTAGAACCCAGGCACCGAGGTTGGCTCCAATAGATCGAAGCGGTCATCGGTGGTCCGAGAGAAGGCAAAGCCTATCCAGCCCCAGCCGTGATCATCTGCAAAGGATACAACATTGGAATTGTAGGTGCCGCTGTTGGCAGATGGCCATCCGAACTCGCTTACCACCACGGGAACGCTAAGCGAAGGCAATACCCAGCCATCGAGCACCGGCGCAGGATCGTAGGGAGCGCTGGAAGAGCAGTTGGGAGGTGGGTCCACCGGGCAGGTATAGACATGGACGCCGTAGGCGATATTGCTCCCTGCTACGAGGGTAGTGGGGAAGTCGTTTGCGAAGTTCAGCCCCGATACGATAACGAGGTTCTTCGCTCCTGTGGAGCGAACCGCGTCGTAGAGCTGCTGCATCCCAGCAGCCTGGTAGGGCACTTTGGCGTTCGCCAAGTACCCGCCATCGAGCCAGATGGATTCGGAGATGCGCTGTGGCTCGTTGAAGAGCCCAAAGGCGACAAGGGGGTTGTCCTTGTACTGTGAGGCGACCTGCTTCCAGAAGGTGATCGAGCCAGGGTCGTCCGCCATCATCTGCGGACCAGGGGTGCCACAGGCGCCTATGGAGCTTAAGTGCAGGTCCAAAAGCGCCACCATGCCCAAAGAGGTGATCTCTTGGACCACCTCGTTCACCACCCCAGCGTATGAGGGGCTGTAGTAGCAGCTGGTCTTGAGCCACAGCTGCTCTCCGAGCGAGACCCGTACGACGTTGGCCCCCCAGGCTTTGGCCTGGTCGATCTCGACTTTTAGGGGTATGCCAGCAGGATCGGCGCTGTGCTGGAGGCCGTAGAGGACAAAGCCACGCATCACCAGTGGATCGCCGTCGCTCTGGAGGATCGCGGTTCCCACCACATGCAACGGGCCCACTACAGGGCTGGAGGAAGGAGCACTGGCGGTGATCCAGGCATCTGAGAGGTATAGCTGCTGGCTGTAAGCAGCGGTGTAGGCATTCTCGTAAAGCACCACGTAGGCACTGCCAGGGGGAGCCACGGCCACCGCCGGATCCTCACTCGTCCAACGAGAGGAGTCAGCACTGGTGTCCTGGCCGTAAGCGCCTGCAAGGGTCGCTCCGCTGGCGCTGTAGAAAGCGAGCATCGGCTGTGCCAGGACGGTCTCGGAGGTGTTGGCAGACACGCTGGCCCAGCCGCCATAGACGAGCCCGGCGGTGGCCCTTATAGCAGGGGAGGCTACAGCAGCAGGAGAGGTGCCGGTTGGGGCCGGCGAGATCGGGGCAACCGCGAGCGCATGCTCTCCGTCATAGCTCAAGGTCTCGGTGGTGGCCTCTACACCGCGCCAGGGTTCGGACCCAGGGCCAGCATTGGGGGAAAAGCTGGCCGATGAGCCTGTGAGGAGGTCGACGGGTTTGGCAGGTCGTGGGGGTGTGAAGAAGCCGAAGATGTCGACCACCAAGTCAATAGTTCCAGAGAAGTTGTATATGTCGAACATTCCACTGGGACTTAACGGTTCCACAACCAGGTTCGGCACCGCAGAAGAAACATCG
>JAMCQF010000076.1 GCA_023379605.1 Actinomycetota bacterium
CGCGGTGATCCTTGCTGCTGGGACCAAGGGAAAGCGATATGCGCTCCCCCATGCACGGATACTTCTGCATCAGCCCTGGGGTGGTGTAGGGGGCCAGGCCAGCGACATTGAGCTGCAGGCAAAAGAGATCCTTAGGATGAAGGACCTGCTTAACAGCATGTTGGCCGCTGACAGTGGCCAACCTATAGAAAAGATCGCAAAGGATACTGACAGGGATTTCATCATGGGGCCAGAAGAAGCCCGCGAGTACGGCCTTATAGACGAAGTGATAACCACCCGAGAAGCGGAAGCGTTGCTCGAGTCGGCCGGCGCGGCCTGAAGCCAAGGCTTGGGAGGGAGTAAACGGTGGCTAAGTTCGGTGAAGGCGGGGATCTCGTAAAGTGCAGCTTCTGCGGAAAGTCCCAAAAGCAGGTCAAGAAGCTTATCGCCGGTCCAGGTGTCTATATATGTGACGAGTGCATAGACCTTTGCAACGACATCATCGAGGAGGAGCTGGCTGACTCCACCGACGTCCGATTTGAGGATCTGCCCAAGCCACGTGAGATCTTTGAGTTCCTAAATGACTATGTGGTAGGCCAGGATCAGGCCAAGAAGATCCTCTCTGTGGCTGTCTACAACCACTATAAGAGGGTGCAGGCCGGGCCGGGTCATGAAAATGACGTGGAGCTGGCCAAGTCCAACATCCTTTTGCTAGGGCCCACAGGGTGTGGCAAGACCCTGCTGGCTCAGACCCTTGCCAGGATGCTGAACGTCCCATTTGCCATCGCTGACGCCACAGCGCTCACCGAGGCTGGATATGTGGGCGAGGACGTGGAGAACATCCTGTTGAAGCTGATCCAGGCGGCAGATTACGATGTCAAGCGGGCCGAGACCGGGATCATTTACATAGACGAGATCGACAAGATAGCCCGCAAAAGCGAGAACCCGTCCATCACCAGGGATGTTTCCGGTGAGGGCGTGCAACAGGCCCTGCTTAAGATCTTGGAGGGCACTACTGCCTCAGTGCCCCCCCAAGGCGGCAGAAAACACCCGCACCAGGAGTTCATCCAGATCGACACCACTAATGTCCTGTTCCTCTGTGGAGGGGCCTTCGCCGGACTCGACAAGATCATTGAATCAAGGGTCGGGAAGGCCGGCATCGGCTTTCGAGCGGACATCCGACGCGATCATCGCAGGGATGAAGGCGCGACCCTTCTCCAGGTGCTTCCTGAGGATCTGCTCAAGTTCGGGCTGATCCCAGAGTTCATCGGCCGGTTGCCTGTTATAGGAGCGGTTTCGAACCTAGATCGGGACGCGCTTGTAAAGATTCTCGTCGAGCCCAAGAACGCCCTCATCAAGCAGTACCACAGAGTTTTTGACCTGGATGGAGTGGAGCTGGAGTTCACCGAAGATGCCTTGGAGGCGATCGCTGATCAGGCGCTGCTTCGAGGCACTGGTGCGCGGGGGTTGCGCGCCATTTTAGAGGAGATCCTTTTGGAGGTTATGTACGATCTGCCGAGCAGGAGCGATGTGAGCAAGTGTGTCATCGACCGTTCTGTGGTTCTAGATCGGGTGCATCCAACCCTTGTCCCGCTGACTGAGTCGAGCAAGCCCGCTCGGCCGCGGCGCGCTGCTTCGTGACACTGGCTTTTCTGGCTTGACCGAAGCGTCCCCTCAAGGCCTGGCTCAAAGCAGGGGGAGGTGAGCCATCGTCATGCCAGTCGACAGCACGCACGGAGCTAAGCCAGCCAGCCAGGGAGAGGTGAGCCCAACTTGCCGTACATGGCTTGACAGCCATATCAACTATGAATCAGCCAACTCCAGAAGGTTTGGGCCGCCAACCCTTGAGCGCATCACAGAGCTTGTAAAGCTCATGGGGGATCCTCAAAAGACATATCCAGTGATCCAAGTTACAGGTACTAACGGCAAGGGGTCAACCACGCGGCTTATAACAGAGCTGCTGTTGGCACATGGGCTGTCGGTAGGCACCTATACAAGCCCTCATCTGGAGAGGGTCAACGAGCGCATGGCCTACTGTGGGGCGCCCATCGACGACGATGAGCTCGACGAAGTCTTGAGCGCTCTTAGGTCCCTGGAACCACTCATGTCGGGGATTCCGACCTGGTTCGAGCTTGTCACAGCGGCGGCGCTCAGGTGGTTCGCCGATCGCGCTGTCGATGTAGCGGTGCTAGAAGTAGGTCTGGGTGGACGCTGGGACGCTACTAATGTCGCAGATGCCACTGTGGCTGTAGTGACAAATGTCGAACTGGATCACATGGAGCTGCTTGGTCCCACTCGTACCCATATAGCAAGGGAGAAGGCAGGTGTTGTGGGTCCTATGAGCACGCTTGTCCTTGGGGAGACCGATCCTGAGCTGCTTGGGGTTTTCACCGAGAGATCGCCAGTCGAGCTAATCCTGCGAGACCGGGACTTTGGTGTAGGTTCAAACCATGTAGCTCATGGGGGGAGGCTTTTGGATCTCTGGACTCCAGGTGGGTCATATCCAGAGACGTTCCTACCGCTCTATGGAGCTCATCAGGCGATCAACGCAGCTTGTTCGCTTGCCGCTGTGCAGTCATTCTTTGGACGACCATCCAGGCGCGAGGTTATCCAGGAGGCCTTTTCCAACGTCACAGTGGCGGGACGCCTGGAAGTCCTCGCCAGGCACCCGCTTTGCCTGGTCGACGGTGCGCACAATCCAGCAGGGCTCCTAGCCCTGGGTAGATCTCTTGACGAAGATTTTGCGCTCGTCAGTCCCAGTAGCGAGCGGGTCAAGCCAGTGGTGGTTATGGGAATGCTGGCAGGGCGTGATGCCACCAAGATGCTCCAAGCTCTGGGGACAGATCATATAAAAATGCTTTTCGCATGCCAGCCTGGCTCTCCCCGGGCTTTTCCTGCAGTGGCGCTTGCTCAAAGGGCCTTGGCACTTGGCATCCCCACAGAGGCCATCCCTGATCCCAAAGAAGCGGTGACGCGTGCCAGGGTCGTTGCTGGTGAGGACGGTATGGTCCTTGTCACAGGGTCGCTTTACCTTGTGGCCGAGGCACGTGCAGCCATCGGCTAGGGTGCGCCTTCATGGAAACCACGGCCACTGAGCACGATCGAACTCTTGTCATCATCAAGCCTGACGCTGTGGAGCGCGGCCTCATAGGCGAGATAGTTGGCAGGTTGGAGCGCAAGGGGCTGCGGATCGTTGCCGCAGCGATCCGTCAGATAGATGAGGAGCTCGCGTCCAGGCACTACGAGGAGCACCAGGGCAGGCCGTTCTACCCAGAGCTTGTAGCCTTCATAACCCGGTCTCCATCGCTTGTGATGGTAGTGCAGGGACCACCAGGAGTGTGGAAAGTGGTCAGGTCAATGATGGGGGTAACCAACCCGCTCGAAGCCGCACCTGGGACGATCCGCGGAGATCTGGCTACGGTCGTCACGGAGAATCTCGTCCATGGCTCAGACTCAGCAGAATCAGCCCTGCGAGAGATCCAGCTCTTCTTCCCTGACGCCCTGGGCTGACTTGCACGAATAAGGACATCAACTGCACCCGGTACGAGGCGGCCTACAGCCACGAGTACGCTGTGTGCATTAAGAGGCCTTTTGACCAGCAGGTCTGATCTATGCGTTGCAAGACCATCGACCGCCTTGTCAAGATGGCTCTTTTCACCTAATCTAGAGGGATCGTCTGTGCCACCGGGCACGGTTAGCGATGGGCGGCATAAGACTTAGGCGACCGCCTGCTGCTGATGCGTGCGCAGGCCGAGCGCTTTTATGGCTGGCTGACCCCAAGACGAGGAGCGGAGGTATCTATCCATGTCTGAATCGAACTTCTCCCTGCTAGGTCGAGACATGGCTGTCGATCTGGGAACGGCTAACACCCTCGTCTACGTGCGAGGCAGGGGGATCGTGGTAAACGAGCCTTCCGTGGTGGCAGTGGACATTCGAAATGGCAGGCCCCTTGCCGTAGGGGCCGAGGCTAAGCGGATGATTGGGCGGACCCCCAGCCATATCCAGGCCATAAGGCCCCTTAAGGACGGCGTTATCGCTGATTTCGACGTCTGCGAGAAGATGCTGCGTTATTTCATCCACAGGGTCCACCAGCGGCGCTTCGCCAAGCCAAGGATGGTCATCTGCGTCCCTTCGGGGATAACAGGGGTAGAACAGAGGGCAGTTCAGGAAGCTGCTGAGTATGCGGGAGCACGCAAGCCCGCTTACATCATCGAAGAGCCGATGGCTGCAGCTATTGGGGCGGGGCTTCCCATTCACGAGCCGACCGGCAACATAGTGGTCGATATCGGCGGGGGCACAACGGAGGTTGCAGTTATATCTCTAGGCGGCATAGTCACTTCGCAGTCGGTTCGCATTGGAGGCGACGAACTGGACGAGGCGATCATGGCCTTCATAAAAAAGGAATACAGCTTAGCTTTGGGGGAGCGTACTGCAGAAGAGATCAAGATTGCTCTTGGCTCGGCATGGCCACTCGAAGAGGAGCTCCACGCGGAGATAAGAGGACGTGACCTGGTTACAGGGTTGCCCAAGACAGTTGTGACAAGCACAGAGGAGATTCGCAAAGCCATAGAGGAGCCTGTTAGCGCAGTCGTTGACGCGGTGAAGGTGACCCTGGATCGGACCCCCCCAGAGCTGGCTGCTGACATCATGGAGCAGGGCATTGTGCTTACCGGCGGCGGAGCGTTGCTGCACGGGCTTGACCGCAGGATACAGGCAGAGACCGGGATGCCGATCGTGGTTGCAAAGGACCCCCTCAACTGCGTTGCCATCGGGAGTGGGCAGTGCCTCGAGGAGTTTGAGGCACTGAAGCAGGTCCTTATCTCAGCCTCGTCGCGCTGACGCGACCCATCGCCCAGGGTGGCCACACCGCGGAAGACCCGCCGACCGCTCTATACCCTCCTGGTGCTGGTTCTAGCTTCTATAACCATACTGACCCTTGACTACAGGGGGGATCTAAAGGGCACCATAAGCGGGGTTAAATCTGCAGCTCACGACGTCATCGCTCCTGTGGATTCGGCAGTGGATGCAGTGCTGCGTCCCATAGGGAGCTTTTTCGAAGGGGCCCTCCACTACGGTGCAGCTGAAAGGGAGAACGCCCTGCTGCGCCACGAGAACGGTGCCCTAAGACGTAAGGCCACCGAGTTGGCTGTAGCCGAGGGCCAGGTTCGCAGCCTGCTTCGCCAGGACCACCTCCCCTGGGTCGGGTCCCTGCCGACTGTCCAGTGCCAGGTTATAGCTCTGTCGGCTTCCAACTTCGAGCTGACAGTGGAGCTGGACAAGGGTACAGCGGACGGGATAGCAGTCGGCATGCCTGTCGTGTCGGGATCAGGGCTCGTGGGACAGGTCATAGAAACCTCGGCCACCAGATCCACGGTCCTTTTGATAACCGATCCCCGCTCTGCGGTATCGGTTGCTTTGGACCAGCCCACAGTCAGCCCCAAGGTGTCACCGACCACAGGGTCGCACAGCACTCTCTCTGCCACAACCACTGGACCTGGGACTTCTGCGACCAAGAGCTCCGCGACCACGACCACTTCGCCAGGCTCCACCTCCTCCAATGCGGTAAAACCCCCCGCTTCTTCCAAGGCCTCCGCGACCTCATCTAGGGCCTCAACCTCTCCAACTAATGTCTCGGCGTCCGGGACTGCCTCGGGAACTTCGAGTTCCAGGGCAGCTCATCTGCTTCCCACCTATGTGCAGCGAGCGATCGGCCTGCTGTCTGGCCAGGGGAGTGGCAAGCCTCTCACGGTGGACTACGTGGCTCCAGGGACAGCGATCACACCTGGTGCGGAGGTGGTGACCACCGGCTTGCAAGGGGCGCTGTACCCACCTGACCTCCCGGTGGGTACAGTTATTGCTGTTCGTCATCCCGCAGACGCTCTTCAGGAGACCGTGCTAGTTAGACCAGCTGCCAACTTCTTCCAGCTCGACTTCTTAAGCGTCATAATCTGGGAGCCCGCTCCGTGAGCACCCTGCTGCGGCTACGCCTACCCGTTGTGATCGTGGTGACGCTCGTGCTCCAGCGCACGGTCTTGGATGGCATACGCATCGACGGCTCCCATCCTGACGCTCTGCTTGTCATACCAATAGTGGTTGCTCTTATGGGAGGGGCCGAGCGAGGTGCAGTCGTGGGATTCTTCACAGGCCTTGTAGCTGATGCCTTTCTTCCTACCCCATTTGGGATGAGCGCCATGATCTTCACTCTCACTGGTTACTCTGTGGGTGCTATAAGGGAGAGCATCGAGCCAGCTATGTGGTGGGCGGCACCGGTTGCTGCAGCCGCAGCTAGCGCACTTGCAGTGATTGCAATGGCAGTCCTGGGGACCTTGCTGGGCCAGCCCGAGATGCTCCATGAGTCGCTTGCTGCAACCGCTGTGGTGGTGGCAGCTTTTAATGGCCTTTTCGCTCCGCTTGCGCGGCCAGTGCTGGCCTGGGCGTCGGTTCGCAGGGAACGCGAGGGGTGGGCCAGCTCCACTCAGGGAACGGCCATAGGAGCGCTCAGGTGAGCAGGAGCCCGAGCTTCCGTCCCCGCAAGCCCCCCAGAGAGCGCGGCCTTGGCGGCTCCAGGCGCCCTCAGCCCCATTTCCGTCCCCGCAAGCCCCCCAAAGAGCCCGCGTCCAAGCCAGCCCAGCCCAGGTTCCATCGCCGGAGGCGCAATGCTCAGGGTCGTAACCATGAGCCTCGACCTCGCCTCAGGTTACAAGCAACGGGCTTGGTGCTGGTGGCACTGTTTGCCGTGCTGCTCCTTAGGCTGTGGGACCTCCAGGTGCTAAATGCCCCGAAGTACGAAAAGACCGTGGCTGCTGAGCAGGTCCGCACGGTCACCATCGACCCAGTCAGAGGGGATATACTCGCCCGCAATGGCCAGATACTGGCGGGCAATACCACCACAGAGGAGATAACCCTCTCCAGGGCAGCAGCAGCCAGCGATCCTGGGGTCATATCTCGACTGGCGACTCTTCTCTCCATGCCAGTGAGCCAGATCAAAGCTGCCATAAACGACTCTAGCTACTCCAACTATAGGCCGGTGCCAATCATGCAGCAGGCTCCGCTGGCCGACGTGCTCTATATAAGAGAGCACGCCCTTGAGTTTCCCGGGGTGAAGGCACAGCTTGCAACCGTCCGTGACTATCCCCAGGGCGATCTTGCAGCGCAACTGGTCGGCTACCTGAGTGAGATCAGCCCAAAGCAGCTAAAGGCTCTGAGCAGCCAGGGCTACCAGGCAGGCGATCTCATTGGTCAAAGTGGCATGGAAGCCGGCTTCCAGCAGTGGCTAAGAGGGGTGCCCGGAAGTGAGAACCTCGAGGTAGACGCCCAGGGGAACGTGGTAGGGGTGGCCTCCAAAGTGCCCGCCAAGCCTGGTGACGAGGTGGTCTCCACGATCGATCTGAGCCTGCAGCGCACTCTCCAGACCGATCTGGCTGCCGAGATCCATGCGCTTAGGGGCACAGTTCCCCTAGGCCAGCTAGGAGTGGCAACTGCGCCTGGGGGAGCAGGGGTGGTGATAGACCCTAACAACGGCCATGTGCTGGCGATGGCGTCCTATCCGAGCTACAACCCCAACTGGTGGGTAGGGGGGATGTCCTATGCTCACTACGCCGAACTCACCAACCCTTCCGCCCATGATCCGCTGCTGAACAGGGCAATTGCAGGGGAGTACACTCCGGGCTCGACCTTTAAGATCGCCACTGCAACGGCTGCTTTGGACACCGGGCTCGTAACGCCCTCCACGATCATAAACGACCCGGGCTACTTCCAGATCCCCAACTGCAATTCGGCAGCGGGACGTTGCAGGTTCCACAATGCCGGCTATGAGAGCCTAGGGCCGATAAACATCGTGACAGGCCTTGCTGCCTCCGATGACGTCTTCTTTTACACGTTGGGATTTCGCTTTTGGATCAACCGCGCCAAGTACGGAGAGACCCCCATCCAGGACTATGCCGAGAAGTACGGCTTTGGCGAGCCCACCGGCATAGACATCCCCGGCTCCTCAATCGGCCAAGTGGATACGCCCCAGTTGCGGGCCCTCCAGCACAAAGAGGACCCCGCTGCCTTCCCCGATGGAGGCTGGTACGTGGGAGACAATCTGGAGATGGCCTTCGGCCAGGGTGAGACGCTCGTCACACCCATCCAGCTGGCCGATGCCTACGCAACCTTTGCAAACGGCGGTACCCGGTATGCTCCCCAGCTCGCCCTGGCGGCGGAGACCCCATCTGGCAAGGTTGTTAAGGTATTCAAGCCCAAGATCGAAGGGCACGTGAACCTCCCTTCCACCACCCGCCAGACAATGCTTGCCGGCTTCGAAGGCGCCGTTGACAACCCCATAGGCACCGCAGGCTACACATTTGCCGGCTATCCCTTCTCCAAGTTCCCCATAGCGGGAAAGACCGGCACCGCCAGCGTGAAAGGCGAGCTTCCCACCTCGCTGTTTGTGGCATTTGGCCCGGTTGGAGCCCCGCGCTATGTGGTTGCGGTGGTGATCAGCCAAGCCGGTTATGGAGCTACCGGTGCGGCTCCGGTAGCTCGGAAGATCTTTGAGTACCTGATGAACCACCCTGTCCCAAGTCCAAAGCTACCGCTCCCGCCGCCATCCGGCTAGACTTGTCATGGAGATGCATTCCCTGTGGCCGCGGATAGAGTCCTTGCTGGCAGGGGTGTCCAAGCCAGCCCGTTATATCGGGTGCGAGGAAGGGGCTCAGCTTCCCCTACATTCGCCCGAGAGTATCTCGTGGCTGCTGGTGTACCCTGATGCCTACGAGATAGGTCTGCCCAACCAGGGCTTGCAAATCCTCTATGAGATCCTAAACGAGCATCCCTTTGCTGTGGCAGAGCGCGCATATGCTCCTTGGATCGACATGGAGGCCCTCATGAGAGCCGAGGGGCTTCCTCTCTTCTCGCTTGAGAACCACTACAGTGCGGCAAGCTTTGACGTGCTCGCCTTTAACCTATCTGCAGAGCTCACCTATACAAACGTCTTGAACCTGATCGACTTAAGCGGCATCCCCGTGCGCTCAGGTGAGCGATGCGGCGAGCTTCCGCTGGTTGTCGCCGGGGGGCACTGCGCGTTCAACCCCGAACCGCTGGCGGACTTCATAGACCTCTTCGTCCTAGGTGATGGCGAGGAGCCTGTCGTAGAGATCACAGAGTGCCTTCTTTATGCACGCCAGTCCAGGCTTTCCCGCCAAGAGACGCTGATCTCACTTGCTGGGATAGAAGGCGTCTATGTGCCCTCGCTCTATGAGGTTGTCTATCGCAGGGATGGCCTGATTGAGTCTGTTCGACCAAATATAGCCGGGGTGCGAGAAAGGGTCGAAAAGCGAACAGTGGCTGACCTGGCGGAGTGGCCATATCCCAAGCATCAGCTTGTGCCCCTTACCGAGGTGGTTCACGACAGGATGAACGTCGAGGTGTTCCGAGGATGTACGAGAGGATGCAGGTTCTGCCAGGCTGGCATGATAACCCGGCCTGTGAGGGAACGGCCTGTTGCCCAGGTTCGCCAGATGGTGTCAGAGGGGCTTGCTCGCACAGGATACGACGAGGTAGCTCTCACCTCCCTTTCCAGCGCTGACTTCTCTGGTATCGAGCAGTCGATTGGCGATATAATAGGTGATCCGATGTGCTCTGGCCAGGTGTCGGTAAGCCTCCCTAGCCTGAGAGTGGATGCATTTACGGTAGGCATTGCGAGTGAAATACAAAAGGTGCGTCGCACCGGGCTCACCTTCGCTCCAGATGGAGGTACCTGGAGGATGCGACAGGTTATAAACAAGCTCATCTCGGAAGACGATCTCTTTGGTGCGGTGGAAGCCGCCTTTTCGCAAGGTTGGCGCCGGATAAAGCTGTACTTTCTCATCGGACTACCTACTGAGCAGGATGAGGACGTTATTGCCATTGCGGAGCTGGCTAAGAGTTGTGTTGAGATAGGTCTTAGGTATCATCGCAACCCAACTGTTACCGCCTCTGTCGGTGGATTTGTCCCAAAGCCACATACTCCATTCCAGTGGTTCGGCCAGAACAGTGCAGATGAGCTTCGCCGAAAGGTTGGCATTTTGCTGGGTGCAGTGAAGGGGGTTCGTCAATTGACGCTCCGTTGGCATGACCCTGAGGCCTCTTTGGCAGAAGGCATAGCCAGCCGTGGTGACAGGCGTGTGGGGGCGGTACTTGAGCACGTGTGGCGCCACGGAGGTACCTTCCAGGAATGGTCGGAGCGTTTTGAGCTAAAGAGATGGACCGATGCCATGCAGGCGGTTGGACTGTCAGTCGAAGACGTTGTCTATAGGGAGCGCTCCCAAGATGAGGTCCTTCCGTGGGATCATCTTTCCTCAGGTTTGCATCGAGACTTCCTATGGGGAGAGTGGCAGGACGCCCTTGTAGGAGCGGGCCAGCCGGACTGCAGATGGACTCCCTGCTACGACTGCGGGGTTTGCACCGGATATGGCCTGGAGCACGTGGTGGCCTCTGCCCTCCCGCCCGCAGGTGGGAGCCAGGGCACCTTGCAGGTGCTCCCATCACCTCCGCCTACAAGGATCCCGTTGCATATAGCGCCGCCGTCTCACAGGGTGCTCGTGAGCGAGGTATCTGCGAAGGGGCAGGGCTGAGGTGGCGCGCCTGCGGATTCGCTTCTCCAAGCTTGGGAAGCTCCGCTGGACTAGCCATCGCGATATAGCAAGGATGTGGGAGCGAGCGCTGCGCAGGGCTCAGATTCCAGTCGAGTACAGCCATGGCTTCACTCCCCGGCCGCGGATCAGCTTCGGGCTGGCGTTGCCGACAGGATCGGAGTCGGTGGCTGAGTATCTCGACATAGAGATAGATCCAAGCGCCACAGGAGACGCCATGGGAGATCCATGGGACCTAGCTTCCAGGGTAGATGAGGCGCTCCCGGTAGGAGTGAAGGTGTTGGCAGCTGTGTGGTCAAAGGCTGGGGATCCTTCCCTGCAGGAAGCCGTGTGCTCGTGCACCTGGAAGATAGGGCTATCAGGCCTGGAACACACAGAACTGGAGGACCTCTTGGGCAAGGCGATGGCCTCCTCACATCTGGTGGTGATCCGTGAGCGCAAGGCCCGCCAGGTCCAAGACGACATCAGACCCGCTCTTATCTCTGCTGTGGGCGGGGATCTGAGAGACGCCAGCCGCGGAGATCTTGGCGCGGCAGATGCTACAAGCGTCTGGCTTGGCAGCAGCTGTGCTGTTAGTGGTGGCGATCCAAGGGGGTCAGGGCAGCCTCTGGGGGATGGGGTCGGCTCGATTGGTGCTGCGGTGCCAAAGAGCGGACCATGGCCGGTGACGGTGGAGATTGCGACCCGGCCAAGAGGAGCCAGACCGGCCGAGCTTGCGCAAGCGCTTGCCGGTCTGAGCGGGGGAGCTTGCGTGGTGCGCGCTGAGTGGTCAGTGCGCACAGCTCAATGGATTGGTGGCGGTGCCTCGGCACGAGAGCCCATAGCTCTAGCCGCTGCGCCTGCCTTGCGCGCTTTGGAGCGCGCGTCATGAGAAGGGATCTCGAAAATGCCAGATGGCACAGCCACAGGCGCGGCAGACGCCGTCCCGGGCGACAACGATGAGGAACAGCCCCAGCGTGATGGCTCAAAACCTGTCTTTCCGCTGACCGAGGGGCCGGCCCCTGAATCCATGGGCAGGGGCGCGCTTGGCTCGGGCGTGCCTTTAGGGGACGCGCATTTGAGCGCGACGACCCTGCCGGGTGCTCAAGAAGGTGGCGACAGGCCAAAGATAGGCGATTCCAGGCCAGCACCTAAAAAGGTGCGCGCCCGCCCTGGTGCTCCACCTAAAGGGGAGCCAGCCGGGGATGCCAGCACGCCGATCTGTTCGGGTACTGCTGTACAAGGGCCAAAGGACCAGAGGTTCAGACAAGTACCGGTCCAGGGCGCCGAAGAGGAGAGCACAGCGGTCGCTGCATCACCAGACAAGCCGAAGATAGGTGACTCCAGGCCAGCGCCGTTTCCGGCCAAGCACATGCTAAGTGAGAGCCCCAAAGGGCCAGGAGACCTTGATGGCAACGGTCTTGAGCCCTCAGGCAAGACAGGTTTTG
>JAMCQF010000077.1 GCA_023379605.1 Actinomycetota bacterium
GCTCGCTCCTTTTCGGCGGCGCGAAGATGTCCAAGACGCGCCTCAACCAGATCACCCCTGCCCAGCTCGTATCAGAGCTGGGGGTGGACGCGGTAAGATATCATCTGTTACGAGATAATCCTCTGGGACCTGACGGGGATTTCTCCTATGAGGCGATGACTGCTCGCTACAATGCCGATCTCGCCAATAACCTCGGTAACCTGCTGGCCAGGGTTGCGGCCGTCGTTACGACAAAATGCGCAGGCATAGGGCCGCCAGCTCACTGCGGTGCCGAGGGTGGGGAGGCACCTGGTGTGCTTGAGGCTGCGGCCGGGCAAGCGGTACGCTCAGCTGGAGCGGCATGGGAGCGCTTTGCCCCCCATGAGGCGCTGGAGGCGGTATGGGGCCTGATCCATGAAGCCAACGCCACACTGGAGAGCGCGCAGCCCTGGAAGCTGGATCCAGGTGACGAGGTGGACCGGGCTCTAGGAGATGCTCTTGAGGTTCTTCGCATCGTCGCTGTGCTGGCATGGCCTGCAATGCCTGCAACCTGCGAGGAGATCTGGAGGCGGATCGGCCTTGCGGGGACTCCAGCCGATGTCTTGGTGCCAGGTGGGCTTTCATGGGGAGGCTACCGGGGTGGGGTCGAGGTTGAAAAGGGAGAGCCTCTCTTCCCGCGCTGGAAGCCGTGAGCGAAGCCATGGTCACGAGCAGCCGTGATGGATCACCGGCAGATGCGCCCAAGCCTGAAGATGACCTGGACCAGGCTGGGATCACTGGCTGGTTCGACACACACTGCCACCTCCAAGACGAGCAACGCCCTTTGGAGGTGCTGCAGCGGGCACGTGCTGCCGGAGTGTCGTCAATGGTCTGCGTGGGCACAGACGAGCTCTCCTCAAGACGGGCGCTGGAGCTGGTTCGCTCCAGCGGAGACGGTGCGCTGTGGGCAACCGTGGGCCTCCATCCCCATGAGGCGACTAGGGGGGCCCGCGTGGTAGAGGGCCTGCTCTCAGAGCTGGCCTGCTCACCGGGAGGGCTGGTGGAGGCCAAAGCGGTGGCCGTAGGTGAGTGCGGCCTTGACTACCACTACGACCACTCGCCGCGCGAGGAGCAGCGCGAGGCATTTGCCGCGCAGGTGGAGCTGGCAGCTAGGTATGGGCTGACATTGGTCGTCCACACCAGAAACGCCTGGGAAGACACCCTTGGCATACTGGCAGAGGCCCGTCTGCCAGAGCGCGTGATCTTCCACTGCTTCACCGGGGGAGAGCCTGAAGCCAGGCGCTGCTTGGACCTTGGGGCGTGGCTCTCGTTCAGCGGCATAGTCACGTTCAAAAGTGCCGGCGAGGTCGCCCAGGCTGCAGCCTTTTGCCCTGAGGAGCGCCTGCTCTTGGAGACAGACTCGCCGTTTCTCGCCCCAGTGCCTCATCGTGGCCAGCGCAACGAACCCGCCCTGCTCCCATGGATTGGAGCAGCGGTGGCAAAGCTGCGTGGGCAAGCTCCACAAGAGCTAGCTTGTCACAGTGCCGCGTCGGCTATGGCTGCCTTCGGGCTTAGATGAGCGCGTTGGATCTTGGACAGCCGACTTCATTGGCGCAGTGTCCAATGGCGGTTGTCACCAGGGCGATGGAGTCCGTGTGTGCTCGCAAGCTTCATTGCCCCAGTCTCGCTGGGCAGCTGCTCTGGCGGAAGCTGGTCTGGGATTCCATAGTGAGGCCTACTCTTGGTGTGTGGTCTTTGGCCGTTACCAGGTTCGCGAGCTCCTTTCACGCCAAGGCATGCATCCGCGCCGGTCCCTTGGCCAGAACTTTGTGGTAGATGCCAACACCACCCGTCGGATTGCTCAGCTAGCTGGTGTAGGGCCCGCAGACCATGTGGTGGAGATTGGCCCAGGTCTGGGGGCGCTGACGCAGGCGCTTTTGGAGACCGGTGCAGCTGTCACGGCCGTCGAGAGGGACCCGAGGCTTATCGACGTCCTAAAAGCGGAGCTGGAGGGCTCCGCTGTCACCCTGGTTAAAGGCGACGCGATGCATCTTGACTGGAATGGGCTGTTGGGCCAGGAGCAGTGGGTGATGGTGTCGAACCTTCCCTACAACGTCGCCACCCCTTTGGTGGTGGGGATCTTAGAGGAGGTTCACCAGGTGAAGCGCATGCTCGTCATGGTCCAGCGCGAGGTCGGAGAGAGGATGGTGGCAACAGCTGGTGGGCAGGCGTATGGGGCAGTTTCGGTGAAGGTGGCCTACTTCGCCAATGCCAAGATTGCAAGAAGGGTTGCCCGCACTGTTTTCGTGCCGCAGCCGAAGGTGGACTCGGTACTGGTGGACATACACAGGAGGGATCGGCCAGGGCTTGAGCCAGCCATGGTCTCCTATGAAGAGCTCTGCAAAGTGCTAAGGGCAGGGTTTGCCCATCGCCGTAAGATGTTGCGCCGCTCTCTGGCAGCTATGGCCGGCCCAGAGGTCTTCGCCAAGGCAGGAATCTCAGGTGAGGCACGCGCTGAGGAGCTGGATCTCGCCGCTTGGGGCAGGCTGGCGGCCGCGTGCACCTCCGATTTGCTCAACCCAGAGCCGGGTCGATCCAGGTGACGGTGGTGGGTGCCCCGGCCAGGGTGGGAGCTGGCCTTAGACCAGGACGGCCCGTAGGGGGTAGATCCAGGTGACGGTGGTGCTTGCCCCGGCAAAGCTGACCACGTCGCTGCGCATAGTAGGGCGTCGCGGCGACGGCTATCACCTACTGGAGGCGGAGATGGTAGCTGTGGATCTAGCTGACAGGCTGGAGCTGACCGAGGGGGAGGGACTAGAGGTGGTCGGAGCTGGGATCCTAAAAGGATCGAGCCTCATGAAAGCGGTACCTAAGGGTCCGGACAATCTGGTTGCAAAGGCTTTGAGCGCTGTCTCCAAGCGGGCCAGGGTGAACCTGGAGAAGCATATACCCCCTGGAGCAGGCCTTGGAGGGGGATCCTCAGATGCAGCAGCTGTATTGCGCTGGGCAGGGTGTATGGATACGGGCCTCGCTGTGTCGCTCGGCGCGGACGTCCCATTCTGCTTGCACGGTGGCAGGGCACATGTGTCTGGCATCGGGGACGTTGTGGCTGACAAGGGATTCATCCCAGAGGTTTTCACCTTGCTCATTTTGGAGTTCGGCGTATCCACCGGGGAAGTCTACAAGGCGTTCGACGAGCTTGGCGGCCCTTCGAGGAGCCCTGGTGGCAGGTATGTAAGCAACGACCTTGAGCCAGCAGCACTGGCGGTAGAGCCTCGCCTGGCTCCATGGCGAGAGTGGTTGGCCCGAGCGTCGGGGTCCAGGCCTGTGCTTGCTGGCAGTGGATCCACCTGGTTTGTACGTGGCCGGCTGCAGGCACGGTCGAGGTGGTTTACCACAGATCCAGATGCCTCACGCATAGCTAAGGGTGCCACCCCTGGTGCCGGTTCGGCGAGCTGTGGATCCATCCCGCCTGCCACAGCTAAGAGCCGCACCCCTGGCATCTCTCGTGTAAGCCTTCAAGGTGAGCAGGGCTGGCTCGTCGAGGTCAGCTCGGTACCTTCGGGGTGGTGACGTTTTCAACCGTCCGCTCCTGGACTGGGCAGGACAGCACGCTTTTATTGCTCGAAGAAGTCTTGTGCATCTGTTCACCTAAGGGCAGGATGTCTGCTAGCGACCCGATGCGCGACGCTGCCAGCGTGTCTTTTTGAGCAGCTTCTTGTGCTTCTTCTTTCTCATGCGCTTCCGGCGCTTTTTAATCAGAGACCCCATGACCGACGGCAGGCTAGTAGGTGGGCGGCGCCAGCGCCAAGTAGAGGCTTCGTGCTACCTGGAAAGCTCCAAAGATGGACCCTTTGGCGTGCCCGCACAGGGCTTGGTGCCTGGGGGCTACCATTGGCCCGGAAGCTACCATTGGCTCCAACCCGGTGAAGGTCACGGCTCAAGGTGGCCACTGACACAGATCCGCACCGCCCTGGCGGGTAGTTCAATCGGCAGAACGCCTGGCTTTGGACCAGGAGGTTGGAGGTTCGAGCCCTCCCCCGCCAGCGACAATGGCTACAGCGACCAGCCACCGGAACCTGCGGCTGGAACGTATAAGACGCTGTAGCTAGTATGCCACGGTGGCCTACCTGCAGCGACCAACGATTTGGCCTTCAGGGCTCATGGTGCTCGCCTCGACCTGATCGGGTTTGGCGCTGGCTTATCTGCACATGCCGAGGCGCTTGCAGATCCAAAGCGCTCTTCGTAAGCTCGGCTGTGAGCAGACCAGGACAGCACCACTAAGGAGTGAGATGGCCAAGAGTGCCCTTGTCACAGGGTCAACTGATCGGATTGCCCTGGTGCGAAGTGCGCTAGAGGAGGCTGGGCTTGAGGTCTTTGCGGCCGACGATCCTGGCAAGGTGGCGGAGACTTGCTGGGCCAGCCAGGAGGGGTTCGATGCCTATGTTCAACTGCCCACGAACATACCCACCAATGCCACAAGCCTCGTAGGCCAGATTGGGATCCTGATCGAGAAAGGTATTCTCGGCCGATTTCGGGAGGCCGAGCTGGTGCTTGCCTATCTGGCGCCGGGGGCTCATGTGGTTCTGGTCGCAGGGAACCTCCCAGCAGACCTGTCGGCACCAGACGATCACGAGGCCCGTATGGCCCTGCTCAGGGTCCTCTCCCATGCGCTGCGTGCCGAACGCGCTCCGGCTGGTGGGCGTGTTAGCGTTCTGGCCGCAGGTGCGGCCCCCGAAGAGATAGCGTGCGCAGCGTTGGGGGAGCAGCCGGGCAAGCAGGCAGTTCCAGACTTCGCCGCGTTGTGGCCAGATATGCCATATGACGAGTGGCGGTTGCGGGTCATGGACCTGTCGGTCTTGGAGAGCTAGCAGAAAGGGCCAAGAGACCTGAGCATGAAGCACTACCCCTATTCCCTGGATGATCCACTGTCGGTACGGCCAGATCCCATGGACGGCTTGGATCAACCCAGCCCAGGGGGTGAGGCCAGCGAGTGCCTGCGCTCTATGATCAAGGCTCTGGTCAGGGATGTGCCCGGCTTTCCCTCCCCAGGGGTCCTATTCAAAGACATCACTCCTGTGCTGGCGGATGCGGTTGCGTTCAGACTCGCCGTAGAGGAGCTGGCAGCTCCCTACAAAGGCCAGGTCGACAAGGTTGCGGCCATAGAGGCCAGGGGATTCGTCTTTGGCGCTCCGATAGCCGCGCTTCTCGGAGCTGGCTTTGTGCCCATGCGAAAGGCGGGCAAGCTCCCTGGACCGTCGTTGTCTCAGCGCTACTTCCTTGAGTACAGCGACGCGACCCTCGAAGTCCACTTGGGCTCTTTGATGCCTGGTGAGCGAGTGCTAGTGGTCGATGACGTGATAGCCACTGGCGGGACGGCCAGGGCCGCAATCGAGCTGGTCAGCCAATCGGGTGCCCATGTCGTTGCCGTAGCAGCCCTCTTGGAGATCGCATCTCTCAAGGGAAGGGAATGCATAGGGGCCCATGCGATGCGCTCGCTTATAGTCGTTTGAGCTGTAGTTGCTGCTGTGGCTGGTTGAGCTTGGCTGAGGGTTACATGAGGGCGTCTTCTACAGCTCCACTGCCGACATGTCAGCGTACCGATCTCCATGGGCAGCTCCCGGGGGCACGGTCTCGTCTAGGCGGGCAAGATCCTCGGGCTCCAGCCGGATGTCGTCTGCAGCGGCGTTCTCTTTGAGATAGGTCCTGCGCCGGGTGCCGGGTATGGGCACGACGTCCTCACCCTGGGCGAGCACCCAGGCGAGGGCGAGCTGAGCGGGAGTAACTCCCTTTTCCTGTGCCATTTCGCGAAGGATCTCTACGATCGCGAGGTTTCTGCCCAAGTTCTCCTTGTCAAAGCGCGGGTTGTTCCTGCGGAAATCTCCCTGTTCGAGAGCGTCTGTGCTGGCTATCTTTCCGGTCAAGAACCCTCGACCTAGCGGGCTATAGGCTACAAAGCCGATCCCTAGCTCCCTTGTGGTCTCCAGCACACCGTTCACCTCAGGATCACGGGTCCAAAGCGAGTACTCGGTCTGCACCGCGGCAATGGGATGGACTGAATGCGCACGGCGGATCGTCTCCGGCGCCGCCTCCGATATGCCCAGGTTGGCGACCTTGCCGGCTTCGACCAGCTCTTTTAGTGCCCCCCAGGTCTCTTCTACAGGTATGGTCTTGTCGACCCTGTGCTGGTAGTACAGATCGATCCGCTCTATGCCCAGCCTCTGCAGGCTGGCATCGCAAGCCCTGCGCAGATACTCGGGACGGCCGTTCACCCCGACACGGCTGCCGTCGCTGCGGCGCTCGATGCCGAACTTGGTTGCGAGGACAACCTCTTCACGCCTGGATCGGATCGCCTTACCAACGAGCTGCTCATTGGTGAAGGGACCATAGATGTCTGCTGTGTCAAGGAAGTTGATCCCGAGGTCAAGCGCCAAGTGGATCGTGGCCTCTGATTCGGCGTCGTCTCCAGTGCCGTAGAACTCGCTCATGCCCATGCAACCAAGGCCCTGAGCGGACACCTCCAAGGCGTTGCCTAAAGCTCTCCTTCGCATGCGTCCTCCTTGCTCTGCTCTGGTAGGTTAGCCGGTCGTTTCTTTCCTGGTGGGCGGCGGGCAGCGCGCAGGGAGCGCCAAGGCGCATCGCTGGCAGCCAATCTCGAAGACCGCAACCCTGTTGACGGCAGCAGTTTGCTCTGCCACCTCGGGTGATCACGGTTGCGTTGAGGTGGCCTGTTGCTACATCAGGGCCATGTAGCTAGGGGCACTCGACGCGTAGCTGCACCGAGAGGGCGGTGGCGTCCAGGGCGGTAGCTCCATGGCGGTAGCGTCCAGGGCGGTAGCTCCATGGCGGTAGCGTCCATGGCGGTAGCTTTGAGCATGGCTGTTTTGACCGTAGATGAGCTCCAGGCTTTCCTTGCAGACTCATTTCCAAGCTCTCCGCCTGAGTGCATTGTCGATGAGGTGGCAGAGTGGGGTGTACGGGTCGCTTGCCGGTTAGCGAGGTCCATGAGAGGCCGGGAGGGACAGTGTCCGGCCCGGCTCTTATGACGCTTGCAGATTGCACTGCTTGGCTTGCCATCGTTTCCCAGATCGGCCCGGTGGCGCTGTCTGTGACCACCAGCCTCCATATAGATTTCCTCCGAAAGCCGGCTTTGGTCGATGTGGAGGCAGAGGGCCGCCTGCTAAAGCTCGGCCGGCGCCTTGCGGTAGTCGAGGTGGCGATGAGCTCTGTGGGCTCCAAGGAGGTTATAGCTAAGGCTCAGGTCACCTACTCCATTCCCCCTACGCCCAGCTGATGGCCTCCGGTCCGCCCTGGGGGCTCCATCCCGTGCTCCTCCCCCTACACCCAGCTGATGGCACAGGGCGAAACACGCCCGACCATGGCACTTCTCAGTGGCCGCAGAGCTTCCCACGCCCAGCTGATGGCACAGGGCGAAACACGCCTGCCAGAGTGGCTCTGAGCTCAGCTGAGAGCCGGCGCCACCTCCTCTGCGATGAGCTCAATGTGGTCTAAGTCGTCGAGGTCGAGCATCTGGAGATAGACCCTGCTGACACCTAGATCTGCATAGGAGGACAGCTGGTCAACCACATCCGACGGGCTTCCGACGAGAGCACCCGAGCGCCCCTTGGATGCATCGATTCCCGCTGGCGCGCATCGCTTGGCTACCTCTGCATTATCTGAACCACAGCAGCAGGTGAGCGCCACCGAGAGTACGATCTGAGCAGGATCCCGGTCTGCCCGCTCAGCTGCAGCATCGAGCGCCTCGAACACCGATCCAGCCTCGTCCGGGTCGGCAAAGGGGACGTTCAGCTCATCGGCGAACCTGGCGGCAAGAGCGGGGGTTCGCCGGGTTCCCCTCCCGCCTATGATTAGTGGAGGTCTTGGGCGCTGGAGAGGTCTTGGCAGAGCCGGTGAGCCCTGAAGGCTGTAATAGGTGCCGGAGAAGGAGAACTGCTGTCCGGGCGGCGTTGCCCAGATACCAGTCAAGATGGTGAGCTGTTCTTCCAGCCGATCAAAGCGCTCCTTCATGGAAGGGAAGGGGATGCCCCAGGCGCGGTGCTCTTCTTCGAACCATCCCGCACCCATACCGAGCTCTACTCTTCCCGAGCTCATTGCATCCACGCCAGCAACCGTTATGGCGAGCGGACCTGGCAACCTGAAGGTGGCCGAGGTCATAAGGGTGCCGAGCCTTATGTGCTCTGTGTCCCTGGCAAGGCCCGCGAGCGTGGCCCACGCATCGCTTGGACCTGGTCCCGGATCTCCACCACCCATCCTCAGATAGTGATCGGAGCGGAAGAAGGCTCCAAAGCCGTTCAACTCTGCTGCTTGGGCTGCTTTCATCAGCTGGTCGTAGGTGGCACCCTGTTGCGGTTCGGTGAAAATCCTGAGCTCCACGCACAAGTTCATACCACCGAAGCGCCAGCAATGGCAGTGAATGCCCGTGGTCAGGGCCGAAGGAGCTTTGCAGAGCGTCCTAGGTAAGTGCCGTCGGGTCGCCCAAGACCGCAAGTTTTAGGACGAAGAGCCGTTAACCGGTCATGCGCACTACCCGCGGGGCTCTCTTCGTGCCCGCATCCATAGGTCTGGGCCTAGCTACGGTCATGCTCATCGGCTTGCTCGCGGGCTCAACAGTGCCGACCTCTCTCAGTGCAGCAGGTCTGCAGAGACCCAGCCCGGCTCTGGGTAGGTACGTAGCTCCCGGCAGACCGAATGCGGTTCCCACGCCGCTTTCGCCGGCCGGTTCCATCTCAGCGAACTACAGCAATGCTCAAGCGAAAGCCGCGCCCATACAAGCTGATGCTCCCGCACGCTGCCCGCTCGGCCTGAAATCGGTCCGCCAGCTTGATCCAGCTGGCGGAGCGGCTTCCACGGTGTGCTCGGGATATGTGACAAGCTTCGACGGTACGCCTCTTTCCACAGATGTGACCATTCCCGACGGCTCACGTGGACCGCTTCCTTTGATGGTCATGTTGAACGGATGGGGCGACAACAAGTCCAACTTTGAGGCCACAAGCTTGAAAGGAAACTCGAGCCCCTATACCTACCACTGGAACAACGCCTGGTTCGCTTCTCAGGGTTTCGCGGTTCTCAACTACACAGCCAGGGGATTCTGGCACTCCTGCGGCAAGGTTCCCCTACCTGGTGCTCCATCTGAAGGTGGGGTGACGGCTTCCGACCCTGTTTACCTAACAGAGCCAGGCTGCGCGGGCAGGCAGAGCTGGACCCACCTGGCAGACCGTCGCTGGGAGGTACGAGATGCCCAGACGCTGGTGGGCAAGCTCGTGGATGCTGGGGTAGCCAACCCAAACGAGATAGTAGTCACCGGAGACTCCTACGGCGGCGGGCAGAGCTGGATGCTGGCTATGTCTGCTGACCAGGTCATGCGGCGCAATGGGACCACTGAGCCTTGGGTCTCGCCCAAGGGCACACCCATACACCTGGCTGCGGCGATCCCGCTGTTTGGCTGGACCGATCTGCTACAGGCTTTGGACGACAACGGGGGCGGCTCTATAGCTCAGGCTCAGGCTGCCGACTCACCGCCTGCGACCAGCCACATCCTCCCCTATGGGGTGGAAAAGCTGAGCTATGTGAGCGGGCTCTTCGCACTTGGAGAGGCAACCGCCCAGTACGCTCCAGCGGGAACCCATCCCTCTGCTGACCTAAGCGCGTGGTTTGCCGCAATAGGGGCAGGTGAACCTTACGCAGCCGACCCCATTGTGAAGGAGGCGGTTACCCAGCTGACTAAATATCGTTCAGCATACTACATGCCTGTGCCAGACCCAGCCGAGGCTGTGCCAGTGTTCACAGTGCAAGGTGTGACAGATCCACTCTTCCCTGCTATCCAAAGCATCCAGATGGAGCAGCGCTTGCGCTCGGCCTATCCAGGCTATCCGGTGTGGACCGTTCTGGCCGATGTGGGCCATTCCTACGCAGACAATCCGCCCGCTGTGTGGCGTCGCATCTTGGACCAGGCCAACCTGTGGCTGGATGATGTTCTCTCTCACAAGCAGCCTGCGCAGCCCAAGATGGAGATCGCCACGGTTGCATGCACCCCCCCGCCAGAGCACCCAGTGGTACAGCGCTGATCACTTGCGAGAGATCCCGAACACGGTCCTTCAGTTCTCAAGCTCCTCTGCCACCGAGACCACCAGCCTCGGCTCTAATCCTGTGGCGAACTTGGAGACCGATCCAATTGCCGAGTCGGGCTGCCGCACGCTTTCCACCTCCCAAGCCACAGGACCTGGTGCAGCGACTTACACGTTCACTCCTACTGGCGCAGCGGCAGCCGGTGGCGCCACGCTCATAGGAGCCCCGGTCGTGCATGCCGCAGCAGTGCTCGAGGGAAGCAGCGCAGAGATCGCCGCGAGCCTCTGGCAGGTTGATCCCAAGACAGGTAAGCAGACCCTTATAACCAGGTCGGTGAAGCGAGTGGATGGCAAGCCCGGCCAGAAGCTCCAGCTTGCCTTCGAGCTATGGCCTACTGCATGGTATGTCGCTCCCGGCGACCAGTTGCAGCTGCAGCTCACCCAGAACGATGCGCCAACCTGGAGGCCAGACAACGAGCCATCCACGCTCTCCTACTCGAACATGAACCTAAGGATCCCAGCGCTGGTCAAAGGGTTGCTCCCTTCCCAGGCCAACTCAGCCCCGGGGAGCGCCCGCCCGTAGTAGGAAGCACTCTCCAGCTCTTTAGGCTTGAACCTGCCGGCCGCTTCTTGAGGCTATAGCCGGTCCTGAGATGTCTAGCTGGCTCCCGAGCCTGGCGAGCTGCTCACTGGGACTCAAAACTGCTGCCCATGGGTGATCTAGCTGGGAGGTCTGATGTGAGCTGCTGGATCGGGTGACTGATGGAGCAGGCGACGTACGGCCGGCTTGTAACGCCACTACTCTGGCATGGTGCTTTCAGGCCCGCCCCAGGCACGTCGCTGCTGCTGGTTCGCCCCAGTATTGCCCAAGAGCCAAAGGAGCCTCAGGTGAGCGCGGCTGCATGGGAGAGAGGTGGTCATGCCAGCCTCATGCTCGAGTTCGAGCGAGCCCGGGAACTGACCGAGAAGCTTGCCGAGCCGCTCTCGCCCGAAGACCAGACAGTCCAGTCGATGGCCGATGCCAGCCCGGTCAAGTGGCACCGTGGGCATACGACGTGGTTCTTCGAGACCTTCGTGCTCATGGACAACGATCGAGGTTACAAGCCATATGATAAAAGGTTCGCCTACCTATTCAACTCCTATTACGACTCTATTGGGCCAAGACAGCCCCGCCCCAGCCGGGGGCTCATAACCCGCCCGGATGTGGAAGAGGTCGCTGCATACAGGGCTCACGTGGATTGCGCTATGCAGGCTCTGCTGTCGAGGTGCCTCGATCCTGAGGTGCAGGCCATGATCATCTTGGGCATCAACCATGAGCAGCAGCATCAGGAGCTCCTGCTCATGGACGTAAAGCACCTGCTGTCTTGCAACCCGCTCCAGCCTGCCTACATCGACACCCCTCTGAGCGAGTCGAGCGGCGAAGCTCGATGCCGGCCATGTAACCCGCTCCAGCCTGCCGACGCAGAAGCCTCCCAGCCGCCCTCCAAGGAGCTCCCACCCCAGGCGTGGATCTCCTATGAAGGCGGGCTCGTGGACATAGGCCACGATGGCATTGGATTTGCCTTTGACAACGAGTCACCGCGTCACCGAGTGTTCCTACCCCCGTTCGCCATCGCATCCAGGCCGGTCACCTGTGGGGAATGGGTGCAGTTCATCGAGGATGGAGGCTACGAGCGGGCCAACCTGTGGCTGTCAGAGGGATGGGCCACTGTCCAGGACAAGTCGTGGGACGCCCCTATGTACTGGTCTCACACCGAGCCAGGTTGGAGCGTATTTACCCTTGGCGGACCCAAGGAGCTAGACCCAGCAGAGCCGGTCTGTCATGTGAGCTATTACGAGGCAGACGCCTTTGCCAGATGGGCCGGAGCGAGGCTTCCCACAGAGTTCGAGTGGGAGCTGGCAGCGGTTGGCCAGCCTGAGAAAGGCAATCCCTTCGACCGCATGGAGATCCATCCTGTGCCACTAGGCGCGCAGAGCTCCATGTTTGCAGATGTCTGGCAGTGGACTTCCAGCTCCTACAGCCCTTATCCAAGATTTCGCCCGGCTGAGGGGGCTATTGGAGAGTACAACGGAAAGTTCATGGTCAACCAGCATGTGTTGCGGGGGGGATCCTGTGCCACCCCAGCGGGCCACGCGCGCACATGCTACAGGAACTTCTTCCCATCCGCCTCGCGCTGGGCATTCAGCGGTCTGCGGCTGGCCAAGGACGTTTGATCTGTGGCAGGGGTTGTAAAGCCGCTGGTCGAAGACCTTATCGCTGCGGGTGAGCTTCGGAGGTCCCTTCAGAGAGATGTCAGAAAGGGCATGCTTGCTGGGCACAAGATGCTGCCGCCGGTCTGGTTTTACGACGAGGTGGGCAGCGCGCTGTTTGATGAGATAACAAGGCTTCCCGAGTATTACCTGACGCGAGCCGAGCGGGCGCTTCTGGTGGAGCACGCCGCTCGCATAGCAGATCTCTCAGGTGCTACGAGCCTGGTCGAGCTGGGAGCTGGAACCTGTGAGAAGACAAGGCTTCTTTTGGATCCGCTGTGGGACAAAGGGATCCTTGCGAGCTATGTTCCGCTGGACGTGAGCGCTGTAACTTTGCAGCAGGCGGCTTTCCTGCTGGCCCAGGAGTACGAGGGGCTTCTAGTCCATGCTCTAATAGGAGACTTCCGCCGCCATCTGGGCAAAGTGCCCAAGAGCCCCAACCAGATGTTCGCGTTCCTGGGCAGCACCATAGGCAACCTCTCTACACACGATCGTGCCGGGTTCTTCTCGGATCTGGCTGCCGTGATGAAGCCAGGTGACACGTTCCTGCTGGGAGCAGATCTCGTAAAGGATCCGAAAAAGCTTGTGAGAGCCTATGACGATGTCGCTGGGGTAACAGCCCGGTTCAATCTGAACGTGCTCAACGTCTTGAACCGTGAGCTAGGGGCGAACTTCGATCCCAGCTACTTCGAGCACGTAGCTGTGTGGAACGAAGAGGAAAGCAGGATCGAGATGCATCTGCGAGCCACACAGGCTCAAGCCGTAGAGATCTCGTCGCTGGGGATAAACGTGCACTTTGAGACCGGCGAGGCTCTCCTTACCGAGACGAGTGCAAAGTTCACATCCGAAGGGATCCAAGCGGAGCTGGCCCGGGCGGGCCTGGGGGTGGACTGGTGGTGGAAGTCCGATGAGAGCGAGTACATGCTGCTGCTTGCCGCAAGATCTTAGAGGTGGTCGCAAGATCTTAGAGGTGGTCGCAAGATCTGAGCCCGAACCGCAAGATCTGAGCCCGCAATGAGTTATCCTGTTGGAAGGAGGTCCAGATATTCTGGTCATATGTCCAGAAGCTCTGGTTGAACGGTCAGTGGGCAAGGGGGAGGAATGTCTTTAGCAGGCGAGTCCAGCAGGAACGTCCCCCTGGAGATCTCCTCAAAGAAGCAGGCAGACTCCTCGCTGCGGCGCCTACTGGCTCGCTCTGTTGCCAAGTGGTCCCCTTTCCTCATAGCAACAGCTGCCCTCGTCCTCACCCTGGCCTTGGTGCCCCCTGTGGTCACCTCGAGCGCAGGGTTAGCATCAGGGAGCGCTGGTGGGCCCTCAGCTAAGACGAGCCTTTCCCAAAGGGCCACACGAGCCCACGCTAAATCTGGCGCTGGGACTGCTGGCACATCTGGATCCTTAGGGAGCTCCTCCAGTGCGGGGGGCTCTGGCTATGGGAGCAGCTCAGGTGCGAGCTACTCTGGCACCTCCAGTGCTGGTGTAGGTGGAGCCCAGGGGTCCAATGGAAGTGGTGGGGCTGGCTCTCAAGAGACAGTGACAGGAGCTAAGTGCGGGCCGGGGGTGCGCCAGGTCAGTTGGACCCACTACTCGCCGATGTGCGTGCCAGCCTGGCATGGCGGCAACAACGGTGGGGCTACAGGCCAGGGGGTCACCGCAAAGACGATCACCTTGTCGTACGCTGAGCCCAACTCCAGCCAGGAGGCCGTCATCCAAGCCGCTGTGGGAGATGCCATGATCAACGACAACGCTTACATAAATGACCTCCAAACCTACATCAACTACTTCAACACCCAGTTCACCCTCTACGGCCGCAAGGTGGTCCTAAAGCCCTTCCAGGCGCAAGGAGACTACCTAGAGGAAGATGACGGGCAGGATCTGACTGGTGCACAGGCAGATGCCACCACTGCCCATGACGAAGGCGCCTTTGCCGATGTGACCTTCCCTCTGTTTGGCTCGTTGCCCTACTACCAGGATCTCGCAGCAGAGCACGTGATAGCGATTGGCCCTTTGACCGCGACCCAGCAGTGGTACGAGCAGTACGCACCCTATGCCTATGCGCTCACCCCCACCGAGAACCAGCTCGCACAGGCCGTGGGAGACATAGTATGCCAACGCATGGCCGGCATGCCTGCGATATTTGCCGGTTCCCAGTACCAAAGCACGGTGCGCAAGTTCGGTCTCATCACACCAGATCAGCCAATGTATGTCGCAGCTGGTAGGGATATGGAGCAGCAGGTGGGCTCCCAATGTGGGCTTAAGTTCACTGACTACGCCACCTACTCGATGGACCCTTCCAACTATGGATCGGAGTCACTCTCGATCGTCTCTCAGATGAAAGCCGACGGGGTGACTACGGTGGTGTGTGGGTGTGATCCGGTCTTTCCCATAGCCCTCACCGACGCCGCCCAGGAGCAGGGTTGGTATCCCGAGTGGCTGGCGGGAAGCTTTGGCGATGCGGTGGCCAGGGACTACAACCAGGCCGAGTGGGTGCATGCCATGAGTTTCCCTGGCGGCCAGTGGCCGGTCATGGACCAGCTCGAGTCCTACAAGGTCTATGAGACCGCCTCAGGAGGCAAGCCGCCCCAAGAGCCCTACTTCTTCTCCGCCTACTACGAGCTGCTGTTCCTGTTCAGCGCGATCCAGCACGCCGGGCCAGATCTTAATGCCAGTTCCTTTGAGCAGTCGGTGTTCTCACTCCCAGCCCCTATCCCAGGTGGTCAGGCAGGGGTGTGGATATACGGTCCAGGCCACTTCACCATCGAGTCCAGCTTCGGCCTTGGGTGGTGGGACGAGAATGCCATAAGCAACTACGACGGCAAGCAGGGAGCTTATGAGAACTGCAACTCGGGCGCGTCCTATCTCTATACCGATCCCAGCCAGCTGGGAGGGCCTCACGTGCAGCTAGCCTGCTTTGGGCATTGAACGTGGGCATCCAACATGGAAGGTGAGCTGAGCCAAGTGGGGCCTGGAGGTTCTGTTGGGAGCGATCACGCAAGGGCAGAGCGCTCGCTTATGGCCCGCCGGGTCATGGAGCTGACCAGACGCTACAGCAGCATAGGCATAGGTATAGGCATGGTCTTGGCGGTGGCTATGGTGGTGCCCAGCACGATCGTTGGGTCCTCTGCCAGCTTTGCGTCCTCTTCAGGTCCCTACAGCCAGTCCGGTTTGGGCAGTGCCAGCTCTCCTGGGCAAGGGTCGAGCCAGCAGGGGGGCTCTTTTGGCGCAAGTGGATCAGGATCGAGCGGCTACGGCCAGAGCTATTCAGGTTCTAATGGGTACGGGTCCTTGGGCTACGGCTCCCAAGGGTCATCAGGCCTTTATTCGTCCTCGGGGCTTTCCGGTAGCGGTTACCCAAGCTCGCCATCCCCTGGGACGTCAAGCTCTGCATCTGCTGGGTATCCTACGAGCGGGTCGTCAGGCCTTAACAGCGGTGGATCAGCCAGCCAGGGGAGCTCTGGCACGGGCGGAGGCAGCGCCCCAGGCAGCTCTGGCACTTGTGCTCCTGGCACACCTCTCTCGGCAGTGCCAGTACCTGCCAGCTCTACCACCAGCGCCCTTGCCCCCGCGCTCTCCAAGCTTTGCGGGGCTTTGGAGAAGGCCTATCTAGGGTCGTGTGCCAAGACAGGTGCGATCTCTGCGTATCTCACCCAGCTCTGTACGGTGCTCCAGTCAGCCGTAGGCTCGACCGTGCCGTCCAGCCCACCGGGGCTCGCTCCACCGCAGCCCTCGCTGCCGTTTGGCTCCGCGGAGTCCTCCTCTGGCCTTCCTCGCCTGGAGATTCAGGTACCCGCAGTGGAGCCACTGGGGGTACCGGCGGGGCTGGCACGCGCCCTTGCAGGGGTTGTGCGTGCTTCTGGCGTTGCGGGAGTGGACATACTGGTCCCGCGTGGCACCTCAACCGGCAGCTCTCCGGCCAGCTTTGGAGCATGGGTGGCCAGCCTGGTCAAGTCGATGCCAGAGGTAACGCTGTGGGAGGTGCTCCTGCCTCCCAGCAACGGCACGCTTTCTACCGTCGAGGCACATCTCGTGCTGGCGGGGATCTCCGGTGCCGCATCAGCTCTCCGACCGGGACAGGCCGTGGGCATAGGAGGCCAGGCTTGGCCATCGAGTGGGGATGCTCAGTCGATCTCGCTGCTCGGAAAGCTCGGCTCGTCTGTCCTTGGCAAGGATCTCCGGTTCTTCCAGGCAGGTATTGCTGGCTGCACTAGCGCTCAGGACCAGGGAATCCCCCAAGCCGTTACTCTACTGCTTTCGGCGCTGCATAGCGCAGGGGCGAGCTTGAATACAGGCGTGCTGGCTGATCCCTGGTCAGGGCAGGGCATTGGTTGCGGGAATGGCACCGGTGGCGGAGATGGCCAGGGAGGGCAGTTGGAGGGATTCTCCAGGGCGATCCAGGCCTCCGCTGGGCCGCTGCTTGGGATATGGCCTATGGATGTCGCAGCATCCTCGGGCGGCTGAGACAGGCAGAGCGGCTGAGGCTATCCAGGTAAGGGGGAGCATATCGTGAGAGTACCTACCTGGCTTTCCCAGCTCACCGGGGCCGGACGGCTTGCTCTGTGGGCAGCCGGATTCCTGCTCGCATGGCTGGTGGGTGCTGTGCTGCTTCCAAAGGGGCTGCCGGCTGGCGTAGTGGTGCTAGGGCTGCTGCTGGGGGCGCTTTCTGCCATGACGGCGATGGGCCTGGTGCTCATATACCGCTCTGCGAGGGTGATCAACTTTGCTCAGGCCGAGATAGGAGGCCTGGCGGCAGCGGTTGCGGTAGTGATGGTAGCCGGATGGCACCTTCCGTTCTTCTTGGCGGTGATCATAGGTCTGGCGGTGGCCGTTGGATCAGGTGCGCTCGTCGACTTTGCGGTGGTGAAGCGGCTTTTCAGCGCGCCCCGCCTAGTGCTCACGGTAGCAACAATTGGCGTTGCCCAGATACTGGGCGCAGCTGAGCTGGGATTGCCGAGTCTGTTCCCCCACCTGTCGGCTTTCAGTAACTTCACTACCCCGTTCAACGTCAGCTTTTCCATCGGCACCTTCGTGTTCAACGGCAACGACATGCTTGCCATGGTGGTGGTACCTGTAGTGCTGGTAAGCCTGGCTTGGTTCTTCGGTCGCACGGACACGGGCATAGCAGTGCGTGCCGCCGCTGACTCAGCTGAGCGCGCGTCTCTTTTGGGCATCCCGGTTCGCCGTCTTTCTATGGTCACTTGGATGGTGGCTGCGGGGCTGTCTGGTCTTGGTGCTTTGCTTTCCGCCCCAATTCTCGGCCCGAGCCTCGGTGCCATCGCCGGTCCAGAGGCGCTACTGGCCCCCCTTGCTGCAGCGGTAGTCGCAGGCATGGAGAGCCTCCCAGTGGCTTTTGGCACATCGCTTGCCATAGGGGTGTTCGAGCAAGCCGTCTACTGGTCTTATCCGCGATCGACCACGGTTGACGTCGCGCTTTTCGTGCTGGTGCTGGCGGCAGTGCTGGTCCGTAAGAGGAGCTCAGCCAGAGTTAGCGACCAGGGGTTGGGTGGCTTCAAGGCGCTCCAAGAGGTGCGCCCTGTGGCGAGCCAGGTTGCCAACCTCGTTCAGTACCGTTGGGCGAAGGTAAGCGCAGTAGTCGTCCTGGTAGTCGCTGCGCTGCTCGTGCCGGTGGCACTTTCCAACAGCATACAGGTGGTATTAGGATACATGGCGATATACGGTATCCTAGCGGTATCACTTGTTATCCTCACCGGGTGGGCTGGCCAGATGAGCCTGGGGCAGTTCGCTTTTGCGGGTGTGGGCGCGGCGGCCACGGGCAGCCTGCTGGTGGAGGTCCACGCCGATCTGTTCTTGGCTCTTGCGGCCGCGATCATCTTGAGCGCTCTGGTTGCCGTTGTCATCGGCATCCCGGCCCTTCGTATTCCCGGCCCATTCCTGGCAGTGGTGACGCTCGCCTTCGCAGTGCCGGTGTCCAGCTACTTTCTAAACTCCGCCTACTTCCCCGCCCTCACACCGGCTCTAAGCTCGCGCCCGGTGCTATTCGGGCGCATTCCCTTGGAGCAGCCGCTTGCCTTCTATCAGTTTTGCCTCGTTATGCTTATCGGGTCTTATATCTTTGCAAGGAACTTTCGCCGTGGCAGGGCTGGACGTGCGGTGCTCGCTGTACGAGAGAATGAGCGAGGCGCAGCGTCATTTGGTGTCAACCCGGCTCGTGCCAAGCTGACGGCCTTTGCGTTCTCGGGAGGATTGGCCGGTCTCGCAGGCGGCTTGTACGTGGTTGGGCTAAGGGGGATTGGATTTTCAGGGTTCAATCCGGAAAAGAGCCTCGTCGTGTTCACGATGGTGGTGGTTGGCGGGCTGGGCTCGCTTCCGGGCGCACTGGCCGGTGCCGCATATGTCGAGTATGCAGAGTACTTCCTGCATGGTGCAGGTCAGCTTCTTGCCACCGGGGCTGGCCTGTTGATCTTGTTGCTGATCTTGCCGGGTGGGCTTGGATCCCTGCTCTACAAGGCTCGTGACAGGTTCGTTTCAGCTCTTGTGTCCGCAAGGGGCCTTTCTTCTGTTCAACCCTTAGAGGCAGCCGCCGCCCCTGGCTTGAGCGATACGGGGGTGCTGGGCGATACGGGGGTGCTTAAGATAACACCAGCTCCTCATGGCACCGACCAGGACACGTTGATCACCTCCGAGGACAACCGGCCACAGCTCGCTTCCAGCCGTGATGCCGACCTGGCTACTAGCCCTGCTGGGAGAGATGGATCCGATACCACTGGACCGGGCGCCAGGATCCCTGGCGGTTTTACCTCAGGCACCAACCAAGTGCTGGATGAAGGATCGATACTGTGGTGCAAGGATATAGATGCATCCTATGGGCCGGTACAGGTCCTCTTCGGCGTGGACCTTTCTGTGACCAAAGAGGAGATTGTCGGATTGCTTGGTACCAACGGCGCAGGCAAGTCGACCCTGCTCAAGGTCTTCTCCGGCCTGCTCGAGTCCAGCCGGGGCAAGGTGTTCTTTGACGGATCCGACATCACTGATCTGGACCCGGCAGAGCGCGTGAGGAGGGGACTTGTAATGGTTCCCGGCGGTAGGGGAGTCTTCCCCTCTCTTACCGTAGCTGAGAATCTCCGCTTGGCAGGATGGCTGTGGCGAAAGCACCGCCGGGACCACGAGGGGGAGATGCGCCATATCCTGGAGCTGTTCCCGGTGCTCGGGTCGCGCATGTCAGAGAGGGCCGAGCTGCTCTCGGGCGGGGAGCAGCAGATGCTCACCCTCGCCCAAGCCCTGTTGTGCCAGCCGAAAGCCCTCCTTGTAGACGAGCTTTCTTTGGGACTCGCCCCGACGGTGGTGGCACAGCTCATTGTGGTGCTGGAGGCACTGGCGGCACAGGGAGTGGCTGTTGTGGTGGTAGAGCAGTCGCTCAATGTGGCTATCTCCCTCGCGAAACGCTCCGCATTCATGGAGCGCGGCAAGGTATGCTTCAGCGGCCCCACCGCCGAGCTGGAAGACCACCCTGAGCTGGTCCGATCAGTCTTCTTGGGTGGAGCTGGAGATCATAGGCAGCCCATCTCGAATGTGGAAAGCAAAGATGGCGGTCCTATGACCCTAGAGGCCGGAGCCCTGGCTGGGGTTGGCCGCATG
>JAMCQF010000078.1 GCA_023379605.1 Actinomycetota bacterium
CCCCGCCTGCCGCAGCGAGCTTGGTGTGACCAGAGGAGACAGGGTCGCGATCATGATGAGTACCTGTCCGGAGTGGGTTGTGACTTGGATGGCATCCGCTATGTTGGGGGCCGTCACGGTCCCCATAAACACAGCGAATCGGGGGGATTTCTTGTCTAACCAGCTCATTGACAGCTCTGCGAGCGTTGCGGTTGTGGATGTGAGCATGCTAGGTCGGCTGGCCGAGATCCGAGATAGGCTGTCCAGTCTTAGGATCGTATTGGTGCGTTCCGACATGAAGACACCGGATGACGGCTCAGAGCTGAGCTTGAGTAATCTAAGAGTACTTCCGATCGAGGTTCTCACGGGGGAACAGATCATTGGCAGAGACCTGGCTGCAACCTCTGTCACAACTGGCGGAAGTGATAACCTACAGGCAGGTGAGCTGGCGTGGCGAGAGGCTGTTACGATCTTTTATACCTCGGGGACGACCGGGCCTTCCAAGGGTGTAGTCACCACTCACCAGTGCCTGCTCTCTGCGGCGCAGTCCATGGTGGATTGCTGGAAACTCCAGACCGGCGAGACAGTATATGCCCCATTGCCGCTATTCCACATGAGCGCCATCGGTAGCGTGCTCGGGCCTTTGATAGCGGGCGGAACGGGGGTGATTGAGAAGGTGTTCAGTCCAAGCAGCACCTGGGCTCAGGTTAAGCGCTACAACGCGTGTGGGGTACTGCTGGCCGGTGCCATGGTTGTGATGCTCTGGAATCTCCCGGAAGATCCCGTTGAGCGGGACCTACCAATCAGGTTCATCTCGGCAGCTCCGGTGCCAGCGCACCTCTACCATGGCATAGAACAGCGCTACAGTTGCAAGATAGTAACAGTGTATGGTCTTTCAGAGGCGTTCCCGGTGACCTATTCCGGCATTGATGACGAGAATCCTCCCGGAGCCTCAGGGAGGCCTAACCCCAGCCTGGAGGTTGCCATTGTTGATGACACCGACACACAGGTGATTCCGGGACGGGTGGGAGAGATCGTGTGCCGGCCCAGCCAGCCACATGTGATCTTCGAAGGTTATGAAAACCGCCCGGCCGATACTCTCGGCCGCATGCGCAACCTGTGGTTTCACACCGGTGACCTCGGACGTTTCGACACACTGGGGAACCTCACCTACGTCGATCGAAAGAAGGATGCTATGCGGCGTCGAGGAGAGAATATCTCGTCTTTCGAAGTGGAGCAGGCGATTCTTCGTCACCCTGGAGTGGCCGAGGTGGCCGCTGTGGGGGTGCCTAGCGATCTTGGTGAAGAGGACGTGATGGTCTGGTTAGTCCCGAAGCCCGGCGACGCCATTGATATGGTTGAGCTCTTGGATTTTTGTGCAGCGCGTATGCCTTATTTCGCGGTCCCGCGGTATATCGAAGTTGTGGAGGACCTTCCCAAGAACGCCATGGGGCGTGTAGTTAAAGATGAGATACGCAAGAAAGGTGTTCGGGATGCCACCTGGGATCGCGAGCGTGCAGGGTACGTTGTGAGGCGTTGAGGGATTCCATGCCCGATCCTTCTCGGCCCGTTGGCCTTACTCTGCGAGGCTCATTGGATATCAGGCTGACCAAGGAAGATTCTTTACAGCCGAGCAGTTTGGGTTGGGGGATCGCTCAGCGACCGGTCCATGCAGCCGCGCGCTTCTCGGAGAACGCCAGTGGACCTTCTTTTGCATCATCAGAGGCGAACACCATATCGCACAGTCTAGATTCATTCTCGTATGCTTCTTCAAGTGGAAAGCCAAGTCCCTCGAGTGCCGATTGCTTGGTTGCGGCAATGGCCAAAGGGGCATTTGCAGCGATGCGCTGCGCATAATCATAGGCCGTCTCGACTAGATCCTCGCGAGGAACCACAGTGTTGATGAGTCCCATCGCCATCGCTCTGTCTGCGCTCACCATGTCGCCCGTGAGTAGAAGCTCCATCGCGTGAGGCCAGGGCATTTGGCGAGGTAGCCTCACGGTGCTACCGCCACCGGCGAACAGGCCCCGTTTGGGCTCCATCAGAGCAAAGCGGGCATCTGGAGTAGCCACTCGGATGTCGGTGGAGCCGAGCAGCTCAAGCCCGCCAGCTACGCATAGGCCGTTTACAGCAGCGACGATGGGCTTATATATAGGGAACCTATGCAAGACGGCGTGTATAGCATCTTCTCTGTTCCATCCGGGAGGCTTGGTAAGGTCGCCTGTCAGCTCTGGGATGAACTGCTTCAGATCAGCTCCGGTGCAGAATGCATCTCCCACTCCTGTTATAACAGCGACCCAGGATGACCGGTCATCTTTGAATTTGACCCAGGCTTGTTTTAGAGCATGAAAGTGGGCCATGTCGAGCGAGTTGCGTGACTGAGGCCGGTTGATGGTTATAGTCACTATGTGACCATCCCTTCTGTAGTCGATGCTCACCTTGATCTATCTCCTTAGCTTGAGTCGCCCGAGGACCTCGGCTGGCTGGAGAGAACCGAACCAGTGCTCTCCAACACAGTAGGTTGGGAATAACGGTGCGCTGCACAAAAATCCAAGAGCTCAACATTTTTGAGCTGTTCAGTGCAGCGCTGACGGTGGTGTTAGCTCCAAGTGACGTCGTGGTAAAGGTGGGTTCATGAGGACAAGGGCAGTCAAGGTAACTATCGGCGCTAGGGGAGTACTTTGACAGAGTTCCCCGGGGATCTCGAGCTTCCTGTCGAGCAAGCTGATTGCACGCTTGGAAAGTTCGTTGTTGAGATTGCAACTCGGTACGGCGACCGTGAAGCCCTGGTCTTCGGGGGCAGTCGGTTTACCTATGCCGATCTGCGTGAAGAGGTAAGAAGGGCAGCGAAGGCATTCATTGCCATGGGGATCACCAAAGGTGCTCGCGTAGCCATTCTATTGGCTAACAGGCCCGAGTTTGTTTTTGCTGTCTTCGGAGGCGCCAGCGTTGGGGCTGTTGTGGTGCCTATAAGCACTATGGCGAGCCCAGCGGAGCGCGAGTACGTGCTCAAGCATTGCGATGCGTGTGTCCTTATAACCCAGCAAAGGCTGGGCTCCAACTGCTTTGTCACCGAACTTGTCGAACGCCATCCGGATATAGCTAAGGCTCCTGAGGGCTATATCCACAGCGAGGCTTTTCCATTCCTGCGCAGAATTGTTGTGGTCGGGGAGAACCAATTTGGTGATGGGGCAAACGTATCTGAGCTGGCGGCTTGTGAGGGATGGCAGGATGCACTGAAAGCTGGGGAGGACATAGACGATCAGCTCTTGGACGCTATTATGGCCCAGGTACATCCCGCAGACGACGGTGTGATCATATACACATCGGGCACCACGGCTCATCCCAAGGCTGTGGTCCATATGCACAGGGCTCCGTGCGTACAGAGTTGGAGATGGATGCAACAGCTCAGTCTTCGCTCCGATGATAGGGTCTGGACTGCGTTCCCGTACTTCTGGACTGCAGGATTTTCCATGGCTTTAGGCGCGACCCTGGCAGCTGGAGCCTGTTTGGTCATGCAAGAGATCTTTGAAGCAGGCGAGGCCCTCTCACTCATAGAGCACGAGCACGTGACCACCATCCATGCCTTTGAACATACGAACGTGCTCCTAGCAGAGCATCCAGATGCAATCGAGAGGGATCTTGGCTCCCTACGCAACGTTCGCCGCGATAGCCCGCTTGGAAAGGTTGCAAGGATTACCTCTCCGACTGGGGATCCGAGAGCAGCGTTCGGTCTTAGTGAAACTTTTACCATAGCTACCTCCATTCCATCTGACAGTCCGTTGGAGATCAGGATGAGCACTCATGGCAAAGCGCTACCCGGCATAGAGATATCCATCCTGGGCTCGGACTCACAACAGCGCCTGCCAACTGGTACGATAGGTGAGATAGCGGTCAGAGGGATTACGCTGATGCGCGGATACTATAAGCACCTGCCCGAAGAGTGTTTTAATGAGGATGGCTGGTTCCGCACAAAGGACTCTGGCTACCTAGACGATGATGGCTACCTACATTGGACCGGCCGGATCTCCAACCTGATCAAGACCGGAGGCGCCAATGTGTCACCTGTTGAGGTGGAGGCCAAGGTAGCCGCCCTTGGGGTGTTCGGAGTTAGCGCAGTGGTAGGATTGCCTCACCCTACCCTCGGGGAGGCAGTGGTCCTTTGCGGGGTTCCCCTTGCGGGCATCCAAGTTGATGTTGGGGACCTTATGGGTAGGCTGCGAGAGATGATGGCGCACTATAAAGTGCCGAAAAAAGTTCTCCTGTTCAAAGAGCATCAGCTATCCTTCACTGGAAGTGACAAGGTACGCGTAGCAGGCGTGAGGGAGCTAGCAATGCGTGAGCTAGCAAGCTTGGAGCCGGCGAATCCAGATGATCAGAAATGGTATAGCTTCATCAGGTCGATCTCGAACCTAGCTAACAAGGATACAGATGTTAGGAATTAACAGCGATTGAGCCAAAAAAGCTATCCCCATTCACCTCGTTCGCTTCCTAGTGCGTCGACCGCCCGTGTCTAACTAGGTGTTCCTAGGTAGAGGCCTAGAGCCTGTGTCGCGCCTTCGCTGGCAGGGCCTCGCCATGCAACCTTTCCTCGCTGGAGGATTATGGCCTGATCAGCTAGCTCCAGGGCACGCTCGACGAACTGCTCAGCCAGGATTATGGTGACTCCTGCAGCACGGGCCTTGGCAAGAGCTTCGAACATGAGATCAACAAGCTTAGGTGCAAGGCCAAGTGTGATTTCGTCAGCCACCAGCAAACGGGGCGGGTTCACGAGCACACGGGCTACTGCGAGCATCTGGCGCTCACCTCCTGAGAGGAAACCTGCGGGCACACGGTGGCGTTCGGCTAGGGGCGGGAAGAGCTCGAAAGCCTGTTCCAGTGCATGGTGGCGTTCAGCTTTAGGTCCGATTCCTAGAAAGCTCAACCGGAGGTTCTCTGCGACGGATAAACCAGCGAAGGTACCCGAAGCAGCGGGGATATAGGCGAGTCCTAGGCGAACTCTGCGGTGCGCCCCCCAGTGGGTCACATCTGTCTCTGAAATGCGAACACTGCCGCCAACAGTATCGATGGTTCCAGCAATGGCAGCCCCAAGCGTGGATTTGCCCGATCCATTGGCTCCGAGAACAGCTAGTACAGATCTGGCAGGCACGTCAAAGGAAACCTGGGAAAGCACACGCGACCCCGCTCGGTCCACGCAAATCCCTTCCAGAGAGAGCATAGGCATGGTCTGATCGGAGGCTCCCTCCTTGCCAGAATGCGGTGCAATACCAGAACGAGTTCTGGCAGCCAGAGGCTGCCCAGTACTATAGTCAGCAGCAGTAGATCGATCTGCGTAGGACGCAGGTAGGAGCGTTTGTCTTGTCGTGGCTGCGCCTTGTTCCTCTAAGCCAGGAAGCAACGTAGAGCCTACCAGATTGTGGTTGGGCTGTACGACCGTTCCTAAGTATGCCTGCTGTACATCAGGATTACTACGGATCTGCTCCGGAGTGCCCGAGGCAATCCTCTCTCCGAAATCGAGGACGTCAATCCTGTCCGCTAGACCAAGGACCAGTTCAAGGTCATGTTCTACAAGTACGAACGCCACCTGTTGAGCCACTCGCAGCTGAGCCAAAGTTGAGGCAAGCTTGGCTCTGTCCGCGGTGGCAAGGCCCGAAGAGGGCTCATCTAGGAGGACGACGCTAGGCTTACAGGCAAGAGCACGTCCAACCTCGACCAATCTTGCAGTTCCGAGTGGGAGGGATGCGCCTAGTGCATCGGCAATGCTGGTCAGACCCAAGCTATACAGAACACGATCTATTAGCTCACGATCTTTTGGGTTGTGACACTTTGCGAGCCTGACCAGATCCGTGGTATAGCTATGTGGTCCTCGTCTAGAGTGAAGTGCGAGGATGAGGTGGTCGCGGATCGTCAACTCGGGGAAGATCTGGACTCGTTGAAAAGTGCGGGCGAGACCCCTTCTAGCCCGGTACTGGGGCGTTCGTGATGTGACGTCCTCCCCGTTTAAGAGCACCTTTCCTCTTTGGGGGTGTATCAGGCCTGAAAGCACCCCGAAAAGCGTGGTCTTGCCAGCCCCATTTGGCCCAATTATTGCCAGGATCTCTCCTGGGTTTACAGCTATATCTATGTCTGAAAGCGCGGTCACACCCCCATAGTGGACACTTATGCCCCGGCCTTCTAGCACCGGTTGTGGGGGGGGAGGATGATGAGCTGATTGAGCCGTCATGGGGATTGGATCGCCGTAGGGACCCTGGCGGAATCGCCTCTTGTGCGAACACGCAGCCAGTTAACCAGGCGGCCGAGGTGGTCGCCGATCGAGATGATGATGCCTCCGGGATTGGAGGCAACTGCGATGGCACCCATCCCGAACAGCACCGCCGGTACGTTGCCCCAACTGGCCGGCAGAAAGGCATTGAACAGGGCTGGGACCAAGGTGAAAGCGATACCGGCCATGAGGGCTCCCCCTAGGCTTCTCGCCCCAAAGGTTACGATGACAGCGAGCCAGACCAGCCCTATCGATGAACTGAACGAGCTGGGTACAGCGAAGCCGGTCACGCTGGCTGCCAGGGCTCCGCCGAGACCAGCTATTGCTGCGGCGAATCCAAACGTCCATATCTTCGCCCAGCCTGTGTTAAGTCCGATGGTCTTAGCAGCCTGTTCAGATGTTCTGGTGGCACCGAGGGCCATTCCTCCTATCGAGTGGCGTAGGTTGATAACTATGAGGGCCACGATCAGGAATATCACAATACCTAAATAGTACTGCCTCCACTGAGTCGAAAAAGAGAACCCAGCAAGTGAGATCGTGCCTAGAGCTACACCACTTCCATTTTGAGCGAACTGGTTGATTGTGAAGATCAGATTGTCTGCCAACAGCCCGAAGCTCAATGTCACCAAGCCGAAGTAGAGCGTATTGAGCCGGCAGCTTATGGCAGCAATGATCATTCCTACCGGAACCGACACTAGGGCTCCACACAAGATTGCCAGTATGACCGGCCAATGGTAGGTGGTGGCGAGCTGAGCTGCGGTGCATGCACTTATGCCAGACAGGGAGATCTGGCACAACGAGATCATGCCGCCTTCGCCAGTGACAACGTTGTATGACACCAAAGAGATTGCAAGCAGGATCCCACTCCCGACGATCCCCAGCCAGAAGGAGCTAAGCAGGAAGGGCAAGACAACCACCGCCGCGACCAGGACTCCGGGGAGCGCTATTCGTTGCCAGGTGATCTGCGTGGAGCGCACTAGAGCCACGGTGAGCGGCCTATCTTCTTCTCCAGCCAGACCTGATGCGCGCCGCATCCTGTGCCTGTCTATTACGGTGTAGGCAAGCACGAAGGCAATCATGACTGCAAATGGTGTGCTCGACTGAACTCCTTGAGCGAGCGTACCCCCCTTCGGAACCGCCTCTAGAAGCAGTTCTTGTAACAGACCAAGGCCGAGTGCTCCTAAAAATGTCCACAGGAGGCTACGGAGCCGTGCAATCACCACAGCGGCGAAAGCTGCGACAATGAGCAGCGTGAAGCTACCCTCGTCAAGTCCGAATATCGGAAGGAGCAGAACTCCGGCCAGGCCTGCCAGGACAGTGCCAAGTACCCATGAGAGAGCCACTAGCACTGATGGATTTATGCCTATGACGGAGGCGAGTGCGGGGTCATCAACCACGCCGCGCAGCTTGAGTCCTATCTGTGTTCGTTGAAAAAGCAAGCTAAGAGCTGTAGCCACCACCACGGCAGCTACGGCCACCGCAACCTGGTTGGTGTTGACTATGATCCCAGCTACGGAGTAGGTGCCAGCTGGTTGCGAGAAGAACCCAGGCGCCTGGAGTGGCTCGTGATTTCCGAACACGACGAGCGCCAGAGCAGGTAAAGCTACGAAAAGTCCTATTGTAGCCACTAGCTGGACGACGGTCGGTGCGCTAGTGAGGCGGCGAAACACCAGTGCCCACAGAACTAGACCGAGTAGGGGAGCCGCTAAGGCGAGTGTCACCAGCCCGGCTGACCAGACAGGCCATCCATGCAGGGTGTGTAGGTCGTAGAAGAAGAAGGCGAGAGCAAAAGCTTCTGCGCCATGAGCAAAGTTGAACACTCTAGATGCGACGTATGTCATCGTAAGGCCCACTGCAGCTATCGCATAGATGCCGCCGAGCACGATTCCAGCAACTATGTATGTGCTCATGGCATATCCGGGCTGTTCATGGCAGAGGCAGACTTTATCCTCCGTATTGGCCGATATGGCCTTGTGTTAGCTCGTGTGGATGACAGTTCCGCACACCGGATGATTGTTGTTGAGGTCAACCAGCTTCCCGCTTTGAATCTGAACGTAGTGGTAGCACATCCCATAAGGCTCGCCAAATGAGGTCGCGAGGTTTATTGGAGGCGTGAAGAACCCGTGGGGGTCATAGTTTGTTACCTTGCGAAGCTTGGAGATGAGGGTCTTTCGCGATGGGCAGTTGCCGGAGAGATCCAATCCTTCTCTCAGCATCGAGCCGCTAAGGAAGCCATCGATCTCCATATCTGTCACCGGAACCGCCGGTTCGTACTTCTCAAGAGCCTTTATAACGTACTGCTGTGACGGGTTGGTTCCGATCGGGTTGAAATTGATCGAGAAGACCATGCCGTTGCCTGCGGCACCGAGTTGGTTGGCAACAGATAGCCCATATCCTTGTGGAAGAAGGATGAACTTAAGGTGATCCCCAGTCTGTTGTATGGCGGTATAAAGGGGCAACGCTTGGGCGACGGTCATAGGCGTATAGACAGCCTGCGCGCCGGAGGTCTTCACCTGCTGGGCCTGAACTGTCCAGACACTGTTGATCACGCTTGCTGAGGTGTTATCCAGGACTACGTCTACGCCCGCCACCTTGGCAGAGGCAGCTTCTTCCTGAGCTGCTGTGACGCTTGCGGGTACGCTCACCCCTATAATTGCCAACTTCTTTATCCCCTCCATCCTGAGGAACTTGCCATCGGTAGTTTTGGGCTCTGGCTGAGCGGAGTTGTTCCCGCTGTAGCCAAACATGTTGTCGAACTGGCCCCAAGTGTTGGAGATGTTGTAGCCCATGACGGGAATTCCACCTTGATGAAGGTATGACCCAGATCCCTCATCGATGTCAGAGGCCTCGTCCACTGCATAGACATGCTGCTGCTCTACCAGCTCCTGGGCTGCAGTCAGGTTCTGTGTCGGGGTAATGCCGCCGTCGTTGGCTCCTACTACTAGGATCTTGCGTCCGTCAACCCCGCCGGTCGCGTTGGCGTTGTCTACCCAGGCCTTAAATCCTGAGAAGAAGGGGCTGAACTCAGGAGCAGCAGGTCCAGCTAGAGGACCGAGCTCACCAATCTTGATGGAAGAGGATGTAACACCGGTAGCGGTGCAGCTGCTAGTGGACCGAGTGCTGGCAGGAGCCTTGGCGGAGCTTTTCGTAGTAGAGCTGCAAGCGCTTGCCAGGATGGCAAGCAGGCCAAGGCTAACTATCACTGGCCGGACGGCGGGTCGTACCCTCATGGTTTACCTCCCAGGTCGTGGCGGTCAATGCTTTGAAGAGCACGCTTGAGCACGTCAAGCACCGACAGGCTCAGAAATTTCATCTCAACTGCCGGATACCGCTATCAGTAGTATCAATTGAATTTATACCATGATCGCAATTCACTATCAAGAGTCATTGGATTGACCTGTCAAAAGTCACCGTGGATTGTATGGAGGATAAGGCAGTCTTCGGAGCCGGGTGGAAAACTTGCCTCCATAGTGGTCAAGGATTACAATGATTAGAAGGCCCGGAGGCTGGTGCAGCGCTGGCGACTCGTGGGGCGAGGTCAGATAGCCTGATGGGCTAGATTGGGTTGGGCAGAGTTCTCAAATGACCAGGGAGGGTGCCATGGCGATGGTGGAAGATAAGCTGTCAGTGGATGCACCAGTTGAGTCCCCGATAGGGGTATCCACGTACCGTTATCCGACCGGTTGGTACGTAGTAGGCTGGTCCTCTGAGTTGGGCAGTGGCCAGCTTCAAAAGCTTCACTACTTTGGCAGAGAGCTGGTCTGTTTTCGAGGAACCTCCGGGGCCGTATCAGTGATGGACGCCTATTGCCTGCATCTGGGAGGCCATTTAGGCGTTGGAGGTCATGTAGAGGGCGATGATGTCGTCTGCCCATGGCATGGGTGGCACTGGGGTACAGACGGAGCGAACACTCTCATTCCCTACAGCGAGAAGGAGACATGCAAGCAAAACCTGCGCATCCGTACCTACCCTGCTGAAGAGTGGTGCGGCATGATCGTCGTCTGGTTCGACCGTGACGGGCAAGGACCCTGTTGGCAGCTCCCCAGAGTCCCGGAGCTTGAGACCGGAGAGTACTACCCGATGCATCCACACTCCCGAATGGTGAACCGGGTTAAGGTCCATCCCCAGATGATCGTGGAGAACGCAGCCGATCCCTATCACATCCAGTTCGTTCACCATGGAGATCGTCCAGCCCAGGTTAGATCATTTGAGCTGCACGAGCACTATCTCCATGCCACCGTGCAGGTGAACTACGGTGGAGGCAAGCCCGCGACCTGGCTGACGCCTAAGGGCCCAGTTGATGGCCTTGTAGTGTACGACACATATGGTATAGGGATAGGGTTTGTCCGCTTTCCCAAAGAGATACTCGCATCAGTGCAGATAACAGGCCATACTCCAGTCGATGACGAGTATACCGACTACTTCTTTGCCATGGCGACGGCGCGCGAAGAAGGCGACATCAATGATGAGCCGAGCGAGCGTGCTAAGCGCTGGATCTCGATGCAGCAGAGGATTGTAAAGCAGGATTTCTTCACCTGGGAGAACATGAAATATTTGGACAAGCCTAACTTTGCAGTAGAGGAGGCCAAGAACTATGCTGCCTTGCGCAGGTGGGCGCGCAGATTCTATCCCCCCGACGCTGGGGAGGGCGATAGTTCTGCAGATTGTCTGAAAAGCCGGTAAGAAGTCCCTTCTATGACCGACGAAGCTTCCTTGGATGCCCTAGCTGAAGATAGGGCTGATACATTTGACCACTGGGACGAAGCCTTTGTCCAGGACCCTCTGCCGATTTACACCCGGATGCGTTCAGAGTGCCCTGTGGCACACAGCGATCTATATGGTGGCTTTTGGGCTATCGCCTCCTATAAGCACATAGTTGAGGTCTGCCATGAGCCCGGGAAGTTCTCCTCTAGGGCTCAGTCGATTCCAGTTGACATCGGCGCGGGGGACATGATCCTTCCACCAATCAACGTGGATCCGCCCAATCACAATGCATTTCGGAGGATGCTGCTGCCGTTCTTTTCTCCCCAGCGTGTTGCTTCGCTTGAACCGGTGGTGCGAGACATCGTGCGC
>JAMCQF010000079.1 GCA_023379605.1 Actinomycetota bacterium
CCGGATCCTGGGAGACCTTGTGGGCGTGCTCTCCCCACGCCGCATGAGCGTTGTGACCGATTGGAATGTAAGGGGCGGCATTCACACAGTGGTGAGTGCTGCGTTCCCCTGAACATCTACTATCAAGGCCAGATCTTGTGGGGTGTGCCCAGGCAGGGCGGGATCGACATCGTGGTGGGGTGGTGTGGGGCAAGCTAGGTGTTGCGGGGAGAGCTTGCCTTGGGCCTGTTGACTGTTTTCGCGGCGACCGGCTTCCGGCCTGGTGCTTGCGATCTTTGGGCACCAGTCCTCTGCCGCCCTGGTGATGCTTGGTTACCAGGGGGTTTGGCCGCTGGGGATCCCGCTTCTATCTCAGCTGGTTCAGCCCAGGCCCACCCTGTGTCTGTCCAGCCGGTGACCACCAGGACAAAGAGAAGGAATGTAGTTATGTGGATGCTCGTGCACCACAGGCATATTGCATGGATCACCAGCACCTCCATGCTCACGAGATAGATGACGAAGCCCATGGCTACGATGACCATGGCAAGCCTGGCCCTTGCCATTAGCAGCGAAGGCGAGCGCCAAGAACCGGGAAGGCTCACAAAGAGCATCGCAACGAAAAAGACGAGGCCGAAAACCGCAACTGGCACACCGAAGATCACTGACTGAGGACTGGTGGTCACCTTCTCACAGTTGATCACTCCGTGGCTTGCGCATACGAGGGGTACCGCGCCTGAGTCGTAGTGCGTTAGGGTCAGGTAAGTGGCGACTCCTATGCCAAAGACCGACAGGACTGTGGTCGCTATCGGGCGCCAGCGGCTCACCTGAGGATCCTTTGGAGATGGCTGAAGATGTTATTTTCCGAGGTCATTTGGCTGAGGAAACCGGTATTGAAGCAGCCGCCCTTTTAACGGCTGGCTGATCGCAGACCCTTCCTGGTCGGTTGCCGGTGACGCCGCACACCGCTGCGATGAAGTAGTTGGCAGCTCCATCTATGTCCTGGCCTGGGATCGTAGAGGGATTGTCCAGGCTGGCAGCAATCTCTGCATGGCTGAGCCCAGTCAGATCACCTGGGTTGTAGACCGCCCCTGAGAGCAGGTAGTGATTCGCATAGTCCATAAAGGGTATGGAGCCACCCTGGGTGTCTGCTGGGAAGAAAGTGGGGGAGTCGTATTTTGAGACAAGCCTGGATATCTGGGGGGTGGGGGTTTGTAGGAACGTGTAGCCCGCGCACGACGGCGCGCCCGGGGGAGCAGGGATGTTGGTGCACTGCTCGGTTGGGTCGAATGTGACATAGGGGCTCGAATAGTGCGAACCGTAGAAATCGAGTGTCTTGGTTCCAGGATCTACATCAGTGATGGAGGACTCGATCATGCCAAGGTGAGTAAAGGTGCCGAACTTGGACAGAGCTACAGCTATGGGCCAGCGGGTGGCCGCACAGAATGGGCAGTACTCGCTCCCAAAGTAAACGACCTCCGGTTTGCCCCCCGAAGTGAGCGGCGGTTGGCCAGATATCTTCTCCAAGGCACCCTGTACGGTCACGTGCCCAGAGGCAAGGCCCACCTTGTTGAGCACCGACTCGGGCACGGTCGCGATCTCATGGACTATCGAGGCAGGCGCAAGGGACTCGTGCTCGATGGGGCCTGTGCTCTTGGACTTGGTCACCGCCACGAGCACCACAACGAGAACGATCACAACTACCAAGACCGTCGCAATCACTCCATAGAGAGTGGCCTTGGAGCTATGACCTGGTGCGTTCCTGGCATTTCGAGCCCCACGCTGGTTCTGTGACGAGCTTGTGATCCTTCCAGGAGCCGAGCGTGATGCCTTGACCCCGCTGCTTGCTCCTGGCGTGGCGCGCTTTGTAGAGGATCCTGCAGGTCCTTTTGACGAGCTCCGCCCATCCGTGCGGGTCTTGGCTCCCCCTGGCTCAGAGCGCCGGGCCCGTTGTGACCTATTGGCGGAGCCCCCGGAGCTACCGGAGTTCCCAGTACCGGCCATTGATCGGCACTTCCTTCCCTGTTAGCGACTTCTTTTGGATGAGAGCTTGGTTGGCCCCGTGCACCCTACTCCCGGTGATGCTAGCTCGGATCGATGGGAGTAGGCATCGCACGAAACGTTCACCATCGCTCTCCAACTGGCATATCCTGGGCGGGTGGGAGATCCAATGACGGCCAGGCAGCGGTACTTGATCCGCACCTTCGGCTGCCAGATGAACGAGCACGACTCCGAGCGTATAGCTGGTCTTTTGGAGGCAGATGGCATGGTTCCGGCAACCGGGCTGGACGATGCCGATGTCGTTGTGCTCAACACGTGCTGCATTAGGGAGAACGCAGACAATAAGCTCTATGGCCATCTTGGGCACCTGGCGAGCGTCAAGGCTGCCCGTCCCTCTATGAGGATCGCAGTGGGGGGGTGCCTTGCACAAAAGGACAAGGCTCTGGTGCGCAAGAAGGCCCCTTATGTAGACGTCGTGTTTGGCACTCACAACCTCTCACGTGCACCGGAGCTGCTCAAGCGCGCGCTTGCCGAAGGGCCGCTGGTGGAGATTGACGAGCTACCTGCGACCTTGCCAGGTGCTATCGCGCCCTTGCGACACCGGGACCCGCCTGTGCCAGGTGCAAGCGGGGTGTCGGTTTCCCTGCTTTCGGAGCGCACCACGGCAGCGAGATTCGGGGCTGAGGCTCGTAGATCACAGGCGCATGCGGCCTGGGTGACAATACAGGTGGGTTGTGACAACTCGTGTGCGTTTTGCATCGTGCCCTCAGTGCGCGGACCGGAGGTGAGCCGGCCTTTTGAAGAGGTAATAGACGAGGTGCGAACCTTGGCTGGCGCAGGGGTGGTAGAGGTTACTCTTCTGGGTCAGAATGTCAACTCTTACGGGCGCGATATCACTCGCCGCCGGCCTCTGTTCGCAGAGCTGCTTGTGGCGGTGGGATCTGTGGAGGGCATTAGAAGGGTCCGTTTTACAAGCCCGCATCCCAAGGACCTAAGAGCCGAGGTTATCCAAGCGATGGCAGAGACTCCGGCGGTCTGCGAGCAGCTCCACCTCCCGCTTCAGTCTGGAAGCGACAGCGTGCTGAGGGCAATGCGCAGGGGATATACCGCCGAGCGGTATCTGCAGCGTCTCGCGGAGGCCAGGCGGGCTATTGAGGATCTCGCTGTCACCACCGATCTGATCGTCGGGTTTCCCGGAGAGACCGAGGATGATTTCGCAAGGACTTTGGAGGTGGTCTCCCACGCCTGCTTCGACAGCGCCTACACCTTTATCTTCTCGCCCAGGCCAGGGACTAGAGCTGCGCGCATGGAAGAGGTCTTTGTTCCACAAGAGGTCATATCTGAGCGTTTCGAGCGCCTTAAGGTGGTGGTCGAGCGCTCGGCGCTGGCGAAGAATCGCGATCGGGTGGGCCGAGTTGAAGAGGTCTTGGTAGAAGGTATAAGCAAGCGGGACCCGCATATGGTCACAGGGCGCACTCGCCAGGGCAAGCCCGTTCACTTTCCACTGCCAACTAGCCAGGCGGTGGCTGGGTCGTTTCAGCAGGTGAAAGTTACAGCAGCGGCGCCACACCACCTCCTAGGCGAGCTGGCTGGCTCGTTTGGCACCCCCCAGCAGTAGTGGAGCCCAGCAGGGACCTGCTGTGGTACACCAGATAGGCCGTCTTGGAGCTGGAGGCCACATTGCTGTCGTGGGCTTGACCGCATCAGGCAAGTCCAAGCTCAGCCTGGAGCTGGCAGAGGCCCTAGGTTCGAGTGAGATCGTGTCCATTGACTCGATGAGCGTCTATAGGGGCATGGATATCGGAACGGCCAAGCCAGGACGTGCCGAGCGTAGCCAAGTGCCCCATCACCTTTTGGACATAGTCGATCCGTCCGAGGAGTTCTCCCTCGCACAGTTCACTGCCGCTGCCCAGGAAGTGATTCGTGCAATAGAGGCACGCGGGCATCGCGTAGTTCTGGTTGGAGGAACAGCGCTGTACATGCGAGCGGTGGTCGATGGTCTGGACCTGCCCGGTCGCTGGCCCGAGGTGCGCGCCGGCTTGGAAGAGAAAGTCGAAAGTGGAGGCCAGAAAGCCCTCCGCAATCTATACCTGCGCTTGGCAGAGCTGGATCCACTAGCGGCATCCCGCATGGACCCAATGAACCACCGCAGGGTTTTGAGAGCCCTAGAGGTCACATTGGGCTCCGGTCGGCCTTTTTCCTCCTTCGGCCCGGGTCTTGCAACCTACAGACCCACCGCATGCTTAATGGTAGGGGTTCGCCACGCTCCTTGCATCCAGGACCGCCGTATCTATGACAGGGTGCAGCGTCAGATGGCCCAGGGCTTTCTTGGGGAAGTCGAGGCTCTGGCGGCTTGTCCAGGAGGGCTCTCTCGGACGGCCAGGCAGGCGCTTGGGTACCGCGAGCTTCTCGGTTACCTGGGCGGGCGGTGCAGCCTTGACCAGGCCGTTGACGAAACGGTGAGACGCACCAGACATTTCGCGCGCAGGCAGTGGGCATGGTTTCGCAGGGACCCGCGCATCCGCTGGGTGGATCCGCACGAGGATGCCCTTGATACCATAGTGAGCTGGACAAAGGCACTTGAGAGATCCGGCACGCTGACCGATGAGCATCAGGGTGGCTCAGCTGGCAAGGCTACTGCCTGTCGTGGGGCGGATAGTGCGAGACTGTAACCGTGAGTTCTCTTAGCTTTACCAAGCATCATGGCATAGGCAACGACTTTTTGGTGCTGCTCGACCTAAGCTCCAGGTATCCGATAGACGCGGCATCAGCCAGGGCCCTCTGCCATCGCCACTATGGGGTTGGCGCTGATGGGGTGATCAGGGTAGTCGCGGGCAGGCAGGGAGCTGAGTTGGAGATGCTTCTGCGCAACGCTGATGGCTCGGTTGCGCAGACCAGCGGCAACGGGCTTCGATGCATGGCCCAAGCTGCGGTAGAGGCAGGTGCTGTCGAGCCGCCGAGCTTTACGGTCTTGACCGCAGCAGGCTTGCAGGCGGTCGAGTACCTCCCTGGTGGATCGCCGGGATGGGCACTGGTCGGTGTGGGCATGGGCAAGCAGGAGGTGGCATCTGAGGAAAGGGTGGAGCCGTTGGAGGGCAGATCCCCTTGGCGAGCTAGGAAGGTGAACACCGGCAATCCCCATCTTGTCGTGCTGGTACCTGATGGAGCCTCCCTAGGCGAGGTGGACCTCAATGGTCTGGGCGCCCGACTTTGTGCCTCTGTGCCAGAGGGCCAAAATGTCGAATTCATAGCAGTGGTGGGACCAGATCGGTTGGCAATGAGGGTATGGGAGCGCGGGGTGGGCGAGACGCTGGCTTGTGGAACTGGTACCTGTGCAGCAGCAGCGGCGGCCAAGGCCTGGGGGTTGGCTGGAGAGCGGGTGGTCGTGGACAATCCGGGCGGGGAGCTTCAGGTGGACATGTCTGGATCTGAGTGCGTGTTAACCGGCCTGGTGAGACGTGTTGCCCGTGTGGATGTTGAATGGCCCCTTGGTGAGTTAAGCTGAAAGTCTATGATGCCATCACCAAGCGCTGAGTTCCTACGGCGTTCACCGAGATTCCTGCGGGATTGAATGGTCAGTGTCCGAGGCATTCCATGAAGGCCTATGCGAGCTGTATCCATGGGATAAGGGGGAGTGCTGGTTATAGGGGGCCAGGTAGACAACCGCTTAGTCTTGGTGGTCTGGCTTTAGCGGCGCTGGCGAGCCCAACTTCTAAGAGGTGCTGGCCAACGGTTGGACATTCGGGGAAAAGGTCAGGATAGGTTGAGCCTAATTGATCGCAGCTTCCGCGAGCGCATAGTGCTCGTGGGGGTGATCACCGCTGGCGCCAGCCTGGATGGGACCGAGGCCAGCTTGGATGAGCTTGCACGACTCGTCCAAACTGCAGGAGCAGACGAGGTAGCAAGGGTGATCCAGCGCCGCGAGCGTCCTGATGCTGCTACTTTTGTAGGGCGCGGCAAGGCAGAGGAGCTGCGAGAGCTCTCCGAGGCCATCGACGCTGACACCGTTGTGTTCGACGACGATCTGACGCCTGCCCAGCAAAGGAATCTTGAGGCCATTCTCGGTCGGACAGCGATCGACCGCACGGCGGTGATCCTGGATATCTTCGCTCAGAACGCGCATACACAGGAGGGGATGGCACAGGTGGAGCTGGCACTCCTTAGGTACCGGCTTCCCCGGCTGCGTGGGAGGGGAAGGACCTTCAGCCAGCAGGCAGGAGGGATAGGCTCGCGAGGACCTGGAGAGACTCAGCTGGAGGTAGATCGTCGTAGGATCATGCGGAGGATAACCCGCCTGGAGGCCGACCTTCATGCTTTGGAGGCGACACGGCGCACCCAGCGCCGGTCCAGGTTGAGGAACCGCCGTCGTGAGGTGTCGATAGTGGGTTACACCAATGCTGGCAAGTCGTCGCTTCTAAACGCTCTGACCGGTGCTGGGGTGTTAGTTCAGGACCGCCTTTTTGCCACCCTTGATCCACGTACTCGCCGGCTTGACTTGCCAGGTGGTGAGGCCGTTCTATGCTCCGATACCGTTGGCTTCGTGCGCAAGCTCCCTCACGAGCTGGTCCAGGCTTTCCATTCCACCCTCGAGGTGGTCGCGGAGTCGGATCTTGCCGTTCATGTGGTAGACGCTTCGGCCAGTGACCCCGAGCTTCAGATCAGCTCGGTTCGCTCTGTGCTCGCCGAGATTGGAGCAGTGGACGTCCCTGAGCTGCTCGCGTTCAATAAGAGTGATCGTGATCCTGGCTCTGCGAGGCAGCTGGTCATGCGACATCCTGGTTCGGTGGCCATATCTGCTTCAAGCGGTGAGGGGATCGACATGCTGCTTCGGGCCATGGCGGATCGTTTGAGAGCAGAGGACCAGGTGGTTGAGCTGGCGATTCCTTTTGACAGGGGAGACGTTTTAGCAGCACTCCATCGGGAGGGTGAGGTCCTGCTGGAAGAGCCGGGAGAAGGGGCGATGCGGCTGCAGGTTGTCTTGGACAGGGCAGGTCAGGGCAGGTTTGCTGGGTTCTGCTCGAGCCTGGGCCCTGCTGGCGATCCATCGTGAGCATATGATGGTGAACGATTGGGGTTTGCCCGGAGCCAAGGGTGCAGTGGCAAATCTGCCGCATAGAGGAAAGGTTCGCAGGGAGGGCTGGAGGCCGCCTCCCTACCCCTATGACGGCCTGTCAGGCCTGATGGAGCTGGCCCAGCACCACGATGGAGGAGCCGTTGATCTGTCTGTGGGCACTCCGTGTGATCCACCTTCCAAAGCAGTTCTGGAAGCGTTCTCCATCAAGGCACTTCTGGCCACCTCCGGGGGCTATCCGGCCTCTATTGGCTCGCTCGGTTTTCGCCGCTCCGCTGCAGGATGGATCCACAGGCGCTTTGGAGTGGAACTACCCGCGGATGCGGTGGCCGCCTGCGTCGGGACCAAAGAGCTGGTTGCAGGGTTACCAGCCTGGCTGGCCCTGCGATCCCAGGATCCCAATCGGACCGTGGTTCTCTACCCGGAGATTTCCTATCCGACCTATGCCATGGGTGCAGAGCTTGCAGGGATGCAAGCTGTTCCGGTGCCATGTGATGAGCTCGGTAGGCTGGACCTTTCTCAGGTAAGTGACGACGATGCTGCCAGGGCCATGCTTTTGTGGGTGAACAGCCCCTCGAACCCGACTGGAGCGCTGAGCGACCTAGGTTCGGCCGCGCGCTGGGGAAGGGAGCGCGGTGTGGTGGTTGCAAGTGATGAGTGCTATGTGGAGCTCACCTGGACTGGCCGAAGGCGATCGATCCTCCAAGAGGGTCTCGAAGGACTGCTTGCGGTGCATTCGCTGTCGAAGAGATCGAACATGGCCGGCTTGCGGGTAGGGTTTTACGCGGGCGATCCGGAGCTGGTCGGCTATCTCTCGGAGGTGCGCAAGCATGCTGGTCTCATGGTGCCTGGGCCAGTTCAGCTGGCAGCGATCGTAGCTCTAGATGACGATGAGCACGTAGAGCTGCAGCGCCAGATTTACAAAGAGCGCCTTGAGCTGTTCTCGCAGGCCCTGAGCTGTCATGGGTTGAACGCTCCCATGCCCGACGGTGGGTTTTACATCTGGGCCAGCTGCAGTCCTGAGCCGGCAGAGAGCGATATCTCAAACGGTGGGCCTTTACCGTCATGGGAGCTTGCTAGGTGGTTGGCCGAGGTTGCCGGATGCGTCGTAGCTCCGGGCGATCTCTACGGCGAGACTGCCTCCTTTCACGTCCGGGTCGCAATGGTCCAGCCGATCGAGCGCCTAGAGCTGGCTGTCAACAGGATGCGCCTTGCCGGCAGCCACTGCAGCACCAGGCAATAGCTAAATGAGTAAATGAGAGAGAGGTATTTTCGTGCTCCATGACACCGCGCCATTGCGCGCTGCGATAGAGCGGCTTTGGGCTGAGAGGGAGCGTATTGGCCCTACTGACCTTGAAGCACGCTCAACGATCGAGCAGGCCGTGGAGCTTCTTGATTCTGGGGAGGTCCGTGTTGCACAGGTGGATGCTGCAACAGGAGAAGTAGTGGTGCAGGAGTGGTTGAAGCACGCGATCCTCCTGCTTTTCAAGGTGAGGGCGATGGGGACGCTGGAGCTCGGTCCTTTTGAGTACGCCGACAAGCTTCCGTTGAAGCGTGGGTTCGCCAAACTTGGAGTTCGAGTCGTGCCCGGGGCGTCTGCGAGGTGGGGGTCCTACCTTGCTAGGGGCGTTGTGCTTATGCCCAGCTACGTTAACATTGGGGCATGGGTGGGTGAGGGGACCATGGTGGATACTTGGGCGACAGTTGGATCGTGTGCCCAGGTAGGCGCCGGAGTCCATCTGTCTGGAGGAGTTGGTGTGGGCGGGGTCCTGGAACCTCCTCAGGCGGCTCCTGTGGTCATAGGGGACCATGCCATGATTGGCAGCCGCTGCATGGTTACCGAGGGAGCCCGTGTAGGGGAAGGAGCAGTGCTGGGCGCAGGTAGCATACTAAATCCCTCTATACCTGTGATCGACGCCGAGACCGGGCTGGAGCTGAGCCGGGGTGTGGTGCCCCCATGGTGTGTGGCAGTAAGCGCGACGAGGCGAAAGCAATATCCTGGCGGGGAGTTCTACCTGCCTTGCGTGTTGGTGGTAAAGCGTCTGGAGGAAGGCCACAGACATGACAAGGCTCAGCTTGAGGCCGTGCTCAGGGAGCACGGGGCTGCGACTTGAGCTTTGAGATGATGCTCCAACTTGCATCAGGAAGTTGTCACTCAGGGCGGGAAGGCACAGAGCCACCTCGCGTTGGCGCCCGGCACCCTGTGGGCAAAAGGCACTTTCACGTCGGACTCAGCTCGGCTGCAGCGGGGCAACCGTTCAGGCGCTGGCGAGGATGCGCTGGCAGTGAGCAGAGGAGGTGAGTGCTGAGTGGCAGCTCTCGCAAGGAGCCTTCCGCTAGATCTGTTGGAAATAGCTTCAGCGCTCGTAGAGATCCCTTCTGTGAGCCGCCATGAAAGTGCTATTGCCGACCTCATTGAACAGCACCTGATGGGCCAGGCGGGACTGAGCGTTGTGAGGATCGGCGACAACGTCATAGCACGCACCGAGCACGGTTTCGGGGTCCGAGTGCTACTTGGGGGTCATTTGGATACGGTTCCCCCCTTTGGAGGTTCCCCAGTAGGCTCCAGGCTCGAGGGAGAGCGACTTTTCGGTCTTGGTGCGACTGACATGAAGGGTGGGCTGGCAGTGCTGTTGGATCTAGCCTGCCGTGCCGGACGAGCCACAGCATCGGGCACTGCTCTGGCGGGTTCAGATCTGACAGTGGTTTTCTACGTCAGAGAGGAGGTGGATCGTGCCGAAAGTGGTCTGCTCGAGATCTTTGCGGAGCGGCCGGACCTGCTTAAAGCTGATGTCGCTATATTGGCCGAGCCAACTGGGGGCCGAGTCGAGGCGGGATGCCAGGGAACCCTACGGGCTCGAGTGACGCTGACCGGCGAGAGGGCGCATACAGCACGACCGTGGATGGGCAAGAATGCGATTCATCGGTTGGGTCCCTTGTTGGCGATCGTGACCTCTTACAAGGAGCGCCGGCCGGTGCTGGATGGGATCTCCTACAGGGAATCGCTCCAGGCCGTCCGTGTCTCGGGAGGTGTTGCTGGAAACGTAGTTCCCGACCATGTAGAGCTCACGATCAATTATCGCTTCGCTCCCGACAGAACTCCTGAGCAGGCCTTTTCGGACCTGGAGGAACTGCTTGTCCCGGCACTTATGCAGGAAGAGGGGGACCGTGTCATGCTAGAGGATGCAGCCGCTGGAGCTCTTCCAAATCTGGACCATCCTGTCATTGCTCAGCTGGTTAGGTCCAGTGGAAAGGACGCTTCGGCCAAACTTGGATGGACCGACGTGTCGTTTTTCGCGGTCCAAGGGGTGCCAGCTACCAACTTTGGCCCAGGGGATCCCACCCTTGCACACACAAGAGATGAGCGCGTGAGCCGAGCTGAGCTGGAGGAAGTCCGCAGCGTCTTTAGCGAGGTGCTTGGATTCCAGCTGTGATAGTGGCGGGAGCTTAACCCAATGTCGCTGTGAGCTCAGAGCCTGCGCAGAACCGCTACCACCTTGCCGTAGATGGTCACCTCGTCAGGACTCAAGATCATAGGCTCAAATCGCTCGTTGGCGGGCACAAGGACGATCTTGCCCCGCCTGGTCTTGTAGCGCTTTACCGTAGCTTCTTCGTCGTTGATCCCCGCCACAACCACGTCGCCTATCTCTGCGTCAGGCTGCTGGCGGGCTACCACGTAATCGCCGTCTAGGATGCCGTCATCGATCATCGAGTCGCCTCGAACACGTAGCATGAACAGCGTGCCACTCCCGGTCCAATCCGCTGGGAGGGGGAACACATCTTCCACGTTCTCTTGAGCGATCACCCCTAGACCAGCCGCCACCTGACCGACAAGAGGGACGTGTACCACAGGACGCAGATGGTTCTCTCCATATGGCTTTGGGCTCTCCGGCTGCAGGTCCCCAGGCGTTGGATAGCACACCCTTAGCGCACGTGGCTTGGTCGGATCGCGCACTAGGTAGTTGTCACGCTCAAGGGTTGCCAGGTGAGCATGGACCGTCGAAGGGGATCGCAAGCCTACGGCGTCTGCGATCTCGCGTACAGAAGGCGGATAGCCTCGATCGCGCACGTAGCTGGAGATTACCTCCAGGATCTCCCCACGCTTGCCGCTCGGCACGTTCTCCATGGCTTTCCTCCTTGATCTATGCGAAACTCTGCGATAATCCCGGTACATGGCTCACCAGGCCGGGCTGCGTGGTCGCTCGGATGACGTGCGATCTGTATCTCTAGGTGTGCAGGAACCAGAGTATTCACAGATTTCCAGCCATCAGTAGGGCTGGTGCTGAATTGAATTATAGCCGTTCCAACCCGTTGCAGCAAACATCTGTTCGTCTCTCTTGACAGAGAACATCTGTTCGTAGTTAAATGAGAACAGATGTTCTACATGGGCGAGCTACCAGCCCTGCCAGCTGCGGGGGATAGCACAGGGTTGGCCTGTTGGGCCAGATCTGGGCAAGGGAGCTCGCGAGGGACTCTCCGCAGAGCACAGGGGACGTCGCAGCTTCTATGCGCACTTGAGGGGAAGGAGGCTCACATGCACAAGCGAGCAGTAAAAGTCTCACGAAGTGCGCCCTCGGTCTACCGGAGGCGCAGGATCGCCGTCGCTGTCCTCTTTTCGATGTTTGTGCTCATACCTGCGAGTGTGCTTGGTGTGCTCGGACCCACCTCCAGAGCTGCGGGCTCACAGCGTGAGGTCGTATACATAGTAAGGCCAGGCGACACGTTGTGGTCGATAGCCACCCACGTGGTCCACGGCGGGGACCCCCGTCCCATGGTCGCGAGGTTGGAGAGAGAGGTGGATGGCAACGTCATCCACCCAGGGCAGAGGATAAGGATCCCCGGTACTGGCTGAGGTCTCAAGCCGGTAGCATCACAGGCTGCGCGGTGGCTATGGTCATCTTGTGAAATGTCCAGCATGCGGTGATCCCGATGACAGGGTTGTGGACTCGCGGCTGGTCGATGACGGCACTGCGGTAAGAAGACGCCGCGAGTGCTTGAGCTGTGGGCGCCGCTATACCACCTTTGAGCGACTGGAGGGAGAGCCGCGGTGGGTGATCAAGCGCTCGGGCCGGCGCGAGCCGTTCGACCGGGAAAAGGTCGTGTCAGGGCTGCGGGCAGCAACGAAGAACCGCCCTGTTAGCGAGTTGGAGATGGCCGAGCTTGCCGGGCTGGTTGAAGAGGCGATGCGTTCCAGCGGTCCTGCGGTCAAAAGCGAGCAGATAGGCTTGGAGGTGCTTGACAGGCTGCGGGGTATAGATGAGGTGGCCTATCTCCGGTTTGCGTCTGTTTACAAGGAGTTCGAGCAAGCCGACGATTTCTACAAAGAGGTCGGATTGCTGAGCAAGGCTACGGCGCCAAAGCACCGCGGTATGGAGAAGGGCGAGCTTTCCTGATGTCAACTTTGATGCCAGCTTGCAAAACAAGGAGGTAGCGCCGGTGAGCAGCGGAGATCGCGGGCTGAATGTCGGAGTCCTAACGGGCGGCGGAGACTGTCCGGGTTTGAACGCAGCGATCCGGGCTATCGTTGTCAAGGGGGAGCGCCGCTACGGGGACGAAGTGGTCGGTTTCCTGGATGGTTGGCGCGGTCTGCTCGAGGACTCCACCATGGCCCTGGCCAGCGCCACCAGCAGCGAGTTGGTGACCGTTGGTGGGACCATCTTGGGAACCTCCAGGACGAACCCGTTCTCCGTCGATAGGGGCATGGATAGGATCTCCCAGACTGTTTCTTCCCATAGCCTGGATGCCCTCATTGCCATAGGGGGAGAGGACACTCTTGGCGTCGCCGCGCGGCTGTGGGAAGAAGGCGGAATACCCATTGTGGGGGTTCCCAAGACCATAGACAATGATCTCTCTGGCACTGAGATGACATTCGGTTTTGATACTGCGGTACAGATAGCCACTGAGGCCATAGACAGGCTGCGCACCACGGCTGAGTCCCACCACAGGGTCATTGTCTGTGAGGTGATGGGGAGAAACGCGGGATGGATCGCTACCTATGCAGGTATAGCGGGAGGCGCAGCAGAGATCCTGGTGCCCGAGGAGCCCTTCGAGATCGACGAGGTGTGCGATCGGCTCCGCAAGAGGCACAACGGTGGAAAATTTTCCTCAGTTGTAGTGATAGCTGAAGGAGCATCCGCCAGATCAGACTCTCCTGGCTTGGCGTTGGGTGGTAGCCAGGGAGGCACGCCAGCGGGTGGCATGGATGAGTTCGGCCACATTCGGCTCGGCGGCATTGGCTCGCTTTTGGCCGAGGAGATAGAGAGACGGACTGGATTCGAGTCTCGAGTAACGATCTTGGGCCACATCCAGCGCGGAGGCACACCAACAGCTTACGATCGTGTGCTCGCCACTCGTTACGGGGTTGCAGCCATCGATTCGGTGCACACCGGAGCATTCGGCACTATGGTTGCGCTTCAAGCTGGCAAAATAGTAAGGGTTTCGCTTGCCGAGGCGTCGGGGAATGCTAAGACCGTAGACCCGGAGTTGTTGCATGATGTTGCGGAGGTGTTCCTGGGATGAGCGCGCGTGCAAACCTGCCGGTGCGAAAAGAGAGCGTGGAGAGGGTCATAGCGGCTCCTTCAGAGGTGATCTTCGACCTTGTTGCTGATCCCCGCCGTCATCGGGATTTTGATGGCTCGGGGACGGTTAGATCGATGGTGAGCGGGCCGGACCGGCTTTCTCTGGGTGCCCGCTTTGGAATGTCCATGCGCATGGGAGTGCCATACAGGATAAGCAACGTCGTAGTGGAGTTCGAAGAGGGCCGGAAGATCGCCTGGAGGCATTTCGGGAGGCACGTGTGGCGTTACGAGCTTGAATCGCGCGATGGAGGAAAGAGCACCCTAGTTAGGGAGACATTTGATTGGTCTCACGCTCTGTTCCCGCCGGCTCTAGAGCTCATGGGTGTGCCCGCCAAGAACCGTGCTGCCATGGAGGCAACGCTGGAGCGTTTGGACAATCTGGTTGCAGGTGGGAACGGCTCAGATGTTAGAGGCACCTAAGGCCGTGATGTGAACTGCCGATCGCACTTGGTCTACTAGATGGCCGCTCTCTTTGAACTGCTCGAGGTGGTTCCAACCAGTGCCGTAGCGGTGTATGCCCATCCAGACGATCCAGATGTGGCCTGTGGTGGAACCCTGGCTCTTTGGGCCCGGCGGGGAGCAGAGGTCTCTGTCATTGTGTGTGCAAAGGGCGATAAAGGCTCTAGCGATGCAAGTACAGACCCTGCAGAGCTGGCTCTTACCAGATCTGAGGAAGCACTGGCGGCCTCTAAGGTCCTCGGCGTCTCAGGCACCTACTTTCTTGGCAGCCCTGACGGAGAGATTGAAGAGAGTGATCTGCGCGTTGCTCTTGTAGGATGGATACGGCGTTTGCGTCCAGAGGTGCTGATTTGTCCTGATCCTACGGCTGTGTTCTTTGGCCAAGACTACTTCAACCACCGTGATCATCGGGTGGTTGGATGGGCTGCGTTGGACGCTGCTGCTCCGGCGGCGGCATCGCCTTTGTACTTTCCCGAAGCTGGCCCGGCTCACAGCGTCAAGGCCGCTTACATGACAGGCACTTTGGAGCCCGACACATGGGTGGACGTGACCTCGACTATAGACCTGAAGGAGCAGTCGGTGCGGTGCCATGCCAGCCAGCTCGTAGATCAATCCGACTGGACCATCCAGGCTGTTCGCCGGAGGGCTGAGGAGGCCGGCCGCAAAGCGGGGGTAGGTTTTGCCGAGGGATTCAGACGTCTTAACCTCTAGGGCTGGAGCTGGCCAGACGGGAAGCATCCTTCACGTCGACATGGACGCTTTCTTCGCCGCAGTGGAGATTCATGACGATCCCTCCCTTTTCGGGCATGAGGTTCTTGTCGGCGGCACAGGCGGACGCGGGGTGGTTGCCTCCTGCTCCTATGAGGCAAGGGAAAGGGGTGTGCGTTCTGGAATGGCGATGGCTGAAGCGAGGCGCAGATGTCCAGATGCGGTAGTGCTGCCAGGGCGCTTCGGAAGGTACCAGGAGGTGAGTGCCTCTCTCCACGCTGTGCTCCACTCCTATACCCCGCTTGTGGAGCCGATCGGGCTGGACGAGGCGTTCTTGGATGTCTCGGGTGCGGCGAGGCTTTTTGGTGAGCCTCCGGAGTTGGCTAGGGCCTTGAGGGCCCATGTGCACAAAAAGCTTGAGCTATGGTGCTCGGTGGGCGTAGGCACCAGCAAGCTCATTGCAAAGCTGGCCTCTCGTGCGGCCAAGCCTCCTTCAGCAGGAGTGTTCGTGGTTCCTGCTGGACGTGAGCTTGACTTTCTCCATCGCCTGCCCGTGAACGCCCTGTGGGGGGTGGGTCCGACTACCGGCAGCCGTCTTGCTGGGCTTGGAGTCCGCACCGTGGCGGAGCTGGCGGAGATCCCCTTGCAGGCCCTGGAGAGAAAGGTCGGCAAGGCGGCAGCGCGAACCCTGTTTGAGCTTGCTCGAGGGGTGGATCACCGTCCAGTGGTGCCAACCAGGCAGGCAAAGTCCATCGGTCACGAGGAGACCTTTGCTGTTGACTGCAGACTGGCTGAACCTGGCGAGCGTGCTTTTTTGGAGAATCGACTCGTTAGACTCGCAGATGCGGTGGCGGATCGGCTGTCCCAAGAGGGCTTGGCGGCAAGGAGGGTGATGCTGAAGCTCAGACTGGCAGATCTTTCCCACAGGACTCGTGCAACCATGCTCGACCGAGCCGTGTCTGACTCGATCCAGATAGGGCGCGCAGCCAACTTCCTGCTTTCCAGCTCGGGCATCGAAGCTCCTATCAGGCTCCTTGGTATCTCTGTGAGTGCTTTGGAGGGCGCGCACCAAGAGGTGCAGCTACCGCTCTTCTCCGAGGTGGGGAACCGTGCCTGCCACGACCTGGCAGGAACGGTGAAAGCTGTGCGTAACCGGTTTGGCTCAGCTGCAATCGGTCCGGCCTCGCTTGTGAGGGCAGGAGGGCTTGAGCTCAAGAGACGAGGAGAGACGCAGTGGGGGCCACTTGAAGATCATGATAAGGACGGATAGCCAAGCGCTGCCGGTCTGTCAGGATGGCCGATCACCTTTGTCATAGCCGCTTCAGGGCAAACAAAAATTTTGCTGGCTGAATGGCACATACGCGTTGTCAACTCGGCCGCGACGCGCGAAGATTTAGTCATAGCACAAAGGCGGCAAATGGCCGCTTGGCTGAGGTCGAGGAGGGGAGAAGGTGCCGCTCTCAGAGCACGAGCAGCGAATTCTCCATGAAATGGAGCAGACCCTCTACGCGCACGATCCTAAGTTCGCGGACAGGGTGCGGTCGGAGACTGTGTACCGCTATGCCGGTCGTAACTGCAAATGGGCAGCTCTAGGCTTCGTTGCGGGCCTGGTGATCATGATCGTGACGTTTTCATCGAGCGTCGTGGCAGGGTTCCTCGGTTTTCTGATCATGCTGGGCTCCGCCATCTTCTTCGAGCGGAACCTAAGAAGGCTTGGCCGGGCCGGGTGGCATGACATGACCCACACTCTTGGAGGCCATAGCGCTGGCCATGTGCTCAACGAGGGATGGTCCCGGCTGCAAAAGCGCTTCCGGAAAAATACCGAGTAGTTCAGCTTTAGACGTCTTTGAGAAGCGACCGTTGCAGGTGAGCTTCCCTGCCTGCCTGGCAGTGGACATTGGCGGGACCAAGCTGGCGGGTGCTGTGGTAGATGCTACTGGAAGGGTCTCTTGGGCCAATCAAGTTCCAACTCCACACACCAATGATCAAGAAGAGCTGTTTGGGACGCTCACTCACCTTCTAGATGGCGTGCGCGCCGCATTCGAAGCAAGCGACCCCAGCTTCCTTGGTTCTTCTGCGTCGGCGCTCCCCCACCACGAGGGTGAGCGCTCGCGTTTGGCTCGCACTCCCAGCTCGGACCGAGCAGATGACTGGCCGGCTAGGAATCATCCCTCCGTGGATCTAAAGACCACCGGTGCTGCCTCGCTAGTAGCATGCGGTGTTGGCTGTGGAGGGCCGATGTCTGCAGGGGGTGCTCTGGTATCACCGCTCAATATCCCCGCCTGGCGTGACTTCCCACTCAGAGATCGCTTGGCTGACCACACCGCCCTGGAGACATTCGTGGAAAACGATGCCAAGGCACTAGCCCTGGCGGAGGGATGGTGGGGAGCAGCCGCAGGCGAGAGCTCATATATAGCCATGGTCGTGTCTACTGGAGTTGGGGGGGGCATAGTCCTAGACGGGCGGCTGCTTGAAGGCCGCACCGGAAATGCCGGGCACATAGGCCATATGACAGTGGTCCCCAATGGTCGGCGATGCTCCTGTGGATCACGTGGCTGCCTGGAG